>NZ_JAEEAP010000351.1 GCF_016103465.1 Streptomyces sabulosicollis
CAGCCGACCCGCCTGCCCCCGCAACGCCACCTCGGAACGGGCCGACACCACCCACGGGATCCGGCCCGGAGCGGGGTTCCCATCAGCTCCCGCCACGTCCCGGGCCACCGCCGGCTCCGGCGCCCCGGAGAGCACCACATGGCAGTTGGTCCCACCCACTCCGAACGAGCTGACCCCGGCGGTCAGCGCCTCCCCCGTACCCGTGTCCGCGATCCACGGTTCCGAGGTCGTCTGCACCCGCAGGTTCAGCCGGTCCAGCGGAATGTCCGGGTGGGGTGTCCGGAAGTTGAGGCTGGGGAAGAGCTCGCCGTGCTTGAGCCCCAGGGCCGTCTTGATGAAGCCGACGACACCGGCCGCGCCCTCCAGGTGGCCCACGTTGGTCTTGGCCGATCCCACCAGCAGCGGGGCATCGGTGGGCCGCCGCGCCGCGCCCAGGACCGCGCCCAGCGCCGCGGCCTCGATCGGGTCGCCGACCCTCGTGCCGGTGCCGTGGAGTTCCACGTACTGGACACCGGCGGGGTCGACTCCGGCCTGCCGGTAGGCGCGGCGCAGGAGGTCTTCCTGGGCCTCCTGATGCGGGGTGGTGAGGTGGTCCCCGCCACCGTCGTTGTTGAGCGCGCTGCCACGGATGACGCAGTAGACGGGGTCCCCGTCGGCTTGGGCGTCCGCGAGGGGCTTGAGGACGACCGCGCCACCGCCCTCGCCGCGGACGAATCCGTTGGCGCGGGCGTCGAAGGTGTAGGTGACGCCGTCCGGTGACAGCCCGCCGAACCGGGCGGCGCTGGCGCTGCTTTCGGGGGCCAGGTTGAGGTGGACCCCACCGGCGATGGCGACGGATATTTCGCCGCGGCGGATGCTTTCGCAGGCCAGGTGTATGGCAGCCAGCGAGGACGCCTGTCCGGCGTCGAGGGTGAGGCTGGGGCCGCGCAGGCCGAGGTGGTAGGAGACGCGATTGGCAATGATGCCTCGGTGGAGCCCGGTGAAACTGTGCCGGTCGATGGCCTCCGGGCCGCCCCGCCGGACCAGGGTGGCGTAGTCGTCCGCGATCACACCGATGTACACGCCGGTGCGGCTGTCACGGAGCCGGTCCGGGACGATTCCGGCGTCTTCGAGGGCCTCCCAGGTCAGTTCCAGGGTCAGTCGCTGCTGGGGGTCCATGGCCGCGGCCTCGCGCGGCGAGATGCCGAAGAAGGCGGCGTCGAAGTGGTCGATGCGGTCGCGGTCCAGGAAGCCGCCCCGGCGGGGCGCAGCGGCCTCCGCGTTCCAGCGTCCCTCCGGGGCCTCCGAGATGGCGTCGGCCCCGTCGCGGAGCAGTTGCCGGAAGGAGGCGGGGTCGGGTGCTCCGGGGAGGCGGCAGGACAGTCCGACGACCGCGATCGGCGCGTCCGTCGTGCTCGGCGAGGTGCCGTCGGAACCCTTCATGAGCGTGACTCCCTGGAACTAGGAACGTGGGACGCCGGGCGCACACCGGCGCAAGGCGAGGGTCTGCGCCGCGTCCGGGCAGGACGGCGGGGCAGCGGGGCTGGAGAACGAGATGGCGAAGTGGACGGGGAACGGACGGGACACGGGCGGGCGGGACCCTCCCGCGTGGCGGATGCCACGCGGGGCGCTCATGTCCTGTGGCTCATGACCTGTGGCCCGTGGCCTGTTTGCCCGTGCTCCGTGTCCCCCGGGCTTCGTGGATGTCTTGTGGGTCCGGGCGGGGCCTAGTAGATGCCTTCCGGCGCCGAGCGCACGACCTGCAGTGGCTTGACGTTGGCGACGCCGTCACACGGCCACTCCGGGCCCGTGTCGTACCGCACCGCGAGGTCGCGCTCCAGCACATTGGGCAGGAAGAGGTCGTCGTGCAGGACGGTCAGCCGGACCTGGCCCTGTTCGCCGTATCCGACCACCTTGGACCAGTCGTCCTTGTCGACGACCGCCATGGTCACCTGCGGGTAGTTCGGCAGGTACGGCATGAGGGCGCCGTCGTCCTCCACGGGCAGGCCCACGGTGTTGCCGAAGGTGTTGGCGTAGGTGACGACGACCAGTCCGCCACCCAGGGCCTTGTGGAAGGACCTGCGCATGGCGGGGGTGGCGTGTGTCCCACTGAGCCGTACGCCCTTCAGCCGGGCCACCAGTTCGGGCCTCGCCTTGATCAGGGCCTGCAGCAGGGCCGGGGTGGTGACGAGGTAGTCGACCGGCTGGTGCTCCAGGACCGCGGCGATCTGCTCGGTGAGGTGGGCCGTGTACTCCTGCGCGTCCTTCAGCCTGCCGTCGCGGAGCAGCCGCTTGACCCAGCGGGGGTCGAAGTCGATGCCGTACACCCGGCCGTCGTACAGGTCGGCCAGGTCCACCGCGCCGTGTCCGATGAGGTGCGGGCCGGTGGGGGTGGCCTGGAGCCAGGTGCGGCCCGGCTCGAATCCCTCGCGCTCGATCACCCAGCGCCGCCACGCGGCGCGGTGCTCGAGCATCGGCTCGGTGTAGAACACGCGGCAGGGGTTGCCGGTGGTGCCTCCGGAGTCCCAGATCCGGCCGGTCAGGGGCCGGGGCACGGCCTGGGGCACGAGTTCGGCGGGGTCCAGGGTGCGCAGGTCGCCCAGCGGCATCGGGCCGAACGCCGACAGCTCGTCGTAGCGGGTGATGTCCCGTGGGTCGACGGCGAGTTCGGCGGCGCGCTTGAGCCAGTACGGGCTGCCGGTGTCGGGGTCGAAGTGGCGGCGGACGACCCGGCGGGTCCAGGCGTCGATGTCCTGCGACAGCCACTGGTCGATCTGCTCGGTCACGTCCTTCACTGGGTCACCCCGGCTTCGGTGGAGGGGAGTTCGATGCCGAAGTCGTAGACGGCGGTCATCGCCTCGAAGACATGGTCCGGAGACTCCACGTGGACCACGGGGAACGACGCGTTCTGGAAGGTGCCGAACGCGGCGGGGCCGAGCACCAGGCCCAGTTCGGTGCCGCCGTCCTCCAGGCCGCCGATCATGTGCGGGACGCTCACGGGGGCGGTGGGGTTGCGGCGGAAGAGATCGCGGATCTCCTCGGCGGTGGTGAGCGCCTTGCGTTCCATGCACGAGTGCACGGGCACCCGTGGGTCATGGAAGGTCATGGCCTCCAGCGTGGGCTCGAGGAAGTCGCTGATGTGCCGCTGGAGCGGCGAGTGGAAGGCGGCGCCGTGGTCATCGGACACGTGCAGGGCCCCGGCCGGGAACCTGGCGCCGAACTCCTGGAGCGCGGAGCGGTAGCCGCCCAGCAGCACCATGCGCTCCTGGCCCGTGCCGACCTTCCCGAGGTCGGCGGAGAGATACACATCGGGCACATCGGCGAGCAGGTCGTCCGGGGCGGTGTCGTAGGGGATCCGCAGCATGGCGACGGCCTGCGGGCCGTTGTCCGTGGCGGGCGAAGGTACTTCCCGCAATCGCATCAGAAGGGTGAAGAGATCCTGACGCTCGACGGCTCCGGCGAGAGCAGCGCCGACCAGTGCGCCGAAACTCAGTCCGCATACGGCGGCCGGTGTTATGCCGTATTCCTCGGCGAGAACATCCGCAATTCCTAATACGGCCGCGGCCTGTCGAATGGCGCCGACGCCTTGTCGGTGCTCCTGTCCGGGCTGCCGTTCTTCCTCGAATATCCGCTGGACGTCGATACCCGTCCACTCGGCGATTCGTTGATAGGTGTGCTGCACACTCGGAAAGAGTTCATACAGCTCTGCGCCGGCTCCCGGCTGATCGTTCATACCACCGTCGAGGACATACGCAAGCGTCACCCCGAAACCCCCGTTTCCGCCCGTTCGCACCGGGCCAAAGCGTGCCGCATCGCCGCGGCACCCCATGCACTGCTCCCCCGAGATCCCCGTTCCGCAAGCGGGTCTCAAGAATCGCCCAGCTGTTCGCGTGGGCTCATCAAACCTCTCGCCGCCAAGGCGTGTCAAGCAAGATCGACATGCCTTGCGCCACCTTTGCCCAACCCCGGCCGACGTGATTGGGCAGCCGCGTTCAGGCGTCCTCGCGGGGGCCGCCGAGCTCCTCCCAGACCTGGTCAAGTGCCTTGACGAACATCTCGACCTCGGAGGTGGAATGCACTGCTCCGGGTGCCACCCGCAGGATCTCCTCACCGGCCCGTACGCTGGGCGCGTTGATCGCCTGCACATAGATGCCGTGCCGCTCCAGCAGGGCCGTGGACATCCGCTTGCACAGGGCCTCGTTCCGCACCAGCACGGACACGATGTGGGTGAGGTCGGAGAGGAAGGGGATCCGGCGCTCCTTCAGCAGCCGGTGCAGCAACTGTGCGTTTTCCCACAGCCGTTCCCTTTCGGCCTCCGAGGAGCGCAGATGGCGGACGGCGGCGAGGGCGGCGGCGGCCACGGCGGGCGGCATCGCGGTGGTGAAGATGAAGGAGCGGGAGAACATCCGCACCGCCTCGATCACCTCCGCCGGGCCCGCGATGTATCCGCCGTTGGTGCCGAAACCCTTGGCCAGCGTGCCCATGATGACGGTGAAGCGGTCGGCCAGCCCCTCGCGCGCCGCGATGCCCGCGCCCTGCGGGCCGTACATGCCCACCGCGTGGACCTCGTCGAGGAAGGTCATGGCACCATGGCGCTCGGCGATGTCGGCGATCTCCGCGAGTGGGGCGATGTCGCCGTTCATCGAGTAGACCGACTCGGTGACGATCAGCTTCGGCGCGTCGGGGTCGGCGGCGGCGAGCAGCTCCTCGAGGTGCGCGGTGTCATTGTGCCGGAAGATCCGCTTCTGGGCGCCGCTGTGGCGCAGGCCGTCGATGATGGAGGCGTGGTTGAGCGCGTCGGAGAAGACGACGCACCCCTCCATGCGGCCCGCGATGACGGACAGCGCGCCGTCGTTGGCGGTGTAGCCGGAGGTGAACAGCAAGGCGTCGTCCTTGCCGTGGAGCGCGCCGAGTTCCTTCTCCAGCGTTACGTGGTAGTGGTTGGTGCCGCCGATGTTGCGCGAGCCGCCGGCGCCGGCCCCGTACTGGTCGACGGCTTCCTTCATGGCCTCCAGGACGGCGGGGTGCTGGCCCATGCCGAGGTAGTCGTTGCTGCACCAGACGCTGATCCGGGGAGTGTCCTCGACGCCGCTGACGCTGGCGGCGGGGAACTGGCCGGCGAGCCGTCCGATCTCCAGGAACTCTCGCTTTCCACCGTCAGAACCCTCGGTGAGGCGCGAAAAGAGGTCCAGATATTGAGTCGTCACGTCCACTCACTTCGCTTTTAGGCTACTTGGGGACAGCGCAGAAAGCGGGATGAGTCGCAACGACCCCCCGCCGGCGCCAATCTACATGCGGTCGGCCGTCAATCGGTATGCCGAAAGGCAACCTCCGCACACCCGGCCCGGTTTCACGGCAAGAAACTGACGGGCGGTCGGAAGAAGGTTGCCATGCCGGGGACGGGGTGTCATCCTGCAGCGGGAAACGGCACCTTGAACTCATCGGCACACGGCGAACTGGAGTTTCGATGTCTCCGACCGACAATTACGTCCGACGGGTCCTCGAGGCTCTATCGGCAGATCCGGAGCGGGTGGCCCTGCTCCGCGACGATGAGCGGTACACCGCCGGTGAGTTCACCCGCACCGTGGTCGCGGCGGCGGAATTGCTGCACCGCCAGATAGCGGAAGAGGAAATTCCGGTCGTGGCCGTGCTGACGGTCGCCAACACCCCGGCCACCATCATTCTGCGCTATGCGGCGAACCTCATCGGTGCCACCGTGGTCCATCTGCACTCCACCAATGCGGTGGACCCCACCGATCAGCTGGCCGCCCGCGAGCGGTACGAGATCCTGAAGAGGACGGGCGCCACGTTCCTCGCCGTGGACGAGGAGAACCTGGGCCCGGCCCGGCAGCTGTGCGAGCGTCTGCAGGATCCGCCCCGGCTCGCCGCGCTGGGCTCCCTGGGCCCCGATGTGCTGGACCTGACCACCGGCGACGCGGACGCCTTCGATCTGAAGGTCGTGGAAACCGACCCCGAGCGTCCGGCCGTGGTCCTGTTCACCAGTGGCACCAGCGGCACGCCGAAGGGTGTCACACTTCCCTTCCGCGTCCGAACTCTCTATCTGCGCGCGGGACTTGAGGCACCCGGCCCGATCACCTATCTGTCCACGCTGCCGGTGAGCCATTCCAACGGCTCCGGCGCCGACCTCGCCCTCGCCTCCGGTGGCACGGTGGTCCTGCACGAGGGCTTCGACGCCGGCGCGGTGCTCGACGCGGTGGAGCGCCACCGGGTGTCCGCGCTCACCCTCACCCCTCCGCAGCTGTACATGCTGGTGGACCACCCGGCCATCAAGGACACCGATCTGTCGAGCATCCAGATCATCTCCTACGGCGGCTGCCCCGCCGCCCCGGCCCGGCTGGCCGAGGCGGTCGAGGTGTTCGGCCCGGTGCTGCTGCAGTTCTACGGCACCACCGAGACCAGCGGGATCAGTGTGCTCGCCCCGCCGGACCACTTCGACCCCGAGCTGCGGCTCACCGCCGGGCGGCTGACCGCCGAGGTGCGCATCCGCGACCTGGAGGACCGGCGCGACCTGTCGGCGGGCGAGATCGGCGAGATCTGCGTACGGTCGCCGTTCAACATGCTCGGCTACTGGCGCGAGCCGGAGCTGACCGCGGAGACCGTGCGCGACGGCTGGGTGTACACCGGCGACCTCGGCTCCCTCGACGAGCGCGGCTATGTGCGGCTGCACGGCCGGGTGGGCGAGGTGATGAAGACCAACGGGATCAAGGTCCATCCCACCGCGGTCGAGAACGCGCTGCTGACCCACCCCGATGTGGCGCAGGCCGCGGTGTACGGAGTGGCCGACGGGGACCGGGTGGAGCACATCCACGCCGCCGTGGTGCTCCGGCCCGGTGGCGCCGCCGACTTCGCCTCACTGCTCGACCACGTGTCCGGTGAGCTCTCGCCCAAGCACGTGCCGGCCGCCATCACCTTCCACGACGACCTTCCGCTGACCGGTGCGGGCAAGCCGGACAAGCAGCGGCTGGCCGCCCGGCGGGCCGGCGCATGACACTCACCGCGGCGGCGGTGCTCGCCGAGTCCGCACTGCGGCGGCCGGACCACCCCGCGCTCGTCTTCGGCTCGCGGCGCATCAGCTACCGCGCGCTGTGGGATGCCACCCGGCGGTACGCCGCCGTACTGCGCGACCAGGGCATCGGCCCGGGCGACCGGGTGGCGCTGCTGCTGCCGAACACCCCGCACTTCCCGATGGTGTACTACGGGGTGCTGGCGCTCGGCGCGGTGGCCGTTCCGGTGCACGGTCTGCTGCGTGCCGACGAGATCGTCCATGTGCTCCGCGACTCGGAGTCGACGGTGCTGGTGTGCGGGGCGCCGATGCTCACCGAGGGCGCCAAGGGCGCGGAGGTGGCCGGGGTTCCGGTGGTCACCGTGCTGGAGGAGCACGACGGTGGCCGTCCGCGCCTGGACGCCCTCGCCGAGGGGGCCGAGCCCATCGACCGCTGCGCCCCGCGCGAGCCCGGCGACCTCGCCGTGGTCCTGTACACCTCGGGCACCACGGGCCGGCCCAAGGGTGCGATGATCACCCACTTCAACCTGGTGATGAACGTGAGCACCACGATGCGCTCGCCGTTCGACCTCGGCCCCGACGATGTGCTGCTCGGCTGTCTGCCCCTGTTCCACACCTTCGGGCAGACCTGCGGGATGAGCACCACCTTCCTGGCGGGCGGCACGATGGTGCTGATGAGCCGGTTCGACGGCCCGCGGGCGCTGGACCTGATGGTCACCGAGGGGTGCACCGTCTTCATGGGGGTGCCCACCATGTATCTGGCCCTGCTCGACGCGGCCGCCGAGGACCCCCGCCGCCCGGCCCTGGACCGCGCCTTCTCCGGGGGCTCGGCGCTTCCGGTGAAGGTGCTCGAGGACTTCCAGGAGGTCTTCGGCTGCCCGATCTACGAGGGGTACGGCCTGACCGAGGCATCACCGGTGGTCGCCTACAACCAGAAGGCGTGGCCGTGTAAACCGGGGACCGTGGGGCGCCCGATCTGGGGCGTCGAGGCGGAGATCGCCGCGGCCGATGTGGAGGACCGCGTCGAGCTGCTGCCGACGGGCGCCGTCGGTGAGATCGTCATCCGCGGACACAATGTGATGGCCGGCTACCTCAACCGTCCGGAGGCCACGGCCGAGGTGCTGGTCGACGGGTGGTTCCGTTCGGGCGACCTCGGCAGCAAGGACGCGGAGGGCTATCTCACCCTCGTGGACCGCAAGAAGGACCTGGTGGTGCGCGGCGGATACAACGTCTACCCGCGCGAGGTGGAGGACGTGCTGACGCGCCACCCGGCCATCGCCCAGGTGGCCGTGATCGGACTGCCCGACGAGGTGTACGGCGAGGAGGTGTGCGCCGTGGTGCGGCCGCGTCCGGGGACGGCTCCGGACCCGGCACTCGGCTCCGCGATCGTGGGGTGGGCCAGGGAGCGGCTCGCCGGGCACAAGTACCCCCGCCGGGTGGAGTTCGTCGACGCCTTCCCGCTGGGCCCCAGTGGCAAGGTGCTCAAACGGGAACTCGTCAGCCGCTTCACCACCGGCCCGGTAGCCGGCCGAGCGTAAAGAATTGTCGTCTCAGGGGAGTTCCTGGCGGATGTCTTTACCCGCACCCGCACCCTCCACCACTATGGGCACTCGTCTCACTGTCGGTGACGCGAGGAGTGGTGAGGGTGACCGACCCGCACGGAACCGAACCCGATGCCACCACCGGGGAGCGGCCGTACGCGCGGCTGTCCGACGCGGAGCTCACCGAGCGGATCCGCTCCGGGGCGCCCACCGCCCTCCCCGCCACCCAGGAGTTGAGGGAGCGCCACCTTCCGGCGGTGCTGTCCTACGCCCGGCTCTGCGGCAGGACCCGGGCCGACGCCGACCAGCTCGCCGACCTGTCCTTCGGCCTCGCCGCGCAGGAGACCTGCCGGGGTATCGACCCCTGGGGGCCGTGGCGCCACCATCTGCTGCTCCTCGTCCAGCGGGTGGCCGCCACCTGGGCGGAGGGCAGCCGGGAGGAGCGGCTGGATCCCGCGTTCGCCGAGTGGCTCGGCCTCTCCGGTGGCGCCACGGGCGGTGAGGCCGGACGTCCGGGGCCGAGGGAGCGCTCGGCCATGCTCGGCGGCTTCCTGACGCTTTCGGCGCGCACCCGTGATGTGCTGTGGTACAGCGTGGTGGAGGAGGAGCCCGACACGGTGGTGGCCACCTTCTCGGGGGTGGCGCCGCACACCGTGCCCACGCTCCGGGAGACGGCTCAGGGCGCGTTGCGCGAGGCGTGGCTGCGGACCCATCTGGAGAGTGGTGGCGAGCAGACGTGTCGGGGGTTCCGGGGCCTCATCGAGGCGGCGGTGCGGCCGGACAACCCCCGGCGCTGCGACGATCTGGACCGCCATCTGTCCGGCTGCCCGTCGTGTGCCGGGGTGTACGCCGACCTGATACGGATGGACGAGGATCCCCGGCCCGTGATCGCCGATGGGCTCCTGGGGTGGGGCGGGCCGCCCTACGTCACGGCGGAACCGGTCGGCGGCGTACCC
>NZ_JAEEAP010000352.1 GCF_016103465.1 Streptomyces sabulosicollis
GGGGCGGGCTGCACGCTCACCCCGAGGGTCTCGCAGGCGGCCAGGAACGCGGCGGAGAGGAAAACCCGCCCGCGGTCGATGACGATCGTTTCGGGTACCACCACCGGCCTTGCCGCGGCCTGCTCAAGGCGTGCGTCCAGGGCGAGGAGCCGGTCGTAGGGGACAGCGGCGTGGGCCAGGCGCAGATGTTCGCCCCAGCCGGGCCGCACCGGGTGGGGCACGGCCATCTCCGCCAGCAGCAGGGCCGCGTCCACCGCCTGGGTGCTCTGCTCGCGCAGCACGGCCGCCACCACCGACCGCGTCGCCACGTCCAAAGCGATCGTGAGTTCCGGGCGTACCGGTTTTCCGTCCTCGCCCACAGCCATGATGTCCAGCCGGGTGGTGTCGACCTGCACCAGCTCGCCCGGCCGCAGCGCCACCACCGGCGTGAACGGGCGCACCGGCACGGCGGTGGCGGTGCGGGCAGGGCGGCCCGGGTGTTCCAGCGGGTCGGCCAGGACCCGTACCAGCCGGTTGAACGTCGACGGCGCCGGCAGCGCCACCGCGCCTGGTCCGTGGGTGTCGGCCAGGATCTGCCCGGTCACCTCCCGCAGCCCCTTCAGGGTGCCCGTGGAGCGGCCGCGCTGGCGGCGCAGCGCCTGCAGCACTGCGGCCACCACCCGCTCGTCCGCTCGTCCGGTCGCGCTCGACGGCTTGCGCTGCCGGATCAGGCCCATGACACCGCCCGTGTGGTAGCGGGCGCGCATGCGGCGCACGGTGGCCCGGCTGGCCCGCGGCCAGCCCAGCTGCGCGAGTTCGTCGGCCTTGGCCTGCTCCCGCTCGGCCATCGAGGTGCGCTGCGGGTCGTAGGCGGGTCGGGGGGTGCCGGTGCTGCCGGGCCCGTCGGGCAGTCCGGTCTCGATCTCGCGGATGTGCCGCTGCCAGGCAAGCGCCCGTTCCCGCTCCCGTTCGGGCACCGCCTCCAAAAGGCCCCACGGCGCCACGGCGGGGGCCGGGCAGTCCACCACCGTGAAGGTGGGATCGGCGAACAGGAACGAGGACAAGACCGAGGCGGTCTGCCCGGCGGTGTCGACGAGGCGTACCGAGGCTCCGGCCACGGCGGCCACTTGCCAGGTGCGGCCTTCGAACGTCACATACGCCCCGAGTTTGACCTGCCGGCGCCGGGCGGCGGCTACGGCGCGGGCCGGGCGGCCGGGGGTGCTCACCACTGTCCGGCCTCCGCCTCCGCGTCATACACCCCGAACCCGCCCGGTTCCACGGCCGCCGTGCCGCCGGCGCCGGCCCCGCCCGCGGCAGCCGCCTGCCCCCTCGGCGCCGTCCCGGGGGCCGGTCCGGTCCGGTCGCTGCCCGGCTGCGCACCGCCATCGGCACCCGCACCGGTACCGGTGGTGCGGCGCGTGAGGACACCGCCGGCGCGGCGCCGCAGCAACTCGTCGAAGGGCCGCAAGCCGTGCCCGCCCTGCGCCCACGGCACCGCGTGGAGCAGGCCGTCGGACAGCCGGACGAAAACCTGCCGCGGGTCGTGTGGGTGGTGGTGGACTTCGAACCGCTCTCCGCGGCCGCGGTGTTCGCCCAGGCACGCATCGTCGTAGCGGCGCCCGCCCAGCCGGATGCCGGATTCGGTCACCGCGCACCGGCGGGCCGGCAGTAGTTCGCCATAGTGCTGCCCGGCCAGCGGCAGCGGCACCCTCCCGGCCGCGCCCAGCAACACTTCCCACATCTCCTGCGGCGCCAGCCCCGCCCGGGGCAGCAGCGGATGCCGCAGCTGTTCCTGGGGACGGTGGTGCCACACGGCGAGGATCCATTCGTCCAGCAGGTCCTGCAGCTGCGGCATGCTCCAGTACGCCCCGTCCGCCTCGTCCGCCCGGTTCTCGTCCGTGGCGGTGGCGGGCGGCCGGGCCGCCGCCGCGTGCCGGGTGAACAGGCCGGCGAGCACCTGAAGCGTGCGCAGCGCACCGCGGCGGGCGCCCACTGTCCGGAGCGGGGCCGGCTCCAGGCTGATGCCGAGGCTCTCGCACACGGTCAGGTGCGCCGAGGTGATACCGGCCGGCTCTTGGCCGAGGACGAGGGTCTCGGGCACGGCCGCCGGCCGCGACGCGGTGGCCTTGATCCGGTCGGGCAAGGACATCAGCCGCCGCACCGGCCCGCCGGTGTGAGCCTGTTCCAGCAGGGCGGGCCAGCCCGGGCGCAGCGGCCGGGGCACGGCCATCTCGGCCAGCAGCACCGACAGCTCAACCGGCCCGTCCTGCTCCGGGTGCAGCACGGCGGCCAGCACGCAGCCGCTCGCCTCATCCAGCGCGGCCGTCACCGCCACCTCCACCCCGGCCCCGTCCTCGCCCACCGCGCCGACCGACAGGCGGGCGGTGGCCACCTGCACCCGCTCCGCGGGCCGCAGCGCGGCAGGCGGGCCACCGGCTCGGCCCGCCGCGGTGGCGGTGCGCGCCGCACTGCCCGGCGGCTCGGCCGGATCCGCCAGCGCCTTCACCAGCCGGTACAGCGACGAGCGGGCAGGCAGCCGCACCTGATGCGGTCCGTGCGTGTCCGCAACGATCCGCTCCGTCAGCTCGATCACCTGCCGGATGGTGGTCTTCCTCCGCCCCCGGCACCGGCGCAACGCCTCCAGCACGGCGGCCACCACCCGCTCATCCGCACGCCCGGCGGGCGACGGGCCGCGCAGGTGCCGCTTGTCGACCAGTCCCCACAGCCCCTGCCGGCCGTAGACCAGCCGCATCCGCTGCACCGTGCTGCGGCTGACCCTGGCCCAGCCCAGCCCGGTGAGCTCCCGCGCCTTGGCTGCCTCGCGTTCCGCCAACGTGCGGGCCTGCGGGTCGTACTCGGGCCTCGGCACACCGCTTCCCGGGCCGCCGGGCAGCCCGGTCTCCACCTCGCGGATGTGCCGCAGCCAGGCCAGCGCCCGCTCCTGCGCCGCCAGCGGCACCGTCTCCCACAGCACCGGGACCACCGGCGGCGCCGCGCTCGCGCCGATCACTGCGAAGCCGGGCGCGGCCACCAGAGCGCAGGCCAGCACACAGGCGCTGGCCCCGTCCCCGGCCACCAGATACACCCGCCCGCCGGCCAGGCCGGTCACCTGCCAGACACGGTCCTCGAACCGGACCTGCACGCCCACCGCAACGCACCGCCCACCCGGGACGGCCGTATGGTTCCTGCTCACCTCGCGTGCTGCTCCCGCTCCTGCTCCGCGTCGTCATCGGCCGCATCCGGGCAGCCGGCCGAGACGAGGGTGTGCTCGCCCAGCGGCCGTGTCAGGTCCGCGGTCAGCCGCCCGCTCCACAACGCGTGATAGACCACCGGCAGCGCGGTGAGGACCTCGCCCGCCGCCGCGGCCCCGGCCATCAGCGGCCGCGGCGCGGCGAATGCCTCAAGCACCGCCTGCTCACGGCCGCCGGCGTCGCGGTGGCGCGGGTGGCGGTAGCCGGCCAGCCACCGCACGTTGCCCGCCACCACCTTGTCCGGCGGCACCAGGCGCCGGTAGGTGAACCCCACCGCCTCACACGCCGCAGCAAGCACCGCGGCCGCCCGCGCGGCACGCTCCCCGGCGGGCTCGGACGTGGCGGGGCAGTCGGCGAGCAGGGCGCGCCCGTCGGCGTAACGGGCGAACAGCTGGGGCACCCACGTCAAAACCCGCCCGCTGTCCGGATCACGCCAGATCAGCCGCACCGGCCGCGCCGACAGCCCCACCACCTGCGGATCGCGGTCCAGGACCATCAGCTGCGTGCACATCGCCTGCGAGCCGTGCATCACATGCCCGGCCGTGGTGGCCGACCACCACCAGCCCGGCCCCCACCTGCGCCCGGGCACCACTGGGAAGGCCGTCACCGGCTGGAGCTGCTCGAACTGGACGGCCACGGCGGCTTCGACCCAGCGGCGTTGTACGAGTGTGCCGTCCGCCCCGGCGAACTCCGCCTCCACCGCACCCGGTTCCGGCACCCGGCAGGCCCCGCCCGCAACGGCAGATAAGCCGTCCTGGCTACTGTCGATGATCACGCACTCCACACAACGTCATACCGGCCATGGCGCGCAGGCGAACCGACCGGTAACCGCAACTGCCATTCCACAAAGGCCGGTTGCTCTGCGCGGGGGACAGGATGCCGCCTGGGGCGTCCCGGTGTCAGTGCAGACCTCTGCACCTTCCCACCCAATCGCCCGCCCTGTCGCGGCGGGCGGACCGTGGCGCGGGTCCACCCGGGCCGCAGGAGTGGGCGGGTGCCCGGACCGGTTCCGCCGCTACCCCAGAGACGACAGTACCCATCCCGAGTCGTCCTCGTCGGAACCGAACCTGATCAAGGCGCCGGACGGCATCGCCGCACCGCGCGCGAGCGTGTCGACGAAGGCATCCGCGAGCGCGTTGACCTGCTCGCGCCCAGCACCCTGGTCGTCGTCGCAGACACCGGAGTCGAGCCACAGATGGTCAGCCGCAGCACACCGGCGGCAGGCAGACCGTAGCGGGCTGCGGCCCGGTTGATCAGTGACGAGGTCAGCTCCCCGGCCAGTGGCGCTGTCCGTAACACCCCTGCTGCCACAGCTCTCCCCGGCATCTGTTCCTGGTCTCCTGCTACTCCCGGCGCCTCTGACCGGGTTACAGCTCGAACTCGAGGGCGACGAGGTCTTTGAGTTCGACTTCGAGGCCGTGGGCGCGGCGGCCGTTGTCGCGGAAGTAGACCTCGCCCAGTGCCTCGGCCGCGACCTGACGGAGGTCATCCTCGTCGACACCGGCTTCCTGTGCTTCGAGGAGGCGGGCGGCGTGGCGGGGCGGCAGGGCGAGGGTGAGGTGGCGCACGCGGGCCTGGTCGGTGCTGCCGGGGGCGGCGGTGTAGCCGAACCGGGCCTGGACATCGATCATGATGCCGTTCGTGGTGGCCGCGGCCTGCTTCGCCCTGGCCCTGATCTGCGGCTGCCAGCGGGCGCGGACCTCGCGTTCGAGGCGGTCGGCGAGCTCCGGCCGGGGCTTTTTGATCTGGTTCTTCACGTACCGCTCGACGGTGCGCTGACTGATACCGAGCAGCTCGGCGACGCGCCGGGTGCTGCGCTGGTGCTGCTTGACCAGGTACCGCATCCGCGCCCCGGCGGACTTGGGAACGGGACGCGTGAACGCGCCCTGCACCGCCTTGTCGAGTTCTTCTGCGACCGTGACCATCGACCCGTGTCCTCTTATTCCCCGGTGTCCTTGGCGGTGACCTCGCCGGTCTTGATGTAGCGGGCGAGGTTGGCGGTCTTGCCGTCGGTGCCAAGCTGCTCAAGCACGTCCGCGCCCCACAGGACGCTCTGGGTGCCCTCGTGCTTGACCATCCCGGGTGAGACCCCCAGCCGGAACGAGCCCGGCACGGTCTTGCCGTCGGCTCCGTAGGGCAGGACGTCCAGCGGGCTGGGCCCGTTGGCGGCGTACACGGCACAGTCCGACAGGACCGCGACCGGGTAGCGGCCGGTGGCCGCCGCCAGGTTGAGCATCTTGCGGTGCATGTTGATCCGGGCCCGGGAGATGACGGTCGCGCGGATGTCCGGGCGCCAGGTGGGGCGGGACAGGGCGGGCCAGGGCTGCCCTGGCTTCCAGCCGCCGCCGCGGGCCTTCTCCTGCAGCTTGCCGATGCTGCCCTTGACGGTCATCTTGACGGCGTCCACCACGATGGCCAGCTCCGCATCCCGCTGCCTGTAGCCGTCCATCGCTTCCAGGAACTGGTGCGGGCCCAGCTTCTCGCCCACGCCCAGATCCCTCATGGTGTCCACGTAGGCGTTGCGCAGCCGCTTGTACCAGCCGTCCAGGAACCGGCCGCCCTCCGGGCGCACCCAGGCCTCAAGCGGGGCGACGTCGTAGCCGAGCTCGACGGCGTACGCCACGGTGGGGGTGGCGTACCAGGCCGGACCCTCCGGGCGTTGGCCGGTCGGCGTGAAGGGGCTGGGCAGCAGGTCGCCTTCGAGCTGGCGCCACTGCTTGCCGACCTTCACCCGGGAGAGGTCGACGTGGGAGAGGTCGACCAGCCAGGAACCGGGCACCGCTGGGTCGAAGACCGGGCTGGCGGTGTGCACGGGCGGCGATGCCAGGCCGAGGGCCGCACCGTTGGCGGCGGCACCGAACGCCAGGTTCACGTCGATGCCGACCAGGTAGCGCTGCATGCACTCGGCATCGGTCAGATCCCGTGCCCAGTCGTATGCCTCCTCGAATAGCCTCTCGCCGGGGCCGCGCACGTGGAACCGGGGCAGGTCGGCCAGGACGGGGTGTCCGTCGGTCGCCTCGCACGGCGCCGGGTCCATCGGCTGGGTGCCCAGCGAGCCGGGCCGGTGCTCGGAATGCCGATGGCCGTCCTCGTCCGGCTCGCTCGCGCGGGTCGGCGGGTTGAGCGCGGTCATCAGCTCCAGCCCCGTCACGGCCGTGGAACCGACCGGCGTCATCACCCGCATCGCGTACACGCCCAGCACCCGGGCCAGCTCCGCGGGCTCCAGGCGGGCGGCATGGCCCCAGGCGCGGTCGTCCAGGGCGTGCCAGGAGGGGATACACAGCTGCACACACTGCCGACGGCCGCCCTGAGCGGGGCGGTAGATCCGCGCCCACGGCCCGAACCCGCGCTTAGTGAGCTGCCAGTTCGCGCGGGCGAGCTGTTTGATGACCTTGTGCCCCTCCGGGAGTCGCCCGGCGAGCCGCTCGGACTCCGACAGCGTGGCGGGCAGGCTGTAGCGCTCGCACGCCGCCTTGGTGAGCACCAGCAGCGGGTCGGCGTCCTTTCCCGAGCCGTGCAGCTTCTCCGCCCCCAGCCGTGCCTCCGCCAGCGTCCACTCCACCAGCGCGGGGAGTGACTTGGCGGGCACGTCCAGGATCAGGCCGCCGATGCCGTAGCCGGTCACCTGCCGGTCGGCGTCGGCGTCGAGGACGAGCAGCGGACCGTGCGTGTACGGGCTGCCGGGCGCGGGCGTGCGGGCCGCAGCGGTCTTCGGCGCGCCCGGGCGGGGTGATCCTTGCGGCGGCCGGGCGGCCCGCGCTGGACGCGGCGCGGCGGCTGGTGCGTGAGCGGCGGCGGGCACAGCGGATGGGGCGGTGCCGGGCGTGGGGGCGGTCGTGGCCTCAACAGCCCCGGCCGCGGGCCTGGTTCGCGCCGTGGGCGCCGGGCCGCTGGACGTCTTCGGTGTCGGGGTGTCCTCCTGCGGGGCGGCGGTGCTCTCGGCGGCGGGGTAGAGCTGTGCGAGCTGCCGCAGTAGGCGCGCGTACGGCTCCCGCTGCGGCGGCCGCGGCTCGGTCTTGCCCGACTCCCAGCCGCTGACCGTCGCCCGCCGCACGTTAAGGGCGGCGGCCACCTCGTCCAGGGTGAGCGCGTGCGTCTGGCGCAGGCGCTTGCGCTCGGCCGGCGGCGGCAGCGGGGACCGGGACGCGACCAGCGCGTCGACCGCATCGAACAGCTCGGACATGGAACACCTCCACCCTCCACCCTACCCCATGAATCGTACATAGCCCGTACGAAATCCGTACGTTGGGCGTACGACTCGCGTACGTTGGTGGTAGGGTGCCGGATTGAAGGTGTTCTCTTCAGCGGCCTTGCCGCCCTTCCGGCCCGGCCGCCGCCCGCTTTGGACCGATCGAGGAAGAGCTTCATGACTGTGGTCGAACTGCCGCGGCCCGGCCGTCCCGAGAAGGCGCGGCTCTTCCCCGATCAGGTCAAGGCCGTCAAGCGGCTGGTACGGCACCTGCGCCGCGCCGGGACGCGGGGACTGTTCGTGTCGGCGACGGGGACCGGCAAGACACTGGTGTCGATCCGGGTGGCGGACGCACTCGGCGCACGGCTGGTGCTGTTCGTGGTGCCCACCCTGGACCTGGCGGCCCAAACCGCGCTGGCCTGGCGCCGGGACGGACACGGCGAGCGCATGGTGATCGTCTCCTCCCTGGACACAAGCGGCCGGGACGACCTGGTCGCCGCCCGCGTCATGTCGACCACTGACCCGCACGCATTGGGCGGGCTGATGTCGGTGGTGGGGGAGGGCGAGGACCAGATCCCGGCGCTGACGGTGATCTGCACCTACGACTCCCTGAACAAGATCGAACAAACCCAGAACACGAAGTACGCGGTCCCGCCGTTCGACCTGGCGGTCATGGACGAGGCGCACCGGATCGCAGGCCGCGCGGACAAGAAGTGGGCCATCGTCAACGACGCGAAGCGCATCCACGCGGACCGCCGCCTCTACATGACCGCCACGCCCCGCATTTTCGCCGCCCCCGAGCTTGCCGAGTCCGCCGACACCACTCGCCCGCGCCGCCGCCGCGGCGGCGGCGCGGAGGTGGACGCGTTCGCCAACTCCATGGACAACGAGGCCGTGTACGGCAAGAAGGTCTTCGAGTACCCGCTCGCGCAGGCAGTCGCTGACGGCCGGGCTGCGGACTACCGCATCGTGGTGCCCACCCTCACCGACGCCGACCTGCGCCGCCGCCTGAACCTGCCCGCTCCCGGCACCACCCGGCCCGGTGAGGGCACCGGCGAGGATCAGGACAGCGCGCTGCGCACCATCGCCCTGCACCTCGCAGTCCTGCGCGCCATGACCGAACACCGTCTGAAGAAGGTGCTGGTCTACTTCAACCTCGTCTCCGACGCCCGCCGCTTCGCCCGCGAACTCCCGCACACCTTGCGCCAACTGGCCCGGACCGACCCCGGCCTGTGCCCGGACATCACCCCCGAGCTGTTCTTCGCCCACGGCGAGCACACCCCCGCCCAGCGCGCCGACACCTTCGCCGCCTTCGCTGCCGCCGACTGCGCGATCCTCGCCAACTCCCGCCTCATCGCCGAAGGCGTCGACATCCCCAGCGTGGACGCCATCGTCTTCGCCGACCCCACCCGCAGCGTCATCCGCTGCGTCCAGGCCCTCGGCCGCGCCCTGCGCCTGGACGTCTCCGGCAAGACCGCCAGCCTCATCGTCCCCGTCTACGTCCCACCCGGCGCCGATGCCGAGAACATCCTCGGCACCGCCTACGAACCCGTCTGGGCGATCGCCTGCGCACTGGCCAGCCACGACCACCGCATCCTGGAGCGCCTCCCGGACAAGGCCAACCGCCTCCCACGCGAGACCAGCGACGTCATCGAACGCCGCTGGCACTTCGACTTCACCGTCCACCCTGAGCGCATCGCCCAAGCGATGGACCTGACCTCCTTCGACCCCCGCGACCCGGCCGTCTCCCGCTCCCGCCGCCTCGGACTAGCCGCCGCCCAGGCATACCACGACGAATATGGTCACCTCGACGTCCCTGCCGACCACGTGGACCCCACCGGATACGCGCTGGGCACCTTCATCACCACCATGCGCGACGCCCGGAGGGCCGGGCGCCTGGAAGCCGACTGGATCGCCGAACTCGACGCGCTCGGCATGATCTGGGACAAGCACGACGCCGCCTGGCGCTCCCGCCTCGCCGCCGCATCCGACTACCACCGGTCTCTATACACATCTTACGCTACCGA
>NZ_JAEEAP010000353.1 GCF_016103465.1 Streptomyces sabulosicollis
TACCCGAGGAGCCGGAAGAGACCGAACACGAAGGTGGAAGGTGGCCCCATGTCCACGACGGCCGGTCCGGAACAGCCTCGGTCCGCCTCGCAGGTGCTGGTGGCGGTGAGCGGAATCTCGCGGGACGACGCCGAGGCCGTCTTCGGCGTACTGCGCACGGCTTACGCGTCCGACCAGGCGACGACCAATCTTCCGCAGGACGCGGGGGAGGGGCGGCCCACGGTGTGGACGTCCGTCTTCGAGGTGGCCGACCCGCGCGCGGAGCCGCGCCCGGCCTCCCTGACAGCCCCGGTCACCGCTGACCTCCAGGGCGGCCCCCGCCAGGTGCGGCAGATGGCGGACGTCCTGGCCCGCGCCTTCGAGGTGCGCGAGCAGGGCGCGGTGGCCGGTGACCAGGAGCGGGAGCTCCGGCTGAGGCTGTCCACCACCGGCATCCGCCCGGAGTAGGGGGCGCGACCGGGCGTGGGCGAGGTGGCCTGGCGAGTTGGCGCACACTTAGCGGCTCGGCGCGCACGCAGCGGCTCGGCGCGCACATGGCGAGTTGGCGCGCACTTAGCGGCTCGGCGCGCACTTAGCGGGTTGGCGCACACTTAGCGGGTCGGCGCGCACCTAGCGGGTTGGCGCGCACACAGCGGCTCGGCTCACACACAGCGGGTGGGCGCACACATGGCGGGTTGGCGCGCACCTAGCGGGTGGGCGCGCACCTAGCGGGTGGGCGCGCACATAATCGGTTGCCCGTCGGCGATGGCGGCGGATGCAATGTCCGGCATGGTCACCCAGACGTCCCCGCCGCCGCGCGAAGGATCATCCGTCCGGATCGGCGCTCTCCTTCCGCTGACCCGGCCCGGCTGGGTCGAGGCGGGCCACCACCTGCTCGCCGGACTGGAACTGGCGGTGCGCGACGTCAATGACACCGGCGGGATCCTCGGAAGACCGCTCGAGCTGGTGGTGCGGGACACCGCGGCCGATCCGCGGCGGGCCGCGGCGGCCGTGGACGAATTGGCCGGTCAGGGCGTGGCCGCCCTGGCGGGGGAGTACCACAGCGTCGTCGCGCGCGCCGCGGCCGCCCGGGCCGACGCCCTCGGCCTGCCGTTCCTCTGCTCGTCAGCGGTGCTCGACGCGCTCACCGAACAGCCGACGGAATGGGTCGCGCGCCTCGCCCCGGCGCAGTCCCAGGGCTGGCGGATCTACGCGGACTTCCTCCTCCGCGCGGGCCACAACCGGATCGCCGTAGCGGCCCAGCCGAGTGTCTACTGGGCGGCCGGGACCCGCATCCTGCGGGACCACCTCGCTCCACGCGGCGGCACCGTCGTCGAACTCGACCCGCGCGAGCTCGCCCCCACGGCCGTGTGTGACGGACTCGTCGACCATCGCGCCACGGCCCTCCTCCTGCTGACCGGCCACCCGGAGCCGGCCGTGTCGATCGTGCGGTCCGTCCGCCGCGACCAGCGCCTCGCCGGGATCACCATCGGTGCTCCGGCCGGGCAGCCGGAGTTCGCCGGATGGGCGGCGTCGCTGGGTGGCGACGGTGCCGGGATCCCGTTCCTGCGCTATCTGCCCGAGCGCCTCGGCGCACTCGGCGTACGGGTCGGGACGGCCCTCCGCGAACGGCTGGCCGATGCGCCCTCCTTCGTCGCCTTCGAGGGCTACGACACGGTCACCGTCCTCGCCGAGGTGCTGCGTTCCCAGGGCACGGACCGGGCACGCGTCGCCGCGTCCTGGCCGCGCGTCGTGGTCGAAGGCACCCGTGGGCAGATCCGGTTCGCCCGCACGCCGGGCATCAGTGTGTGGCAATGGGCGTGGCCACCGATCCAGGTCGTCGATCGGGATCCGGCGGAAACCGATCGTTTTCGGGTCCTCCACACCGGCTGAGAGATCACGGAGGCCCAGCCGCCCGGCTCGGACAACCCGACGCCGCCCCGCCATTGACGCACGCCGTGACGAGATCTTACGGTCGCGTTCGAAGAAACGAGCGCTGGTCGATATGTCGAATAGTCGCGCGGGCGCGCATACGCGCGGGCGCGACACCCGAAGAGATGGGCCGTCATGCCGCAGACCGATTCCGCCCGGTTCACCCTCGACCCCGCCTTCACCGTCGGCGACGTCAACCCCCGCCTCTTCGGCTCGTTCGTCGAGCACCTCGGACGCTGCGTCTACACCGGCATCCACGAGCCGGGCCACCCGGCCGCCGACGAGGCCGGGCTGCGCACCGATGTCCTCGCGCTGATCCGGGAGTTGGGCGTCACCGTCGTCCGGTACCCCGGGGGCAACTTCGTCTCCGGCTACAAGTGGGAGGACGGCGTCGGGCCGGTCGAGGAGCGGCCGCGCCGGCTCGATCTGGCCTGGCGTTCCACCGAGAGCAACCGGTTCGGGCTCTCCGAGTACATCGACTTCGTCCGTAAGGTCGACAGCGAGCCTATGATGGCGCTCAACCTCGGCACCCGCGGCGTCGCCGAGGCCCTTGAGCTGCAGGAGTACGCCAACCACCCGTCCGGCACCGCCCTCGCCGACCTCCGGGTCGGCCACGGCGACAAGGATCCGTACGGCATCGGGCTGTGGTGCCTGGGCAATGAGATGGACGGACCCTGGCAGACCGGCCACAAGACGGCCGAGGAGTACGGACGGCTGGCCGCCGAAACGGCCCGCGCGATGCGGCAGATCGACCCGGACGTGGAGCTGGTGGCGTGCGGCAGCTCCAACCAGTCGATGCCGACGTTCGCCACCTGGGAGGCGACGGTCCTCACCCAGACCTACGACCTGGTGGACCACATCTCCCTGCACGCCTACTACGAGGAGCGCGACGGCGACCGCGACTCCTTCCTCGCCTCGGCCGTGGACATGGAGTCCTTCATCGAGAACGTCGTCGCCACCTGCGATCACATCGGCGCCCGGCTGAAGTCGAAGAAGAAGATCAACCTCTCCTTCGACGAGTGGAACGTCTGGTACCAGACCCACTACCACAACGCCGAGCCGCTGAACTGGGAGGAGGCCCCGCGCCTCCTGGAGGACAACTACTCCGTCACCGACGCCGTCGTGGTCGGCTCGCTGCTGATCGCCCTGCTCCGCCACGCCGACCGGGTCACCGTGGCCTGCCTCGCCCAGCTGGTCAACGTCATCGCCCCGATCATGACCGAACCGGGCGGCCCGGCCTGGCGGCAGACCACCTTCTACCCCTTCGCGCAGGCGTCGGCCCACGGGCGCGGGCGGGTGCTGCGGGTCGACGTCGACAGCCCGACGTACGAGACCGCCGTCCACGGCGAGGTGCCGCTGCTGCACGCCACCGCCGTCCTCGACGAGTCCACCGGCGCGGTGACGGTGTTCGCGGTCAACCGCGACCAGCACCGGCCCCTCCCGCTGGACATCGCCCTGCACGCCCTCCGGGTGACCCGCGTGGTCGAGCACACCGTCCTCGCCGACGCCGATCCGGAGGCCCGTAACACCCTCGCCGACCCCGAGCGCGTCACCCCGCACCCCGGCGAGGGCACGGAACTCGCCGACGGCGCCCTGCGCACCACGCTCGAGCCGATGTCCTGGAACGTCATCCGCCTGGCCTGAGCACCCCGGGTGTGAAGGGCCCCGCCCGGGGTGCCGGGCGGGGCGCGGACGGGACGGGGTGCGGCGGCTGGTCAGGCGTCCGGGTCGACGCCGACCGTGAGCGTGCCGCGGTATCCGGCGGCCGGGGTGCCGCCCAGCGCCGTCACGGCGAGCAGCCCGGCGGCTGTGCCGCCGTTGCCGTAGATGCCGTCGGCGGACAGGGGGGTGCGGGGGACGGTGTTGGTGGAGTACGGGGAGAGCTTGGCCACCGCCTCGGTGATCTTCTCGTCGAAGAAGAGCTGACCGGTGTGGACCTCGTTGCCGCCGGTGAACGAGCCGTCCGGGGTGAGCGTGACGCCCGTGTGCACCTTGAGATGGACGTGGATGCAGCGGCCCCGGTACCAGCCGGGGTAGATCCCGGTGAGCCTGGCCACCCCGTCGGTGCCGGTGAGCACGCCACCGCGCAGGAACGTGCCGTTGTCCGGCTCCTGGTGGCCGTTGTTGCCGACGAAACCGGAGTACTCGCCGAGCGCGTCGCAGTACCAGATCTCCACCAGTGCCTTGTTGAGGGGCGCGCAGGTGGCGGTGTCCACGGCGGTGAGGACGAGCTCGAGCGGGACTCCCTTCTTGTCCTCGGTGACGTCGGAGCGTACGAGGGCGTGGTCGAGGTAGTACGGGCCCTCGGTGAGCTCCTTGGTGAGCGTGCAGATGGCGGCGGCGTCGCGGGTCCCGGTGGCCGTGGTGGTCCCGGTGGCCGCGGAGCCGGCGGCCGTATCACTCGCCGCGGCCGGCTCCGGGCGGGCGGCGGCCGTGCCCGCGCCGACTCCGATCGCCGCCGCGGCGGCGCTTCCGGCGAGCAGTACTCTTCGGCGCCCGATGGGGGCGGGAGAGAAGTCTGTCATGGGCATGGAAAGGTAGGGGCGGTTCCTGTGGGATGTCTGTGGATTCGGCAAAGTCCCCGCCCGTCAACTCCCGATACAGCCAACTCCCTTGGCTCGTACGGGTGTTGACAGCGTCGTAAGCGCTTACTAGCTTCTTCCGGGATGGCCGCTGTCCGCCGGGGCGATCCTGACCACATCGCCCGGCGCCAGGGCCCCGCACCGTCAGAGCCGCAACCTTTGGCGATCTCCACCGGCCTTTGTGATCAGCGTGCTTGCCGCTCACCCCCGTTCATCCCGCAAGCGATTACCCCTCCCGTGTGGAGATCCTCCGAATGAGAGGACTCCCCCATGCGCTCGACGCACGACCACGGCACCACGGACGACACCGTCCTGGACCTCACCCGTGTGACCGCCCGCGGCCGACGGCGCCTGACCGCGGTCGCCGCGGGCGTCACCGCGGCGCTCGCCCTCGGCGGCCTCTCCACGGTCTCCGCCCATGGCGCGGACCCGGCCGACTCCGCACGCCCCGCCACCGGAGCGCACCCGGCCACCGGGGCACACCCGGCCACCGGGGCGCACCCCACCGCCGAATCCACCCCCATCGGCTTCGGCGCCGGCACCACGGGCGGCGGGAAAGCCACCGCCACCACCGTGACCTCCCTGGACGCCTTCAAGGCCGCCGTCACCGGCGACAAGGCCAAGGTGGTCAGGGTCTCCGGGCTGCTCTCCCTCACCGGCCAGGTGGACATCGGATCCAACACCACCGTGCTGGGCGTGGGTTCGGGCTCCGGCTTCACCGGCGGCGGACTGCGGCTGAAGCAGGTGACGAACGTCATCGTCCGCAACCTCGCCATCAGCAAGCCCCGGAAGCCGTCAGACGGCATCACCGTGCAGAAGTCCACGAGGGTGTGGATCGACCACAACACCTTCTCGGCCGACCGCGACCACGACAAGGACTACTACGACGGTCTGCTGGACATCAACCACGGCTCGGACGACATCACCGTCTCCTGGAACAAGTTCGCCGACCACTTCAAGGGCAGCCTGGTCGGCCACAGCGACAACAACGCGAGCGAGGACACCGGTCACCTCAAGGTGACGTACCACCACAACTGGTTCACGAACGTGTACTCCCGCATCCCCAGCCTGCGCTTCGGCACCGGCCACTTCTACGACAACTACGTGCAGGGCGCGGAGACCGGTGTGCACTCCCGGATGGGCGCGCAGACGCTGGTCGAGAACAACGTCTTCCGCGACACCGAGGTGGCCGTCACCACCAGCCGGGACAGCGACGCCGACGGCTATGCGGTGCTGCGCGGCAACGACCTGGGCGGCGCGGCCACCGAGATCTCCCGAACGGGCAGCTTCACCACCCCGCCGTACGCGTACACGGCGGAACCGGCGTCATCCGTCGTGGCCACCGTCACCGCCCAGGCGGGCACGGGCACGCTCTGACCACCGTCACCGGTCAACAGCCGAAAGGACGCTCCCTTGAGACGCATCGGACGGTCAGCCGTCACCCGCTCGGCCGCCGCCGCGGCGGCACTCACCCTCTGCGCCACGACATCCGGCGCCACGCCCGCGGTGGCGGACACCGGGGCGCACCGGGCCGGGGCCCACCAGGCCACCTCGGGCACGTTCAATGTGCTCACCTACAACGTGGCGGGGCTCCCCGAGGGGCTGTCCTCCAGCCACCCCGCCAGGAACACCCCGCTGATATCCCCGCGGCTCGGCGGGTACGACATCGTCAACGTCCAGGAGGACTTCAACTACCACGCAGCGCTCTACGCCGGTGACGACCACCCGTACCGCACCCCCACCAGCGGGCCCGCCGTTTTCGGCGACGGTCTGAACACCCTCTCCGACCTGCCGTACGACGGTTTCCAGCGGGTGAAGTGGAAGAGGTGCAACGGCACCGACTGCCTCACCCCGAAGGGCTTCAGCTTCGCCCGGGTGCGGCTGGCCGAGGGCGCCTACCTCGACCTGTACAACCTGCACCCCAACGCGGGGACGACGGACGCCGACCTGGCCGCCCGGCGCGCCAACATCACCCAGCTCTCCGACCACCTCGCCGCCCACTCCTCCGGCAACGCGGTGCTCGTCATGGGCGACACCAACACCCGCTACACCCGCTCCGCCGACAACATCCGCGACCTCGCCACCCGCAACGGCCTCACCGACGCCTGGGTGGACCTCGTACGCGGCGGCTCGGCCCCGCCCGCCGGTTCCGACGCCCTCGTCTGCGACCCCGACGACGTCACCGACACCTGCGAGGTCGTGGACAAGGTCCTCTACCGCTCCGGCCCGCGGCTCTCCCTCACCGCCACCCGCTACCACAACGCCCACACAGACTTCCTCGACGCCGACGGCGAACCGCTGTCCGACCACTATCCGCACACCGTCGACTTCTCCTGGCGGATGGCGGATCGATAGACCCGGCGTGGCTTTCGCGCCACGCCAGGCCAGTAGGCTTCGGCCCATGCGTGATCTTGTGAGCGGCTTCGGCTATCTGATGAAGGGGCAACGCTGGGTGGCCCGGCACGGGAGATGGTGGGGGTTCGGGATGATTCCCGCCCTGATCACCCTCGTCGGATACGCGGCCGCCCTCGTCGCCCTCTTCTTCTGGACCGATGACGTCATCGCTTGGGCCACGCCCTTCGCCGACGACTGGTCCTCACCCTGGCTCGGCGTCTTCCGCGGCGCGCTCTCGATCCTCTTCGCCGCCACCTGCCTCTTCCTCGCCATCATCACCTTCACGGCGGTCACGCTGCTGGTCGGCCAGCCCTTCTACGAGTCGCTCTCCGAAGCGGTCGACCGTTCCGAGGGCGGCGCGGTGCCCGAGTCCGGGCTGTCGACCTGGGCGGAGCTGTGGATAGGGCTGCGCGAGGCCATCGCGCTGCTCATCCGCGTCGCCCTCTGGAGCGTGCTGTTCTTCGCGCTCGGCTTCATCCCGGGGGTCGGCCAGACCGTGATCCCCGTCCTCGCCTTCTGTGTGACCGCCTTCTTCCTCACCGAGGAACTGACCTCGATCGCCCTGCTGCGCCGCGGCGTCCTGCTGAAGGAGCGGCGCCGCATGCTGCGCTCCCGGCGCCTGCTCTCCCTCGGCTTCGGCGTTCCGCTGTCCGTCCTCTTCCTGATCCCGCTGGTGGCGGTGTTCCTGATGCCGGGCGCGGTCGCGGGCGCGACGCTGCTCGTACGTGACCTGATGGGCGAGGACGAGCCCGCGCCCCCGCGGGGCGAGACGGCGGCGGGCGCCCTCCACGGTGCCAACGGCGTCAACGGCGGGTCGTAGGGGGCGCAGCGGCTATCCCGCGGTCTGGGGTTCGGGCCACCAGCCGGCCCGCTCGACCGGGGTCGCGGGCGAGCCGGTGATCCGCGGGACGACATCGGTCACCGCGGACACGTCGCCGTTCGCGATGGCCTGGTACCACGAGATCCAGCTCTCGATCCGCACCCCGCTGACGCCCTGCCGCCACCGCCGCGCGAACGCCTCCTCCACGCTCTCGGGGACGTAGCGGTACGGCCGGCCGGTGGCCGTGGCGATCCGGGAGACCATCTCCCCGAGGGTGAGGGCCTCGGGCCCGGTGATCTCCAGGGTGGCCCCGTCGTGTTCGGACCGTGGCCCCTGGTCCAGGGCGACGGCCGTGATCACATCGGCGATGTCGTCGTGGGTGACGAAGGCGGCCCGGCCGTCTCCGCCGGGCCCGCTCACCACGAGGTCCTCGTCGGCGAGGGCGGCCGGGGTCGAGGCGTAGATGCCCGCCCGGAAGATCGTGTGGCGGACCCCGGACCCCGCCAGGAACCGCTCGGTCAGCCAGTGGTCGCGTGCGTTGCGGTAGGTGGCGGTGGGCGCCGCCCCGATGAGGGACACGTAGAGCACCCGCTCCACCCCGACGGCCCTCCCGGCCTCGACCGCGGTGGCGTGTTCCTCCAGCCGTCGGCCCCGGGGGCGCCCCGAGACCAGCACGAGGGTCGACGCCCCCGCGAGCGCGGCGCGCATCGCGGAGGCGTCGGCGTATTCGGCCGGACCCCGCCGCCGGGCCCCGGGCAGTTCGGGGATGCGGTCGGGGTCGCGTCCGACGAGCAGTTGCGGAACGCCGCGCTCGGCGAGCCTGGCCGCGATCCGACTGCCCAGCGCCCCGGTGACACCCGTGACCGCCACTGTGGAATGTGCCTGTTCGGACATGGGCCTCCTTCCACCGTCCACCGTACGACATAACTCGTACATGGGAGTGGATCACGGCCCATGACGTCAGGTGGTGGCCGCGACCACGGTGAGGATCGAGCGCACCTGGGCGGTGATGGCCTCGCGGTCGCGGACGAAATCCGGGTCGGTGACCCGGCCCGTGGCGGGGTCGGTGTTGCCCGGGCCGAACTGCAGGACCGGGGTGTGGAGATGGCCGCCCGGGGCCCTCAGCCCGACCGCGTCGCGCAGCAGGGTGGCGCGGTAGGCGATCTCGTTGGAGAGGTAGTCGCCGCCACCGCCCGCGCGGGCCGTCGAGCCGGGGGTCGGGCCGTCCGGGCGGACCACCGGTGTGGAGCCGCCCGCCGGGATCTCGGTGACCTCGGTGTGGTCGTGGACGGGGACGGGGCCGGTGTCCGCCGCGACGACCTTCTCGTAGGGGAGAGTGGTCGTCGTCCACTGCGGCTGGGGGTGCGGGGTCGGCACACCGGGCGGGATGGGCACGGTCTCGGTGCGGGAGACGTTCGCGTTGTCCGGGTAGCCGCCCCGCCAGGCGCCGTTGGTGCGCTCGACGTCGAACCGTCCCACCCGGCCCTGGCTCACCGTCACAAACGCGTCCACCCGGCGCGGACCCGGCCGGAAGGCGGGCAGCAGCGTCCGCTCGACGGTGCCGTCCGCGAAGTCCGCCCAGCGGACGGGGAAGACGTACCGGTCGACGACGGTGCACTCGTTCTCCACTCGCTGAGCGGCTCGCCGCGCACGGCCCCGTAACTCATCGGTTCCCCTCCCGTCCCGAGCTCTTGAACTCGGGACGGGAGGGGTTGTCGT
>NZ_JAEEAP010000354.1 GCF_016103465.1 Streptomyces sabulosicollis
CGCCTAGTCGTCGGCAGCGTCAGACGTGTATAAGAGACAGTCGCCTCCCAGGCGGTGGCGATGGCGAAGCTGTCGGCCAAGGTGATCGAGGCCGCCGGGTCCGATGAGCGGGTCGAGCTCGCGCCGGAGCCGGTGCACGCCGACAAGATCTGGGTTTCGTCGTACGAGGTCGACCCGTTCGAGGTGCCGGACGCCGACAAGACCGGGCTGCTCGCCGAGTGGAGCGAGCGGCTGCTCGCGGCGGACGGGGTCGCGCACGCGGACGCGTCGCTGCTGACCGTGCAGGAGAACAAGTTCTACGCCGACACGGCGGGCACCACGACCACCCAGCAGCGGGTACGGCTCCATCCGCAGCTGACCGCCGTGGCCGTGGACCCGGCGAGCGGGGAGTTCGACTCCATGCGCACCCTGGCCCCGCCGGTCGGGCGCGGCTGGGAGTATCTGACCGGCGGGCCCGGCGCGGGCGGCTGGGACTGGGACGCGGAGCTGGCGGAGATCCCGGAGCTGCTCGCCGAGAAGATGCGGGCGCCGTCCGTCGAGGCCGGGTCGTACGACCTGGTGGTGGACCCGTCCAATCTGTGGCTGACCATTCACGAGTCGATCGGCCACGCCACCGAGCTGGACCGCGCGCTCGGTTACGAGGCGGCGTACGCGGGCACCTCCTTCGCCACCTTCGACCAGTTGGGCAAGCTGAAGTACGGCTCCGAGGTCATGAACGTGACCGGTGACCGGACCGCCGAGCACGGGCTGGCCACCATCGGCTACGACGACGAGGGCGTGGCCGCCCAGTCCTGGGACCTGGTGAAGGACGGCACGCTGGTCGGCTACCAGCTGGACCGCCGGATCGCCCGGCTGACCGGCTTCGAGCGGTCGAACGGCTGCGCCTTCGCCGATTCGCCCGGGCATGTGCCGGTGCAGCGGATGGCGAACGTTTCGCTCCAGCCCGCCCCCGGCGGCCCCTCGACGGAGGAGCTGATCGGGGACGTCGAGAACGGTCTGTATCTGGTCGGCGACCGCTCCTGGTCGATCGACATGCAGCGGTACAACTTCCAGTTCACGGCTCAAAGGGCGTATCGCATCAGAAACGGCGCCCTCGCCGGGCAGGTGCGCGACTTCGCCTACCAGGCCACCACCACCGACTTCTGGGGTTCGATGACGGCCGTGGGCGGCCCGCGGACGTATGTCCTGGGCGGCGCCTTCAACTGCGGCAAGGCCCAGCCCGGACAGATCGCGGCGGTCTCGCACGGCTGCCCGTCGGCGCTGTTCCGCGGCGTCACCATCCTCAACACCACCCAGGAGGCCGGACGATGAGCGTGAAGCCCCATGAGATCGTCGAGCGCGCCCTGGAGCTGTCCCGCGCGGACGGCTGTGTGGTGATCGCCAACGAGACCTCGACGGCCAATCTGCGCTGGGCGGGCAACGCCCTGACGACCAACGGCGTCACCCGCGGCCGCACCCTGACCGTCGTGGCCACCGTGAACGGCGGGCAGGGCACCGCCTCGGGCGTGGTGTCCCGGTCCGCGGTCACCGCCGAGGAGCTGGAGCCGCTGGTCCGGGCCGCCGAGGCGGCCGCGCGGGCGGCGGAGCCGGCCGAGGACGCCCAGCCGCTGGTGGAGCGGGACCCGGGCACGGCGGTCTCCCCCGGCTTCACCGACTCCCCCGCCGTGACCTCCTCGGAGGTGTTCGCCGACTTCGCGCCCGCCCTCGGCGAGTCCTTCGCCCGGGCCCGCGCGGGCGGCCGGGAGCTGTACGGGTTCGCCCACCACGAGCTGGTCTCCAGCTATCTGGGCAGCTCCACCGGGCTGCGGCTGCGCCATGACCAGCCCACCGGCACGCTCGAGGTCAACGCCAAGTCCCCGGACCGGACGCGTTCGGCCTGGGCCGGGCGGGCCACCCGCGACTTCACCGATGTGGACCCGGCCGCGATCGACGCCGAGCTCGCCCGGCGGCTCGCCTGGGCCGAGCGCAGGGTCGAGCTGCCGGCCGGCCGCTACGAGACGCTGCTGCCCCCGAGCGCCGTGGCCGATCTGCTGATCGACCAGCTGTGGTCGTCCTCGGCCCGGGACGCGGCGGAGGGCCGTACGGTCTTCAGCAAGCCGGGCGGTGGCACCCGGGTCGGCGAGAAGCTGTCCGAGCTGCCCTTCACGCTGCGCAGCGACCCGGCCGAGCCGGGTCTTGAGGCGGCGCCGTTCGTGATCGCGCACTCGTCCGGGGACGACGCCTCGGTCTTCGACAACGGTCTGCCGCTGTCCGCCACCGACTGGATCCGCGACGGGGTGCTCCAGCAGCTGATCACCACCCGGCACACCGCCGCCCTCACCGGGCTGCCCCTCGCCCCCGGGGTCGACAACCTCATCGCGGACGCGGGCGGCACCCGCTCACTGGAGGAGATGGTCGCGTCGACCGAGCGGGGGCTGCTGCTGACCTGCCTGTGGTACATCCGCGAGGTCGACCCGGCCACTCTGCTGCTCACCGGGCTGACCAGGGACGGCGTCTATCTCGTGGAGAACGGGGAGGTGGTCGGCGAGGTGAACAACTTCCGGTTCAACGAGTCGCCGGTGGATCTGCTCGCCCGGGCCACCGAGGCGGGCCGCACCGAGCGGACGCTGGCGCGGGAGTGGAGCGACTACTTCAACCGCGCCGCGGTGCCGCCGCTGCGCGTTCCGGACTTCAATATGAGCTCGGTCAGCAAGGGGGTGTGAGGAGCCGAATAGACTGGTCCACGCCCATCCGAAGCGACCGTTTCGAATCCATCCATATCCGTTTCGTCTATCTTCAGGAACGCCATGACACGCCTCGGCGAATCCGTCGCCCGCGCCAGCGAGCTCCTCACCCAGGACCTCTCCTCCGACAAGACCGTCGAGCTGCTGCTCGAGGAGACGGGCTCGCGGCGCTCTATCGACCTGACGGACCTGTCGCCGACGGAGCAGGCCGAGCTGATCGCGTCCCGTACGGTCGAGATCCTGCCCGGCGTGGCGGAGCTGGCCAAGCGGATCGAGGAGCGCCGCGGCGCGGGCCAGGGCCTGGCCATCAAGCTGGGCATCGACCCGACGGCCGCCGATGTGCACCTCGGCCATGTGGTCCCGATGATCATCCTCAACCGCTTCCAGCGCATGGGGCATGACGTCACGCTGCTGATCGGCGACTTCACGGCCAAGATCGGCGACCCGTCGGGCCGTACGGCGGAGCGCCCGCCGCTGACCGACGAGGACATCGCCCGGAACCTCGCGGGCTACCAGGACCAGGTCCGGCCCTTCTTCGACTTCGAGAAGGTCAACTTCCGGCAGAACAGCGAGTGGCTGGCGCCGTACACCTTCCCGGAGCTGCTGGGGCTGCTCTCCCAGGTGCCGGTCTCCCAGCTGCTGCAGCGTGAGGACTTCCGCAACCGGCTGGCCGCCGGCTCCGGGCTGACCATGTCCGAGCTGCTGTACCCGATCGCGCAGGCCCTCGACTCGGTGGCCCTGGAGTGCGATGTGGAGCTGGGCGGCGCGGACCAGCTGCTCAATCTGCAGATGGGCCGCAAGCTGATGGAGCTGCGCGGGCAGCGGCCGCAGCTGGTGGTGACGATGCCGCTGATCGAGGGCACGGACGGCACCGGCGCCAAGATGTCCAAGTCCAAGGGCAACTATGTGGCGCTCTCCGCGACCGCCGACGATGTCTTCGGCAAGATCATGTCGATTCCGGACCGGCTGATGAAGCCGTACCTGGAGGCGTGGACCGAGTGGACGGACGCGGAGATCGCCACCGCGATCGCCCGGATGGAGGAGCGGTCGCTGCACCCGATGGACCTGAAGAAGGTCCTGGCGGGTGAGGTCGTGGCGGCTCTGTACGGCGTCGAGAAGGCGATGGCGGCCCGTGCGGGATTCGTCGCCCAGTTCTCCAGGAAGAGCTTCACCGACGTCGAGACGCCGGTGGTCGACGCCGGGGAGCACGGCACCGAGTCCATCGCGACCGTGCTGAGCAAGGTGCTGGAGTTCCAGCCCAGCGCCTCGGCCGCCCGCCGGGTGGCGAAGCAGAACGGTCTGCGGCTGGTGATCGAGACCGAGGGCGGCCAGGAGTCGGTGGTGCTGCCCGAGGCCCAGGCGGTGCGTCCGCTGGCCGAGGTGGTCGCGGAGACGCTGGCGTCGGCCGGGGTCACGGCGGGCTCCGGCACGGTCTACCTCAAGGCCGGGCGGAAGATCGCCCAGGTGCGCGGGGTGTAGTTCCGCCCGCCCCGCCGCGGAAGCCCCACCACGGAAGCCCCACAACCGAAGCCCCACCACGGCGCGGAAGCGGCGGCCGGTGCGCGTCCACCACGCGCACCGGCCGCCGCCGTCGTCGTACCAGCCGGCGCCGTCGCGCGCCCCGGTCACACCACGGTCCCGCGCCGCGAGTGGCGCCCTCAGGTCACACCGCGTCTGCGTCCGCCATGCCGGATCGAGTGCCACAGCGGAGTGCCCAGGGCGACGATCAGCACGGCCCCCGCCAGCTGCAGCAGATGCCGGATCCAGTCGAAGCCCTCGGTGTGCCTGACCCCGATCCAGCCGGCCACCGCATTGCCCAGAATGCCGCCGAGGATGCCGTAGACGCAGGTCAGCCACAGCGGAATAGCCTGTTTGCCGGGCAGGATCGCCCTGGCGATCACCCCCAGGATCAGGCCCACGACGATCGCCCATAGCCAGTTCATGTCGCCTCCCTGACACGCGGCGAGCGAATGCACATCCCTTCCAGTGTTCGGCCACTTCGAGTACGGCGCACGCCGGAGGGCCGGTACGCCCTCCGGCCCACCCGGCCGGGGCACCCATCAGGGTGCCCCGGTCTCGAACCGACAGCAGGCGCGGCGTAACGTTGAGTACGTCCCAGAGCGGGGGAAGCCCGCTCGGCGATCAGGTGGTGGAACGTGATGCGGAAGCACGGCGATACGGAGGTCTTCCGGATCACCGGAGCGCGGCAGGGGCTGGCCGATGACGTACGCGGCCGGCAGCGCCGCTATGTGATCTCGATGTCGGTCCGGACCGTCGCGGTCGTGCTGGCGGCGGTGTTGTGGAACGTGGAGCGCCATGTGGCGATAGTGGCCCTGGTGCTCGGCGCGGTGCTGCCCTACATCGCGGTCGTGATAGCCAACGCGGGCCGGGAGAACGCGACTTCGATGCCCACCACCTTCATCCCGACCCCGCCCCGTCCGATGCTGATCGCCGGGCGCGGAGAGGAGCCGGGCGATCCCCACGGGGCGGAATCCGTCCCGGAGGACGTCGGACATATCAGCGAGCCTGGACGCGGCGAGCATGGCTGACCTGCCACGTTTCCGTAAGCTCAAGAAAACCTCAGATCAATAGTGCAGTACCGGTGCACCGGGCCCCATCCCTCGTGACATACTGCGTACGCGCTCCGCATCCCCCGTCGGAGCGACGGACCGACGCCGGGCGGCTCCCCCCGTGGCTGCCCGGCGTCGTCATGTCCGGCGCGGATTTCGTAGAGTCTGCGGTGTGAACACCCGCGAGACCGCCGCCGAGACCGACACCGTGATCTGCTCCGCCAAGGGCTGCCACGCCCCCGCCGTATGGGTGCTGGCCTGGAACAACCCCAAGATTCACACTCCGGAGCGGCGCAAGACCTGGCTCGCCTGCGAGGAACACCGTGAGTATCTGTCGGAGTTCCTCGGGGTACGGGGCTTCCTCAAGGACGTGGTGACGCTGGAGGAATGGTCGGCCACCGACAGCCAGTGATCAGCCGCCGATCGCCGACATCGGCCGGTCCGGCTGGAGGAACGACGGGTCATCGAGCCCGGATCCGGCCTTCTTGCCCCACATCGCCAGCCGCCACAGCCGGGCGATCTCCTCGTCCGGGGCGCCGGAGCGCAGCGCTCCGCGCAGATCGGACTCCTCGCGCGCGAAGAGGCAGGTGCGCACCTGTCCGTCGGCGGTCAGCCGGGTGCGGTCGCAGGCGCGGCAGAACGGGCGGGTGACCGAGGCGATGACGCCGACCGTGGCCGGGCCGCCGTCGACCAGCCAGCGCTCGGCGGGCGCGGAGCCGCGCTCGTCCTCGCCCTCGGGGGTGAGGGTGAAGCAGGTGCGCAGACTGGCCAGGATGTCCCCGGCGGTGATCATGCCGTCCCGCTTCCAGCCATGCTGCGCATCGAGCGGCATTTGCTCGATGAAGCGCAGCTCATAGCCCTTTTCCAGGGCCCAGGCGAGCAGCTCGGGCGCCTCGTCGTCGTTGAGCCCGGGCATCAGCACGGCGTTGACCTTCACCGGGGTCAGCCCGGCGGTGTGCGCCGCGTCCAGGCCACGCAGCACATCGCCGTGGCGCTTGCGCCGGGTGATGGCCTGGAAGACCTCAGGACGCAGGGTGTCGAGCGAGACATTGACCCGGTCCAGGCCCGCGTCGCGCAGGGCCCGGGCGGTGCGCTCCAAACCGATGCCGTTGGTGGTGAGCGACATCCGGGGGCGCGGATCGAGCTCCGCGCAGCGCTCCACGATGCCGACCAGACCGGGGCGCAGCAGCGGCTCACCACCGGTGAAGCGGACCTCCGTGACCCCGAGCTCGGTGACGGCGATCCGGATCAGCCGGACTATCTCGTCGTCGCTGAGCAGATCAGGTTTGGCGAGCCACTGCAAGCCCTCTTCCGGCATGCAGTAGGTGCAGCGCAGATTGCAGCGGTCGGTCAGGGAGACACGCAGGTCGGTGGCTACGCGACCATAGGTGTCGATCAGCATGGTGGCGGCCCCTCCACGGTTGGCGTGCGTGCACTGCTCAATTCTCTCGCAGCGTACGTGACGGATGTGACAGGGAGGGGCCGCGCGGGTGGGATGTGCCGGTCAGTGGGCTCCGTGCCCGGTGAGCGAGCGCACCTCCAACTCGGCGTACTTCTCCTTGTCGGGCTGTTCCTTGGAGACGATCGTGCCCAGCCAGCCGAGCAGGAAGCCCAGCGGGATGGAGATCAGTCCGGGGTTCTCCAGCGGGAACCAGTGGAAGTCCACGTCCGGGAACATCGAGGTCTCCTTGCCCGAGACGACGGGCGAGAAGAGCACCAGGAAGACCGAGGAGATCAGTCCGCCGTAGATGGACCACAGCGCGCCCTGGGTGGTGAACCGCTTCCAGAACAGGCTGTAGAGGATGGTCGGGAGGTTGGCGGAGGCGGCGACCGCGAAGGCGAGCGCCACGAGTCCGGCCACGTTGAGATCTCGTGCGAAGACCCCGAGGACGACGGCGACGGTGCCGATGCCGACGGTGGCCCAGCGCGCCGCCGAGATCTCCTCCTCCTGCGTCGCCTTGCCCTTGCGGATGACGTTGGCGTACAGGTCGTGGGCGAAGGACGACGAGGAGGCGAGGGTCAGTCCGGCGACCACGGCGAGGATCGTCGCGAACGCCACCGCGGAGATCACCGCGAGCAGGATGGCGCCGCCCGTGGAGTCAGGTCCGCCGCCGATCTCCTCGGCGAGCAGCGGTGCGGCGGTGTTGCCCGATTTGTTGGAGGCGATGATGTCCTCGTGCTTGAGCAGCGCGGCGGCGCCGAAGCCCAGCGCGATGGTCATCAGGTAGAAGAGGCCGATGATGCCGATGGCCCAGTTGACCGAGTTACGGGCGGCCCGGGCGGTGGGCACGGTGTAGAACCGGATGAGGATGTGGGGCAGGCCCGCGGTGCCCAGGACCAGGGCGATGCCGAGCGAGATGAAGTCCAGCTTGGTGGTGGCGTTGACGCCGTACTTCAGCCCCGGCTCCAGGAACGACTCCCCGATGCCGCTGTTCTTGGCCGCCTCGCCCAGCAGGTCGGAGATGTTGAAGTTGAACTTCAGCAGCACCAGGAAGGTGATCAGCAGCGTGCCCGCGATCAGCAGCACGGCCTTGACCATCTGCACCCAGGTGGTGCCCTTCATGCCGCCGATGGTGACGTAGAGGATCATCACGACGCCGACGAGCACCACGATGAGGATCTTCCCGGCCTCGCTGGTGATGCCCAGCAGCAGGGAGACCAGCACCCCCGCGCCCGCCATCTGCGCCAGCAGGTAGAAGATCGACACGACGATGGTGGAGACGCCCGCGGCGGTGCGCACCGGACGCTGGCGCATCCGGTAGGCGAGGACGTCCCCCATCGTGTAGCGGCCGGAGTTGCGCAGCGGCTCGGCGACCAGCAGCAGGGCCACCAGCCAGGCCACGAGGAAGCCGATCGAGTACAGGAAGCCGTCGTAGCCGGAGAGGGCGATGGCGCCGGCGATGCCGAGGAAGGACGCGGCGGACATGTAGTCGCCGGAGATGGCGAGGCCGTTCTGGAAGCCGGTGAACTGGCGGCCGCCCGCGTAGAAGTCGGTGGCGTCCTTGGTCTGCCGGCCCGCCCAGACGGTGATGGCCAGGGTCGCCACGACGAAGACCGCGAAGAGCGTGACGATCAGCGGGCGGTTGTCCGAGGCGCTCTCGGCCGCGAGCAGGTGGGGGCTCATGAGCGCTCCTCCAGACGGGACTTGATCGCCTGGGCGCGGGGGTCCAGCTTGGCGGCGGCGTGCCGGGAGTACCACCAGGCGATGAGGAAGGTGGTCAGGAACTGGGCCAGCCCGAACACCAGGGCCACGTTGATATGGCCCACGACCTTGGTGCCCATGAAGCCGTCAGCGTAGTTCGACAGCAGGACGTAGAGCAGGTACCAGCTGACGAACGCGATGGTGAGCGGGAAGGCGAACGAGCGGTGGGCACCGCGCAGTTCGCCGAACTCCGCGCTCGCTTGCACCTCGGCGTAGGAAGTACGGTCTCGTTGCCGCTGATCGTCGGGGCGATCGTTGGCCGGTGCGGTATCCACGGTCTCTCCTGGTGAGTGGGTCCGACGGGGATGACTACGGCGGCGAGTGATCCAGATCACGCATGGTAGGGCGGCGCGGACCCGTACGACAGGGGCCGGTTGATTGAAAGACGGATAAGAATTCGGGGGAGGGATCGGCTCCGGGTACTGTGGCGGGTTTTCTTCCGGAATGCATTGATGTCCGACCTTGATCAGCGATAGCTTCCTTCGTCATGTACCCGCCCAGCCGCGGACGGCGTTCGGGCGGCCCGTACGGATGAAGTGGAGACCCCATGGCTCATCTGAGATCGGCTGCTCCAAGACCCGGACGACGGGCCTTTGACGGCCCGTCGGCTGAGCACCACCCCCGCACCACTCCCCGCCGCCTCTGTCCCGGTCCCGCGGCGTCCCGGGGCATCGAGGCGGCGCGCGGGATCCGCGCCACCAGGGCGCGAGCATTCGCTTGTGCGGATGACCCCGGCCGGACCACCGGCGTTGACGCGGCCCGGCGGACCGCCGCCGTTGACGCGGCCCGCCGGACCGCCGCCCGCGCCCGGGGGCTCCGCGTCCCCCGCTGTATCTGATACACATCT
>NZ_JAEEAP010000355.1 GCF_016103465.1 Streptomyces sabulosicollis
AGATGTGTATAAGGGACAGGCCCGTCACCGCCTCGCCCATCTCGGCCCCGTCCGGCCACGCGCCGGTGCCGCAGCAGGCGGTGCTCGGTGTGACCAGCGGGGTGGTGCTGGTCGGTCAGGAGGCGTGCGCGGCGCTGGTGGTGGAGCCGACCGCGCCGATCATCCGCCCCGGTTCGGCCGGGCAGGGCGACGAGTTCCTGCAGCTCCTCAGCGAGCAGGGGTTCGCCCCGGTGGTCGATCTGGGGCGGCCGCCCGCGCCCAACCCCGGCTGGTCGGTGCTGCTGGCCATGGGGCGGCTGCACGCGGTGCTGATGCCGGGGCCGGGCGGCGGCCGCCCGGTGGCCTGGTGGCAGGCGCACAGCCCGATGCCGCTCAGCGAGGGCTGGCGGAGCGCCGTCGGCCGCTCCCGGAAGGTGCTGGTGTACGCGGCGGCCGCGGGCACGATCGGCACCCAGCCGCGCGAGGACCAGCTGCGCGCGGCGCTGGACCGGGCCGCCGCGCGCGGCGCCCTGGTCGGCGCCTCGATGCCGCTCGCGGGCACATGACCGCCATGGCCGCCCCCGTCCCGGAGCTCCCCCCGGACCTCACCGACCCTTGGTGGGCAGCCCATTCGCCACCGATGCCGCATCCGACGGGCGGCCGGGTCGTTGGCACATACGTGCACGCATACGACCTCTCCTACCGTTCCCCCTCATACGGCTGCATTCCGGCCATGCGCCCCGCGTTGGAGGCAGCGCACGATCCCTGGCGCCACTCCGCCACGCCGATCTACGACGCGTTGTACGCGGAGTACCGCAGGCTGTTCCGGGCGCTGCCCGGCGACCGCTCGGACGAGGAGAACATGGAGTTCGTGGCGTTCGCCGCCATCGGCCAGCCCCGTGGCCTCGTCAGTGGCTACGGCCGCCCGGACCCCCACAGCGGGGCCTGGCACACCGACGAGCTGTACTACCGCGGCTACGTCCCCGCGCTCCCGCCCGGCCGGGGCGAGGAGCGGGGACACACGTACTGACGTGAGTGGCGTCGTGCGCGTCCGGCGGGCCGGGACCCGACCCGCCGCCGAGCGCGGCGAACTCGGCGGACCCGCCCCGCCGGACGGCGCGTCCGCGGGGTGAGCACCCCGCCGCCACGTCTCGCGGCCGCGCTGCCGCTTCCTCCTACGGCCGCCGCTACTTCTTGCGGCCGCGCTTCTCCCGCACCCGCACCGAGATCTGCAGCGGCGTCCCCTCGAAGCCGAACTCCTCGCGCAGCCGCCGCTCGATGAAGCGGCGGTAGCCCGCCTCCAGGAAGCCCGAGGCGAAGAGCACGAACCGCGGCGGCCGGGTCCCGGCCTGCGTCCCGAAGAGGATCCGCGGCTGCTTGCCGCCGCGGATCGGATGCGGGTGGGAGGCGACGATCTCGCCGAGGAAGGAGTTGAGCCGCCCGGTCGGGATCCGGGTCTCCCAGCCGGCCAGCGCCGTCTCGATCGCCGGGACCAGCTTCTCCATGTGGCGGCCGGTGCGCGCCGAGACATTGACCCGCGGCGCCCACTGGATCTGCCCCAGCTCCGTCTCGATCTCGCGCTCGAGGTAGTAGCGGCGCTCCTCGTCCAGGGTGTCCCACTTGTTGTACGCGATGACGAGCGCGCGCCCGGCCTCGACGGCCATCGAGATGATCCGCTGGTCCTGGACGCTGATGGACTCGCTGGCATCGATCAGCACGACCGCGACCTCCGCCTTCTCCACGGCGGCCGCGGTGCGCAGCGAGGCGTAGTAGTCGGCGCCCTCCTGGAGGTGGACCCGGCGGCGGATACCGGCGGTGTCGACGAACTTCCAGGTGACGCCGCCCAGTTGGATCATCTCGTCGACCGGGTCGCGGGTGGTGCCCGCCATCTCGTTGACGACCACCCGCTCCTCGCCCGCGACCTTGTTGAGCAGCGAGGACTTGCCCACGTTCGGACGGCCGATCAGGGCGATCCGGCGCGGTCCGCCGACCGTCGCCCCGAAGGTCTGGGCCGGGGCCTCGGGCAGCGCCTCCAGGACCGCGTCGAGCATGTCGCCGGTGCCGCGGCCGTGCAGCGCGGACACCGGGTACGGCTCGCCGAGGCCCAGCGACCACAGCATCGCGGCATCGGCCTCGCCGCTGGGCCCGTCGACCTTGTTGGCGCACAGCACCACGGGCTTGCCGGCCCGGCGCAGCAGCTTGACCACGGCCTCGTCGGTGTCGGTGGCGCCCACGGTGGCGTCCACGACGAAGACCACCGCGTCGGCGGCGTCGATGGCGAACTCCGCCTGGGCGGCCACGGACGCGTCGATGCCGAGCACGTCCTGCTCCCAGCCGCCGGTGTCGACCACCTTGAAGCGGCGGCCTGACCACTCGGCCTCGTAGGTCACCCGGTCGCGGGTGACGCCGGGGCGGTCCTCCACGACCGCCTCCCGGCGGCCGAGGATCCGGTTCACCAGGGTGGACTTGCCGACGTTGGGGCGGCCGACGACGGCCAGCACCGGCAGCGGGCCATGTCCCGCCGCGGCGAGGTCGCCCTCGACCTCCTCCAGGTCGAAGCCCTCTTGCGCGGCGAGCTCCATGAACTCCGCGTACTCGGCGTCGCCAAGCTCCCCGTGCTCGTCGCCGCCGCTGTGGATCTGGTCGTTCATGAAGATTTCCTCGTCGTCCCTCACTGCCGCGTGCCGCCCCTGGCGGCACGCGGGTCTATGTCTGGTCCGGGCGGCCGGTCAGCCGCCTGGCGGTGCCCAGATGCGCGCCCAGCCGCTTCTGGATGCGCTCGGTGGCCTGGTCCAGGGCCGCCCGGGTCCGCCTGCCGCTTCCGTCCCCCGCCTCGAAGGGGTCGCCGAACACCACGTCGATCCTGCTGCGCAGCCGGGGCAGCGCCCTGGCCCGGCCGTCGCCGCGCGGGGCGGCGGTGCCGAGCACCGCCACCGGCACGATCGGCGCGCCGGAGCGCACCGCGAAGTACGCGAGCCCCGAGCGCAGCGAGGCGAAGTCGCCGTCACCCCGGGTGCCCTCGGGGAAGATCCCCAGCACCCCGCCGCGCTCCAGCACCCCCAGGGCCTGGCCGATCGCGGCGCGGTCGGCGCTCGTACGGTCCACCTTCAGCTGCCCGATACCGCGCAGGAACGGGTCCAGCGGGCCGATGAACGCCTCCTTCTTGACCAGGAAGTGCACCGGCCGCGGCGAGGTGCCGATCAGCATCGGGCCGTCGATGTTGTGGGAGTGGTTCCCCGCGAGGATGACGGGCCCGGCGGACGGGATCCGCCACGCGCCCAGCACCCGCGGCCGCCACAGCCCGTGCATCAGACCGATGCCGATCCGCCGCCCCACGGCGGCCCCGGCGGCGCTGGGAAGTGTCGCGTCGGTGGCGCTCACGCGGCCGTCCGCTTCTCCTCGACGAGGGTGACCACGCACTCGATGACCTGGTCGAGGGTGAGCTCGGAGGTGTCCACCTCGACCGCGTCGTCCGCCTTGGCGAGCGGTGAGGTCTTGCGGCCGGAGTCCAGGGCGTCCCGCTTCGCCAGCGCGGCCTGGGTGGTGGCCAGGTCGGCGGCCTCCTTGCCCTTCAGCTCACCGCTGCGGCGGGCCGCCCGGACCTCCGGGGAGGCGGTCAGGAAGATCTTGAGGTCGGCGTCCGGGAGGACCGTGGTGCCGATGTCCCGGCCCTCGACCACGATGCCGCGCGGCGCCTCGGCGGCGATGGTCCGCTGCAGCTCGGTGATCACGGTCCGCACCTCGGGCACCGCGCTGACCGCGCTGACCCGCGAGGTGACCTCCTGGGTGCGGATCGGCCCGGAGACATCGGTGCCGTCGACGGTGATCGTCGGGGCGGCCGGGTCGGTGCCGGAGACGATGGTGGGCTTGCCGGCGGCGTCGGCCACGGCCGCGGCGTCCTCGACGTCGATGCCGTTGGCGACCATCCACCAGGTGATCGCCCGGTACTGGGCGCCGGTGTCCAGGTAGCCCAGGCCCAGCTTGGCGGCGACGGCCTTGGAGGTACTGGACTTGCCCGTGCCTGCGGGGCCGTCGATCGCGACAATCACTGCTGCCGGGGCGGTCCGGGCGGCGGTTTCCACGGTGACAGACACCTTTCGTGTGCACGGGGCTGGGTTGAACGGGCCATGTGAGCCTCGGACAAGGTTACTGGCTTCCTCCGGGCGGCTTCGCACCGCTGGGGGACGGTCCCGGGGCCGGGGCCCCGGGCGGTCCGTCCGCCGCTACTGCCGGACGGACCATCCCCGCTCCCGCAGGGCCTTGGTGAGCCCCGGGGCCGCCGAGGGCTCGACCACCAGCTGGATCAGACCGGCCTGCTGCCCGGTGGCGTGCTCGATCCGGACGTCCTCGATGTTGACGCCCGCCCGGCCCGCGTCGGCGAAGATCCGGGCCAGCTCGCCCGGCTGGTCGCCGATGAGCACCGTCACGGTCTCGTAGACGGCCGAGGCGGCACCGTGCTTGCCCGGCACCCGCTCGCGCCCGGCGTTGCCCCGGCGCAGCACGTCCTCGATCCCCGCCGCGCCGTCGCCGCGCTTGGCCTCGTCGGCGGACTGGAGCGCGCGCAGCGCCCGCACTGTCTCGTCCAGGTCGGCGGCGACGGCGGCGAGCACATCGGCGACCGGGCCGGGGTTGGCGGAGAGGATGTCGATCCACATGGCGGGGTCGGAGGCCGCGATCCGGGTGACGTCGCGGATACCCTGCCCGCACAGCCGCACCGCGGTCTCATCGGCGTCCTGGAGCCGCGCGGCGACCATGCTGGACAGCAGGTGGGGGGTGTGCGAGACGAGCGCCACCGCCCGGTCGTGGGCCTCGTCCTCCATCACCACGGGCACGGCCCGGCACAGCGCGACCAGCTCGAGCGCGAGGTTGAGCACCTCGGTGTCGGTGCCGCCGGTGGGCGTGAGCACCCAGGGCCGTCCCTCGAAGAGGTCGGCCGTCGCGGCCAGTGGCCCGGAGCGCTCCCGGCCCGCCATCGGATGCGTGCCGATGTAGCGGGTCAGATCGCAGCCGAGGGCCTCCAGCTCGCGGCGCGGGCCGCCCTTGACGCTCGCGACGTCCAGGACGCCACGGGCCAGGCCGCGGCGCAGCACATCGGCCACCGTCGCCGCCACGTACGCCGGGGGCACGGCGACGATCGCCAGGTCCACGGGCCCGTCGGGCTCGGCCCGTGTCCCGGCGCCGCGCGCCTCGGCGGTGCGGGCCTGGGCCGCGTCGTGGTCGGCGAGGTGCACCTGGACGCCACGGCCGGCCAGGGCCAGCGCGGCGGAGGTGCCGATCAGACCGGTGCCGATGACGAGGGCGGTTCTCATTGGGCGATGTCCTTGCGGAGGGAGCCGGCGGCGCCCAGGTAGACATGGGCGACGTCGGGCTTGGACAGGGAGGTCTCGACATGCGCCAGGATGCGGACGACGCGGGGCATGGCCCCTTCGATGTCCAGCTCCTGGGCGCAGATCAGCGGTACGTCGGTGATGCCCAGCTTGCGGGCGGCGACCGCCGGGAAGTCGCTGTGCAGATCGGGGGTGGCCGTGAACCACACGCTGATCAGGTCGTCGGGGTCGAGGGCGTTCCGCTCCAGGATGGCGGTCAGCAGCGCGGAGACCTGTTCGTGCATGTGCTCCGGCTCGTCCCGGTCCAGCTGGACGGCCCCGCGGACCGCTCGTACCGCCACGTCTCGCTCCCCTGTGCGCGCTGTGCCTGTCGTGCGTCGGCGCGGCCGCGTCGTCCGGCCGCGCTCCCGATCAGCGTAACGAGCGGGTAGGACCGGCTCCCGGGGCGACCGCTGGGCGAGACGGGGCGGCCCTCGTCAGAGGTCGACCTCGCGCATGAGCATGCCGACCTCGGTGTTGGTCAGCCGGCGCAGCCAGCCGGACTTCTGGTCGCCGAGCGCGATCGGGCCGAAGGCCGTCCGCACCAGCTTGTCGACCGGGAAGCCGGCCTCGGCGAGCATCCGCCGCACGATGTGCTTGCGGCCCTCGTGCAGGCTCACCTCGACGAGATAGTTCTTGCCGGTGTTCTGCACCACCCGGAAGTGGTCGGCGCGGGCGTAGCCGTCCTCCAGCTGGATGCCGCTCTTGAGCCGCTTGCCGAGGTCGCGCGGGAGCGGGCCCTGGATGGCGGCGAGGTAGGTCTTCTGCACGCCGTAGCGGGGGTGGGTCAGCCGGTGGGACAGCTCACCGTGGTTGGTGAGCAGGATGATGCCCTCGGTCTCGGTGTCGAGGCGGCCGACGTGGAAGAGCCGGGTCTCGCGGTTGGTCACGTAGTCGCCCAGGCACTGGCGGCCGTCGGGGTCCTCCATGGTGGAGACGACACCGGCGGGCTTGTTCAGCGCGAAGAAGAGGTACGACTGGGTGGCCACGGTCAGCCCGTCGACCTTGATCTCGTCCTTCTCGGGGTCCACGCGCAGCCCCTGCTCGGTCACGATCTTGCCGTTGACCTCGACCCGGGCCTGGTCGATCAGGTCCTCACAGGCGCGGCGCGAGCCCATCCCGGCGCGGGCGAGGACCTTCTGGAGCCGCTCGCCCTCCGGCTCGCCGAAGGTCTTGGGCATCGTGACCCGCGGCTTGTCGTGGCGGGCGCGGTTGCGCTCCTCTATCTGCGCCTCGTACTCGCGCGGACGGGCCGGGCCCGGCTTGCGGCCACGGCCGCCGCCGCCACCGGCCCTGGGACCGCTGCCCTGAGCGCCCGTCCTGGGGCCTCCCTTGGGACCGCCCGTGGAGCCCTTGGGGCCGCCCTGGGAGCCCTTGGGGCCGCCCTGGGAACCCTTGGGGCCCGCCTTGGGGCCGCCGCCCACGTCGTAGCGGCGCTCTTCGGGGCGGGGGCGCCCGGCGCGCTGCTGCTGCTGCTCGTCGCGCCGGTTCCCCGCGCCCCGGTAGTTCTTGCCGCCGCTACCGCTGCCCCTGCTGTTCCTGCCGCTGCTTCGCATCAAGTTTCCGTCTGAGAGTGGCCGCTGCCGGCTCGGTGTGCTACGTCGTCGTGCGTTCTGCGTCGTCCTGCGCGTCATCGCCGTCGATGGCGTCCGGATCGAACGACGGCACGCCCTCCTGGGACTCGCCCTCGACCGCGTCCGCCTCGGGGAGGAACGGCGCGAGCTCCGGGAGCTCGTCCAGCCCCCGCAGGCCCATCCGCTCCAGGAAGTAGTTCGTCGTCCTGTACAGGATCGCACCTGTTTCGGGTTCCGTGCCCGCCTCCTCGACCAGGCCCCGCTGAAGGAGGGTCCGCATCACGCCGTCGCAGTTGACGCCGCGGACGGCCGAGACTCGGGAACGGCTGACCGGCTGACGGTACGCGACCACCGCGAGGGTTTCCAAAGCGGCCTGGGTGAGCCGGGCCTGCTGGCCGTCCAGGACGAACCCCTCGACGGCGGCGGCGTAGGCCGGGCGCGTGTAGTAGCGCCAGCCGCCCGCGACCAGCCGCAGCTCGAAGCCCCGGCCCTGTGCCGCGTACTCGTCGGCCAGTTCGCGCAGCGCGTCCGCGACGGCGCGGCGCGGCCGCTGGAGGACCTTGGCGAGGTGCTCCTCGGTGGCGGGCTCGTCGACGACCATGAGGACGGCCTCCAGGGCGGGCTTGAGGTCCAGCTCGGCGACCTCGGAGAGCCCGGCGGGTGTCCGCTGCTCGCTCAACTCGCTACCTCCTCCTTCTCCTTCTGGGGCGTGGCCGTCTCCTTCTCGGGCTCCTTACGGGGCTTGGCCTCCTGGTCGAACTCGTCGGTGACCAGCGGCTGCCGACCCGCCTCGCCCGTCCAGCGGACCATGAGCGACCCGAGCGCCTCCGGCTGGTCCAGGAGGACCGCGCGCTCGCGGTAGAGCTCCAGGAGCGCCAGGAAGCGCGCGACGACCGTAAGGACGTCGGGAGCGTCCTCGGTGAGCGCGGCGAAGGTGGCCTCCCCCAGCTCCCGCAGCCGCGCGACCACCACCTCGGCCTGCTCCCGGACGCTGACCAGCGGGGTGTGGATGTGGTCGACGTACACCTGCGGCTTGGGCTTGGGCTGCATCGCCTTGACGGCCAGCTTGGCGAAGCCCTCGGGGCCGATGCTGATGACGACGTCGGGGAGCAGCTCGGCGTGGTGCGGCTCCAGGCCGACGGTACGGGGGTGGCGGGCGGCCTCGGCGATCAGCCGGTCGTTGAAGATGTCCGCGATCTGCTTGTACGCGCGGTACTGGAGCAGCCGGGCGAAGAGCAGATCGCGCGCCTCCAGCAGCGCCAGGTCCGCCTCGTCCTCGACCTCGGCGGCGGGCAGCAGCCGGGCCGCCTTGAGGTCGAGCAGGGTCGCCGCGACGACGAGGAACTCGGTGGTCTGGTCGAGGTCCCAGTCCGGCCCCATGGCGCGGATGTGGGCCATGAACTCGTCGGTGACCTTGGAGAGGGCGACCTCGGTGACGTCCAGCTTGTGCTTGGAGATCAGCTGGAGGAGGAGGTCGAAGGGCCCCTCGAAGTTGTCCAGCCGCACGGTGAACCGGTTGCCACCGTCCTCGGCCTGGGCCTCCCCCTGACCGCCCCCGTCACTCGCACGGGTCCCACCGCTCGCCTCGGCCGGGCCGCGCGTGCCGGTCCCGTCATGTGCGTCGCCCCCGTCACTCGCGCCGGTCCCCCCGTCGCCCGGCTCGGCCCCGTCGACCGCCTCGCTCCCGGCCCCGGCCGCCTCACCGCCGTGCCCGCCCGTCGGGGGCGCCGCATCAAGGTCGGCCCGCGCGTGCACCGGCTCCGGCTCGTCGGCCTCCGGCACGACCGCCGACGTCCCCTTACGGCCGCGCCCACCGCCCGCAACCCGCCGTGCGGCCGGGGCGGACAGGGAGGCCGCCCCGCCTCGGGCGACGGGCGCGGCCCCGGCCGCCCCGGCGCGCGGCTCGCCCTCCCCGTCTCGCGGGGCCGACGCTTCGTCGCGCGGGGCCGACGCTTCGTCGTGCAGGGCCAACGCTTCGTCGCGCGCGTCGCGGGCGGGCGCGGGGCCCGCCCCGCCCCTGCGGCCCGTCCGTTCCGCCGCGTGCGGCGGTGTCCGCAGCCCGGCGTCGGCGTCCCGCGCCGCGGGCGGGGCCGAGGCGGGAACCGCTTGGCCCCCGGCGGCGTGGCCCGCGGCCGCAGCCTCCGGGGCACTGGCCTCAGCCGTCGCCGCGGACGGCTCGGGCGCGGCGTCCGGCGCCGTGCGTTCCTCCGAGGCGGCCTCGGGCGCCCCTGGCTCGGCTGACGGCTCAGCGGTGGCCTCGCGCGCCGCGTGGACGCCGTCCTGCGGCTCTCCGGCCGCAGGGGGCGAGGTGGGCTCGGGAGGCGCCGTGGGCGAGCCTGCCTCCGCCGCCGTGCGCGGGGCGGGCTCACGGCCCGGGACCGGACGCCGCACCTCGGAAGCTG
>NZ_JAEEAP010000356.1 GCF_016103465.1 Streptomyces sabulosicollis
GGGACTGGGGGCGCGGGGGCAGGACGGCGGCCGCCGGTGCGGCAGTATTCTCCATGCGCGCACCATATGATGTCTATGTACCTTTTTCGTCCTATTAGGCCGTTCGGCTCAGTGTCCAAGGGGTGCCATGGGCGCGGCGGATCCGTACGCTGTTGCAGCGGTGCACACCCCCATCCGGCGGAGGACGGACACACCTATGAAAATGCTCATCAACGTCCCCGAGACCGTGGTCGCCGACGCGCTGCGCGGACTGGCCGCCTGCCATCCCGAGCTGATCGTCGACGTCGACAACCGGGTGATCGTCCGGCGGGACGCGCCGGTCGAGGGCAAGGTGGCACTGGTCTCCGGTGGCGGATCGGGACACGAGCCGCTGCACGGCGGATTCGTGGGCCCCGGCATGCTCGACGCCGCCTGCCCCGGCGAGGTGTTCACCTCCCCGGTGCCGGATCAGATGGTGCGCGCCGCGGCGGCGGTGGACAGCGGCAAGGGCGTGCTGTTCATCGTCAAGAACTACACGGGCGACGTGCTCAACTTCGACATGGCCGCCGAACTGGCCGAGGACGAGGGCGTCCAGATCGCCAAGGTCCTGGTCAACGACGATGTGGCGGTCACCGACAGCCTCTACACGGCGGGCCGGCGCGGCACCGGCGCCACCCTGTTCGTGGAGAAGATCGCGGGCGCGGCGGCCGACGAGGGCGCGCCCCTGGAGCGGGTGGAGTCGATCGCCCGGCGGGTGAACGAGCTCTCGCGGAGCTTCGGCGTGGCGCTCAGCGCCTGCTCCACCCCGGCCAAGGGCGGCCCGACCTTCGATCTTCCCGCCGGGGAGCTGGAGTTGGGTGTGGGCATCCACGGCGAGCCGGGGCGTGAGCGGCGGGCGATGATGACCTCCCGCGAGATCGCCGACTACGCGGTGGAGGTGGTGGTCGAGGACCTGCGCCCGGACGCTCCGGTGCTGCTGCTCGTCAACGGCATGGGGGCGACCCCGCAGCTGGAGCTGTACGGCTTCGCCGCCGAGGTGCACCGGGCGCTCGGCGAGCGCCGGGTGGCGGTGGCGCGTACGCTCGTCGGCAACTACGTCACATCACTCGACATGGCGGGCGCCTCGATCACGCTGTGCCAGGTCGACGAGGACCTCCTGCGGCTGTGGGACGCACCCGTGCGGACCGCCGGGCTGCGCTGGGGCGCCTGAGGCCGGCCGGCCCCCGATACGTACGCTGTCGCCGTTGGCTACATCCCGAGGAGGCGTCTGTGTCCAGCAGTGAACCCGCCGTCGACGACGTGCTCGACACCCCTTTCTTCCTCCGATGGCTCACCGCCGCGGCCACGTCCGTGGGGCGTGAGGCGGCCCGTCTCACCGACCTGGACTCCGCGATCGGCGACGCCGACCACGGCACCAATATGCAGCGCGGTTTCGCCGCCGTGACCGAGGCGCTGGAGAAGGAGCCGCCGGGCTCGCCCGGGGCCGCGCTCATCCTGGCCGGGCGCCAGCTGATCTCCAAGGTGGGCGGGGCCTCCGGCCCGCTGTACGGGACGCTGCTGCGGCGCGCCGGCAAGGCGCTCGGCGACGCCGAGCAGATCACCCCGCAGCAGCTGGCGGACGCGCTGCGGGCCGGGGTGGACGCGGTGGCCCAGCTCGGCGGCGCCGCGCCCGGCGACAAGACGATGCTGGACGCGCTGCTCCCCGCCGTCGAGGCGCTGGGCGCGGGCACCGGGTCGTTCGCGGCCGCGGGCGAGGCCGCCGAGAAGGGGGCGCTGGCCACCGTGCCGATGCTGGCCCGCAAGGGCAGGGCCAGCTATCTGGGTGAGCGCAGCGTGGGCCACCAGGACCCGGGCGCCACCTCGTCGGCGCTGATCATCGGGGCACTGGCGGAGGCGGCCCGATGACCGACGAGGACGGGAAGGTCGGCATAGTCCTGGTGTCGCACAGCGCGGCGGTGGCCGATTCCGTCGCCGAGCTCGCGAAGGCACTGTCCGGTGGCGGCACGGCGCCGGTCCGCGCCGCGGGCGGCACCGCGGACGGCGGGTTCGGCACCAGCCCGGAGCTGATAGCGGAGGCGGCCCAGGCGGTCGACCGGGGCGCCGGAGTGGCGGTCCTGGTGGACCTGGGCAGCGCGGTCCTGGCCGTCAAGGCGCTGCTGGCCGAGGGAGACGAACTGCCCGACGGCACCCGACTGGTGGACGCGCCGCTCGTGGAGGGCGCGGTCGCGGCGCTCGTCACCGCCTCCACCGGGGCGGATGTGGACGCGGTGCTCCGGGCGGCCTCGGAGGCGTACGACTACCGCAAGGTCTGATACCGCCGCGCGCCATGGAACGGGGCTCCGCCGGTGACGGCGGGGCCCCGTTCCGCCGCGCCCCGCTTCCGCCCGCCTCCCGTTCAGTCTTCAACGAACTCTTCGGATCCATATTGCGCCGCTTATTTCACTGATACTCGGCGCGTACGGGGCGAGTTGCCCGGTTTCGGACCGCTCCGGGCACAGTGACGGCTCCCCGCCCGCTTCGGTTGTCAAGTGATAGGCGCGATACCAGAACGGGCTTCCGAATCCGTCGATCTTGCGTCTAGACTGCTCATGTCCGAGTGGGGGGGACCGGCGGCATTCAGGGGGAATAAATGGGCGTAATTCAGCGTGCCCGCGCACACCTGACATCCATCGAACCGATGATGTCCACACGGGTGTCGCACCGGCCGGGGCCCCATTGCGGTCCGGCCCGCATGCCATGCGCGGAAATGACCCGACCGCGCCGACCGCACGATTCCCTGAGCGTCTGATCTTCACGCCCGTCACTGGGCGTTCGACATATCGACCATGGCGCGGCGGTCGTGTCCCACGCCTGCCTTCATGGCGCCGTACAGAGCACGGACGGCAATCCGATCTTTTCCACCGGAAGCAAGGGTTTCCGCGTGCCTGTTTTCTTTCCCTTAATCAACGGATTTCGACATTTCGACGTGGAGGAGTCAGTCGCATGACCACACCCACGCTCAGCCCCGGCCGCTTGGACGCGGATACCGTCCGCGAGTCGGTGGACGTCGTACTCGAAGATTTTCTGACAGCCAAGGCCCGCACCACCCCGCAACACCATCTGCCGTATCTCTCCGGACTGCTCAAGGATTTCCTGTCGGGCGGAAAGCGCATACGGCCGCTGTTGTGTGTCACCGGCTGGCAGGCCGTCGGCGGCGGCGAGGACACCGGGACGGTCTTCCGGGTGGCCGCCTGCCTGGAGATGTTCCACGCCTTCGCGCTCATCCACGACGACGTCATGGACGACAGCGACACCCGCCGCGGCCGGCCGACCATCCACCGCACCCTGGCCGCGCTGTGCGCCACCGACCGCAGGCCCGACCAGATCGAGCGGTTCGGGGTCAGCGGGGCGGTGCTGCTCGGCGACCTCGCCCTCACCTGGTCGGACGAACTCCTGCACTCGGCCGGTCTGACCCCCGTCCAGTTCGACGCCGTGCTGCCGCTGCTGTCGGAGATGCGCACCGAGGTGATGCTGGGCCAGTACCTCGATCTGCAGGCCACCGGTGAGCTGACCGACGACGTCGAGGCCACCCTCACCGTCAACCGGTACAAGACCGCCAAGTACACCATCGAGCGCCCGCTGCACGTCGGAGCCGCCATCGCGGGCGCCGGCCCGGAGGCCATGGAGGCGTTCACCGCCTACGCCCTGCCGCTCGGCGAGGCGTTCCAGCTCCGCGACGATCTGCTGGGGGTGTACGGCGATCCGGACTCGACCGGCAAGTCCCAGCTGGACGATCTGCGCGCTGGGAAGAACACCACCCTGATCGCGCTCGCCCTGCGCGGCTCCGACAGCGCCCAGGCGGCGCGGCTGCGCAGCCTCATCGGCAATCCGCTGCTGGACGAGCGGGACGCCGCGACCATTCAGGAGATCTTCGCCGCCACCACCGCCCGGGAGGCCGTCGAGCAGATGATCGACGACCGCCGGACGCAGGCCCTGCGGGCCCTCGACAACGCCCCATTCACCGCGGACGCGGTCAACGCGCTGAAGCAGATCGCCCGCATGGCCACTGTGAGGAACTCATGACGACCGGACTTTCCGCGGCCGGGGCCCAGGACGCCAACCCGAACAGCGTCCGCCCGTACCTGGAGGAGTGCACCCGCCGCTTCCAGGAGATGTTCGACCGCCATGTCGTCACCCGGCCCACCAAGGTCGAATTGACCGACGCCGAACTGCGCGAGGTCATCGACGACTGCAACGCGGCGGTGGCCCCGCTCGGCACATCGGTTTCCGATGAGCGCTGGATCTCCTATGTGGGGGTGGTGCTGTGGTCCCAGAGCCCCCGTCATATCAAGGACATGGAGGCGTTCAAGGCCGTCTGCGTCCTGAACTGCGTGACGTTCGTGTGGGACGACATGGATCCCGCACTGCACGACTTCGATCTCTTCCTGCCCCAGCTGCGCAAGATCTGCGAGAAGTACTACAGCCCCGAGGACGCGGAGGTCGCGTACGAGGCGGCACGCGCCTTCGTCACCAGCGACCATATGTTCCGCAACTCGCCCATCAAGACGGCGCTGTGCACCACCTCCCCGGAACAGTATTTCCGTTTCCGGGTCACCGACATCGGTGTCGACTTCTGGATGAAGATGTCGTATCCGATCTACCGGCATCCGGAGTTCACCGAACACGCCAAGACGAGCCTGGCCGCGCGGATGACCACCCGCGGACTCACCATCGTCAACGACTTCTACTCCTATGACCGCGAGGTCTCGCTTGGCCAGATCACCAACTGTTTCCGGCTCTGCGATGTGAGCGACGAGACGGCGTTCAAGGAGTTCTTCCAGGCCCGGCTCGATGACATGATCGAGGACATCGAGTGCATCAAGGCGTTCGACCGGCTGACGCAGGACGTCTTCCTCGATCTGATCTACGGCAACTTCGTCTGGACCACCAGCAACAAGCGCTACAAGACGGCCGTCAACGACGTCAACTCCCGCATCCAGTGAGGGAACGGGGACCCGTGACTCCCGCGAAGAGCTCCGCACAGCCGGAGCGCCCCTGGACCACCGGCACGGCGCCCGGCTCGGTGCCGCTGCTGGGGCACACCCTGGCGCTGTGGCGCCATCCGCTGCGGTTCCTGGCCTCCCTGCCCGCCCACGGCGATCTGGTGGAGGTCAGACTGGGGCCCAGCCGCGCCTATCTGGCCTGCCATCCCGAGCTGGTGCGCCAGGTGCTGCTCAATCCCCGCGTGTTCGACAAGGGCGGGGTCTTCGACAAGGCGCGGCAGCTGCTCGGCAACAGCCTCTCGGTCTCCCGGGGCGAGGACCACCGCTACCAGCGGCGGATGATCCAGCCCGCGTTCCACACTCCGAAGATCGCCGCCTACACCGCCGCGGTCGCCGATGACACCCGTGCCGCGATCGGCTCCTGGGAGCCGGGGCGCACCCTGGACATCAGCGACACCATGCACGCCCTGCTGATGCGGGTGGCCGCGCGGACGCTGTTCTCCACCGGGATCGACGAGGCGACGATCGACGAGGCGCGCCACTGTCTGCGGATCGTCTCGGACGGCATCTACAAGCGCACCATGGCGCCCCTGGGGATCATGGAGAAGCTCCCCACCCGGGGCAACCGGCGCTATGACCGGGCCAACGCCCGGCTGCGGCAGATCGTGGACGAGATGATCCGCGACCGCCGGCGCTCCGGCGCCGACCACGGCGATCTGCTCTCCACCCTGCTGCGCGCCGAACACCCGGAGACCGGGAAGGGACTTGACGACGGCGAGGTCCTCGACCAGGTGGTCACCTTCCTGGTCGCCGGGAGCGAGACCACCGCCTCGACCCTCGCCTTCGTCTTCCATCTGCTGGGCGCCCACCCGGAGGTGGAGAAGCGGGTGCACGCCGAGATCGACGAGGTCCTGGAGGGCCGCACCCCCGCCTTCGAGGACCTGCCGTCCCTGGAGTACACCCGCGGGGTCATCACCGAGTCGCTGCGGCTGTATCCGCCGTCCTGGATGGCGATGCGGGTCACGGCGGCCGAGGCCGAACTCGGCGGCCGGACGGTCCCGGCGGGCACGATGATCCTCTACAGCGCCCAGGCGCTGCACCACAACCCCGCACTGTTCCCCGACCCCGAGCGGTTCGACCCCGAGCGGTGGCTCGGCGACCGCGCCAAGGAGGTGCCGCGCGGGGCGCTGCTCCCGTTCGGCGCGGGCAGCCACAAGTGCATCGGCGACGTCCTGGCGCTGACCGAGACCGCCCTCATCGTGGCGACCATCGCGAGCCGGTGGCGTCTCCGCCCGGTGCCCGGGACGGCCTTGCGCCCCGAACCGAAGGCGACGCTCGAACCCGGCCCGCTGCCCATGGTGTGCGAGCCGCGCTGACGACGTACGGTCCGGGGCCCGCCCGGACCGTACGCCCCGTACCTCCCGAACCCACCTCGCGAGTGAAGGACATCTTCCGCATGAGGACCGCGCAGCAACCGGCGACGCGCCACTGGCGGCACGCCGTCGCCCCCGGCGGGCTTCCGCTGGCCGGCCACGCCCTGCTCATGGGCCGCAAGCCGCTTCAGTTCCTGGCCTCCCTGCCCGCCCACGGCGATCTGGTCGAGCTCCGGCTGGGGCCCCGGCCCGTCTATCTGCCCTGTCATCCGGAGCTGGTCCAGCAGGTGCTGGTGAACGCGCGGGTCTACGACACCGGCGGGCCGGTCAAGGAGAAGGCCAAGCCCATCCTGGGCAACGGCCTGATCACCTCCGACTGGGCGGACCACCGGCGGCAGCGGCGGCTGGTGCAGCCCGCCTTCCACGCCGCCCGGATCGCCACGTACGCCGAGGTGATGGAGCGGGAATGCGAGGCCGAGTCGACCGCGTGGACGGCGCGCCGCCCCATCGACGTCAGCCATGAGATGCTCGCGCTCACCGCGCGGGTGACGGCCCGTGCGCTCTTCTCGACCGATATGGCGCCGCACGCCGTGGCCGAGATCCAGCACTGTCTGCCCATCGTCGTGGAGGGCGCCTACCGGCAGGCGATCGACCCCACCGGGCTGCTCGCCAAGCTCCCGCTCGCGGCGAACCGGCGCTTCGACGACGCGCTCGCCCGGCTCAACCAGCTCATCGACCGGATGATCGACGACTACAAGGCGTCGGACGACGGCGACCGCGGCGACGTGCTGTCCGCGCTCTTCGCGGCGCAGGACGACGAAACCGGCGGCACGATGTCGGACCAGGAGATCCACGACCAGGTCATGACGCTGCTGCTGGCCGGGATCGAGACCACCGCCTCCGCGCTGACCTGGGCCTGGTTCCTGCTCGGCCGCAACCCCCGGGCCGAGGCCGCGCTGCACGCCGAGGTCGACGGGGTGCTGGGCGGACGCGCCCCGCGCTACGCCGATGTCCCCCGGCTCGCGTACACCCAGCGGGTGTTCAGCGAGGCGCTGCGGCTGTTCCCGCCCGCGTGGCTGTTCACCCGGACCACCACCGAGGCCACCGAGCTCGGCGGGCGGCGGCTGCCCCCGGCGTCGGACGTGCTGATCAGTCCGTATGTGCTGCACCGCGACCCGGCCCTCTTCCCCCGCCCGGAGTCCTTCGACCCGGACCGCTGGCTCCCCGAACGGGCCAAGGAGGTGACGCGCGGCTCGTACCTGCCGTTCGGTGGCGGCAGCCGCAAGTGCATCGGCGACGTCTTCGGCATGACGGAGGCGACGCTGGCCCTGGCCGCGATCGCGGGCCGCTGGCGGATGCGCCCGATTCCGGGGACGAAGATCCGGCCGAGGCCGCAGATGAGCCTGACCGCCGGTCCGCTGCGGATGATTCCGGAACCACGCTGAACGCCGTGTCCCACAGACCCCACGGACCGCGGTGGGCGGCCACCGCGGTCCGTCGAGCCCGGCCGGCCTGCGCGGTCCGTCGCGCGGTCCCGGCCGCGGCGGTTCGTGGGGCGTGCCGGGGCGCGGCGGCTCTCGCCGCGGGCGGGGTCCGGGCGAACCGAGCAGGGACTCAGGTATACGGAGCGGGGACTCAAGCGAACCGAGCGGGGACTCAGGCGTACGGAACGGGGACGCAAGCGAACCGAGCGGGGACTCAGGCGTACGGAACGGGGGTGAACCCTACCGGCAGTCGCCGCAGCCCGCGCAGCATCAGGCTGGGCTGCCAGGCGAGGTCGGCCGGATCAGCGTCCAGGGCGAGACCGGGGCAGCGCTCCAGCAGGGTTCGGAACGCGATGACCCCTCGAGCCGGGTCAGCGGGGCGCCCTTGCGCACCCGGTGGACCGGGCCCCGCTCCCGCAGCCGTGCGTCAACCGGATACGGGTTGACGACGAATTCCGCGCCGACCGCGGACAGATCCTGGGGCATGCGATCCCCTCAGTCGGTTGGCGGCTCCCCCCGAAGCCAGAACCAGGGATCATTCCCCGCCCTCGCGATGATCTTAACACCTAACCGGAGAGATTCCCCCGGTTAGTGTTAGGGTTGCGGGCCATGGGCAGCCGTGTGGAGAAAGAGACACCATTGCGCCGAGACGCACGGCGCAACCGCGAGATGCTGATAGCTGCCGCCCGGGAGATCTACACGGATCAGGGTGTGGACGCCCCGCTCGACGACATCGCCCGTCGGGCCGGAGTCGGCAGCGCCACCCTCTACCGGCGGTTCGCCGGACGGGCGGAACTCATCGAGGCGGTATTCGGCGATTCCCTCCGGGACATACTGCGGGCGGCCGAGGAAGCCCGCTCCGCGACCGACGCCTGGGCCGGGCTCACAGCCTATCTGGAACGCATATTCGGTCTGCTGGCCGCCGACCGGGGCACCAACGACCTGATGACCACCGGCATCCAGGGCGTCCCCTCGCTCGACGCGCTCCGTAAGGAGAACCACAAGACGCTCGACGACCTTCTGCGCCGCGCCCAGCTGCAGGGCAAGGTCCGGGCGGACGCCACCGCGGAGGACCTGCAGTTCATGCTGGCCGCGCTCGGCCGCGCGGTCCCCGGCTCGACCGTGGCCGCGCCGCTGGCCTGGCGCCGCTATCTGGCCCTGCTGCTCGACGGGCTGCGCCCCGAGGGGTCCCATCCGCTTCCGGCCCCCTCGCTCACCCCCGAACAGCTCGGCGCCGCCATGCTCCAGCTCGGCAAGGTACGGCGGCCGCGCGCGGGGCGCACCGACTAGAGGGTCTCCGGGGCCGGGCGCACCGACACGGGGACGTCCGAGGGCCGACACGGGACGTCCGAGGCGGAGCGTGTCACCACAGCGGCCGGGCGAAGTATGTCGCCCGGCTACATATCCCAGCCGAACTGCGGATTTCTACGGTGTGGCAACACAAAACCGTCCCCGCACCTCGCTCGGAAGTGGTGACCCATGCCCACCCCGGATTCTCCGGCCTCCGC
>NZ_JAEEAP010000357.1 GCF_016103465.1 Streptomyces sabulosicollis
CCCCACGGGGGCGGCGGGAAGGGTCAGGGTGGTACGTCGCACACTCGTGGCCACGGGCTCTGCCTCGCTCCGACTGCCTTGGGTCACCTCGGTGCGGCGACCGTCCGGTGACCATGGAACAACGCCGACGGGCCTGCTGAACAGAGCGGCTTCGGACCGATCATGGCGACTCGTCAGCCGCACCGGCACCCGGTGCCGGGCGCCCGGCACCGGGCACCGTCGGACGGGGCCGTCGGACGGGGGCCGTCAGCCGGGGCCGGTCGGCTGGTCCAGCATGTCGCTGGTCATGGCCCAGCGCTCGTGGTCGCGCCAGGCGCCCTCGATGTAGAGGAAGTCGGGGGAGAACCCCTCCAGCCGGAAGCCATGGCGCTTCACCAGCCCGAGCGACGCCTTGTTGCCCGGCTGGATGTTGACCTCGAGGCGGTGCAGCCCCAGCGGCCCGAAGGCATGGCGCAGCACCAGCCCGAGCCCCTCGGACATATAGCCCTGTCCGGCGGCGGGCGGAAAGGCGCCGTAGCCGATCGAGCCGCACTGGAAGGCGCCGCGCACGATGTTGTTGATGTTGATGAACCCGGCCATGTCACCGGTCTCCCGGGCGCAGACCAGGAAGCCCTCGCGGTCCTCGCGCTCCAGCTGGGCGATGTAGTGCTGGAAGGCCCGCTCGGTGGTGGGGAGGGTGAGCCAGGGGCGGTGGAACGGCACGCTCTCCCGGGCGCGCCTGACGAACTCCGCACCGTCCTCGCGGCGGGTGTGGCGGATGGCGGCCCGGGTTCCCTCGGCGACATAGCGGACGTCAGGCATGTGGCGATGATGTCAGCAGCGCCATGGCCGCCGCATAGCCGGAGCCGCCGGATACGGCCCCGTCCACGGGGATGTCGGTCATCGCCCACGGGCCGACCGGCACGGCGGAGAGCCCGGTGCCGACATAGTTGACCGCCGGGTCGCGGGACAGGCCGGTGCCCAGGCCCTTGAGATACGCCTCCTTGCGGGTCCAGCAGCGGGCGAAGGCGGCGGACCGGTCGGCCGGTGCCAGCGCGTCCAGCTCGGCGCGCTCCTTGGGGTGCAGGCTCTCGGCCACCTGCTCGACCACCGAGGCGGGCTGCAGCTTCTCCACGTCCACGCCGACCGGGGAGCCCGCGAAGGCGAACAGCACCAGATCACCGGCGTGCGACATATTGAAGTGCAGCGGGGTGCCGGACACGGCGGGGCGGCCGTGCGGCCCGCCGCACCCGGGGCACGCCTCGCGGGTGAACGGCACATCGGCCGGGGCTATGCCCAGATAGGCGCCGAGCAGCTCCCGGAGCCCCAGATGGGCCGCCGTATAGCGCTCGCGGTCCTCCTGCCGCAGGAACTTCGCGGCCCGCTCCCGCTCCCCGGCGTCCAGGATCGTGCCGGGCGCGCCCGCGTCCATGGCCGCGGTGTACCGCGAGACGCTGAGCAGCCAGGTCTGGGGCTCGCCGCCCTGCGGCCAGGCACCGGCGACGGCGGTGGGCAGCGGGTCACGGCCGACGATGCGCGGGGCCGGTGGGGGTGTCAACTCGCTCCTCCAGTGGAGTTCGGGACCGCTGACTTCAGCAGCTCCAGGGTGGGCACATCGGATCTGATCAGCCCGAAGGTCTGGATGTACAGCGACAATTCGGCCTCCAGGGCGCGGATCATCGTATCGGCGCGGCGGAAGCCATGGCCCTCGCCCTCGAAGGTGAGATAGGCGTGCGGGACGCCGCGCCCGGAGACCGCCTCCAGGAACCGCTCGCACTGTTCGGGCGGGCAGATGGTGTCGTCCAGCCCCTGGAGCAGTACGAAGGGCGAGCCGACGCGGTCGGCCCGGTGCAGCGGGGAACGCTCGCGATAGCGGTCGGGCACCTCCGCGAGCGGGCCGACCAGCGATTCGGTGTAGTGCGACTCGAAGTCATGGGTGCCGCCGGTGGCCCAGGAGACCAGGTCCAGGATGGGGTAGGTGACGGTGGCGCAGGCGTAGAGATCCGTGGCGGTGAGGGAGGCCGCCGCCGTCCAGCCGCCCGCGCTGCCCCCGCGGATCGCGAGCCGGGCGCGGTCGGCGATGCCCTCCGCGGCGAGCGCCTCGGCGACGGCGGCGCAGTCCTGGACGTCGACCACGCCCCACTGCTCGCGCAGCCGCTCACGGTAGGCGCGGCCGTAGCCCGTGGAGCCCCCGTAGTTGACCTCGGCGACGCCGATGCCGCGGGAGGTGAAGTAGGCGATCTCCAGGTCGAGTACGAGCGGGGCGCGGCCGGTGGGCCCGCCGTGGGCCCAGATCACATACGGCGGAAGCTCACCATCCGGTGCGGTGTGGCCGGGATGGTGCGGTGGGTAGAGCTGAGCGTGGATCTCCCGGCCGTCCGGTCCGGTGAAGGTGCGGGCCTCCGGCCGGGGGTAGTACGCGGGGTCCACGGGGTCGGTGTGGGCGCTGCCGATGACACGGGAACGCCCGGTGCACACGTCCAGCTCCACCACCTCATGGCCGCTGTGCGGGCCCGCGGCGACGCCGACCACGCGGGTGCCGTTCACGGCCAGCGCGGGCTCCCATTCGGTCCAGGGGCCCGGCACATCGGCCAGCTCGCCGGTCCGTGGATCGAGGACGCCGAGGGCCGCCGCACCCCGGCCGTGCAGCACCGCGATCAGACCGCCGGACAGCGGGGCGAACCAGCGGTGGCCCAGCTTCCACAGCGGCCCGCCGAACTCCTCCTCGCGGGGGCACAGCTCCACCGGCCGGGCGGCCGTGGCGCCGTCCCCCGCACCGGCCGCCTCCTCGGGCGGCTGGAGACGGTGCAGATTCCACCAGCCGGTGCGGTCGGTGGCCGCCAGCAGCGCGCCGTCCTCGGCCCACTCGATCTGGGCGACCGACTCCTCTGGGCCGCCCAGTACCGCCCGGGCTCCGGTGAAGGAGCCGTCCTCCGCGACATCGGCCAGCATCACCTCCGTGCCGTCCCAGGGCATCCGGGGGTGGTCCCAGACGATCCAGGCGGCCCGCCGGCCGTCGGGCGAGAGCCGGGGTCCGGTGAGGAAGCGATGCCGGTCCTCGGTCAGCTCGCGCACCGCCGCACGGTCCTCGGCGGCCGAACCGTCCAGCGGTACGGCGGCGATGACCCGCCGCACGTCCGTCGGCCCCGCGCCGGTGAACTCCTCCAGCACACACCACACCTCGCCGCGCTCCGGGTGGAGCACCGGGTCGGCCCAGCGCAGCCCCTCCCCCACCGCCGACAGCGGGGTCAGCGGGCGCGGCCCGGTCCCGGCGGGGGCGTCCGGCTCATGGACGTACAACCGCTGGTCGGCGAAGTGGACGAACACCACCAGCGGGCCGCCGCTCACGCGGTCCACCGCGGCCCAGGGCATTCCGCCGTACCCCATCACCTTGCTGCGCACGTTCCACGGCGGGGCCAGCACCGGGACCTCCGCGCCGTCGGTGCGCCGCCGGATCAGGGCGCGGCGGCCGCCCTCGCCGGGGCGCGGCGCGGTCCACCACACCTCCTCGCCGACCGTGCCCACATACTCCGGATGGCCGTCGTGGGAGGCGACGAGCGCGGCGTCGACCGGGGAGGGCCAGTCGCCGTAAGGGGCCGTGACGGCCGTCTGCTGCTGCACCGTGTTCTCACGCCCTCTGCAGGAAGTGGTCGAGCACCCGGACGCCGAAGTGCAGGGCCTCCACCGGCACCCGCTCGTCCACGGCGTGGTAGAGCGCCTGATAGTCGAAGCCCTCGGGCAGGCGCAACGGCGAGAAGCCGTATCCGGCGATGCCGAGCCGGGAGAACTGCTTGGCGTCGGTGCCGCCCGACATGCAGTACGGCACGGCGCGGGCGCCCGGGTCGAAGTGCTCGACGGCGGTGCGCATCGCCCGGTACGTGGGGGTGTCGACCGGCGCCTCCAGCGGGCGCTCCCGGTGGTGGAACTCCCACTCCACGTCCGGTCCGGTGAGCCGGTCGAGGGTGTCGTGGAACTCCTCCTCGCCGCCGGGCAGCATCCGCCCGTCCACATAGGCGGTCGCGCTGCCCGGGATCACATTGACCTTGTAACCGGCCTCCAGCACCGTGGGGTTGGCGCTGTTGCGCACGGTGGGCTCGACCAGGGCGGCGGCGGGCCCCAGCTTGGCCAGCAGGGCGTCGACGTCGAAGTCCGGGGCGTCCACCTCGGCCGGGACGCCCTGGAGCGCGGCCAGTTCGGTGAGCGCGGCCTTCACCGTGGGCGTCAGCCGGACCGGCCAGCTGTGCTCACCGATGCGGGCGACGGCGGCGGCCAGCCGGCTGACCGCGTTGTCCCGGTTGACCTTGGAGCCGTGTCCGGCGCGGCCGCGTGCGGTGAGCTTCAGCCAGGCGGTGCCGCGCTCCCCCGCCGCGATGGGGTAGATCCGCGTCCCGGACCCGGCGTGGAAGGTGAAGGCTCCGGACTCGCTGATGCCCTCGGTACAGCCCTCGAAGAGCTCGGCGTGGCGCTCGGCGAGGAAGCCGGCGCCCCAGGCCGCGCTGTCCTCCTCGTCGGCGGTGAAGGCCAGCACGATGTCCCGGCGCGGCCGCACGCCCGTCCGCGCCCAGGCCCGGACGACGGCGAGCACCATCGCGTCCATGTCCTTCATGTCGATGGCGCCCCGGCCCCAGACGACCCCGTCGCGCACCTCGCCGGAGAAGGGGTGCACGGTCCAGTCGGCGGGCTCGGCGGGCACCACGTCCAGATGGCCGTGGACCAGCAGCGCGGGCGCGGACCGATCGGTGCCCTCGATCCGGGCCACGACATTGGTGCGCCCCGGCGACCGCTCCAGCAGGGTGGGCTCGATCTCCACATCGCCGAGCATCTCCGCCACATACTCGGCGGCCGGGCGCTCCGAGCAGTCACCGCCACCCCGGTTGGTGGTGTCGATCCTGATCAGATCCGAGGTGAACCGCACCACCTCGTCCAGCGCCTGGGCGTCGATCGCCTCGGGACGGTCCGTGTCAGCCATATTGCTCCTCCACCGCGGCCGAGACGACCGTCGTGACGGCCTTGAAGCAGCGGATCCCCTCGTACATGGTCGGTGAGGTGTACGCGACGCGCCGCTCGGCGCTGCGCTCCACGCCCGGCACGACGCTCGCCGCCCCCACCAGGTGCTCGGCGTCGAACTCCAGCTCCACCGTGAACGGCCCGCCGCTCGCGGGCTCGTGGCGCACCGCCAGCACCGCCGCCTCCCGCGCCGCCGCCCGGATGTCCGCGGCCGTGCGGGCGGGGGTGCGGCATACCGCCGCATAGCGCGAGACGTAGTCCTTGACCGCGACGCACCGGGCGTCGGGCGCATAGTCCCTGGCGTCCTCGCAGGTCTTGTCGTCCCCGGTCACCAGCACCACCGGCACCCCGTACTCGGCGACCACCAGGGCGTTGAGCCGGCCTTCGCTCGCCCGCGCGCCGTTGACCCATACGCCGGTGATGGAGTTGGCCAGGTAAGTGTGGGCGAGGACGCCCTCGGTGCCCGCGCCGGTGTGATAGCCGACGAACGCCACCCCGTCCACATCACCGTGCTGCACGCCCTCGACCATGCTCAGGCTCTTGTGCCGTCCGGTGAGCATCTGCGCGCGGTCGTCCAACTCCTCCAGCAGCAGATTACGCATGCTCCAATGCGCCTCGTTGATGAGCACCTCGTCCGCACCGCCGTCGAGGAACCCGGCGACGGCCGCGCTCACGTCGGAGGTGAACAGACGGCGGCAGCGCTCCCACTGCGGGGTGCCGGGCAGCACATCAGCCGGCCAGGTCACGCCGGTGGCGCCCTCCATGTCGGCGCTGATGAGGATCTTCATGCCTCGTCACGTTACGCGCCGCGCCCGACCCGAACCACCCCTGTGGATAACTGGTCCAGTCCACCGTCCCCGCCTGCGGCGCGCCGGGTGCGCCCGCCGCGCCGGACTACGCCCGCGACACCACGAACCAGCGGGCCGGCAGCTCGACCCGTGACCCGTCCGGCCACTGCTCCGTCTGGGCCAGCGCCGTCGGGCCGTCGGCCAGGATCTCCAGCCCGGCCTCCGCCAGCACCTCCGGAACCTCCTTGTCCGCCGCGTCGGCGGGCCGCAGCCCGTGGTCGAAGACCCGGCGCAGCTTGGGCGGCGGACCGCCCGGGCTCGCCGCCAGCTCCCCCAGCACGGCCTTGGACTCCGCCGTCAGCTCCACGACAAACCCCCGCCCGCGCCGCCCCAGCAGCGCGGCCACCGCCTCCGCGACCGGACGCCGGTCGGCGGCGTCGCTCTGGTGGATGACGGCCCGCATGTACACATTGGCGTCGCCGAGCCGCCGGGCCAGGTCCGCCACCGCGGCCGCGTCCGTCAGGCTCAGCCGGTGGTACTCCGCGCCCGCCGGGTCGGCGCGGCGTGCGTGCTCCACCGCGGCCTGGGACAGGTCCACGCCCACCGCCCGCCCGAAGCGGGCGGCCAGATAGCGGGTCTGGGTGCCGTTGCCGCAGCCCAGGTCGACGATCGGCAGCGAGGTGTCGGCGTGCGGGGCCAGCAGGTCCAGATGCGGGGCGGCGCTCAGCGAGGGGTCCGCATCCCAGATGGCGTCCCCCGGGGCGTCCGAGGTCTCCCGCCAGTAGCTCTCCCACGCCTGCCGGTAGCGCTCCGAGACGCTCATCGCCGCTCCCCTGGGTGTGCCCATGCCTGATCGGCCGGATGTGCCAACGCCTGCTCGAACCACACCGTTTTACCGCGCCCCGTGCGGCTCGTCCCCCACTCGCGCGCCAGTTTGCTGATCACCCGCAGCCCACGACCGCTCTCGTCGTCCCGGTCCGCGCTCAGCAGCACGGGCAGTTCGTGATCGTCGTCGGTGACCTCGCACAGCAGGGCGTCGGTGCGCACCAGGCGCAGCCGCACATGGTGGGTGTGGGCATGCCGTATCGCGTTGGTCACCGCCTCGCTCACCAGGAGCTCGGCGGTCTCCACGGAATCCGGCAGCCCCCACCGCAGCAGCCGCTCGCGGACGAGCCGGCGCGCCCGCCCGACCTCGCTGGGGTCCAGCGCGAGCCGCCACTGGGCGACCTGCCCGGCCGGTATGCCGTTCAGCCGGGCCATCAGCAGCGCCACGTCGTCCTTACGGCCGCCACGGCCGTCCGTGTCCCGGGAGGCGGCGGCCAGCGCCCGGATGATGGTGTCGCACGCGTCGTCCATGGACGCCGCCGGATGCGCCGCGGACTCGCACAGCGCCGCGATCCCCGCGCCGATGTCCTGGCCCCGCACCTCGACCAGGCCGTCCGTGCACAGCACCAGCCGGTCGCCGGGCGCCACCCGCACCGTCACCGTCTCGAACGGCACCCCGCCCACACCGATCGGCGCCCCGGTCGGCAGGTCCAGCAACTCGCTGCGCCCGTCCTGGGCCCGCACCAGCACGGGCGGGATATGGCCCGCGTTGGAGACCACCAGCTCGGAGCTGACGGGGTCGTAGACCGCGTACAGACAGGTGGCCAGATAGTGCTCACCGAGCCGCTGGGCCAGATCGTCGAGGTTGCGCAGCAGCTGGGCGGGCGGCAGATCGAGCGCGGCCATGGTCTGCACGGCGGTGCGCAGCTGCCCCATCATCGCCGCCGAGGTGAGCCCGTGCCCCATGACGTCGCCGACCACCAGCGCGGTGCGCGACCCGGGCAGCTTGATGGTGTCGAACCAGTCTCCGCCGACCCGGCCCAGCCGGGTCCCGGGCAGATAGCGGGTGGCGGTGTCACAGCCCGCCATGCGCGGCGTCACCTGGGGCAGCATGCTGTCCTGGAGCGTCTCGGCGACGTTCTCCTGGTAGGTGTACATCCGGGCGTTGTCGAGGACGAGCCCGGCGCGGGCGGCCAGTTCGGCGCCGGTCGTGCGGTCCATGTCGTCGAACGGCTCACGCCCCGGGCGCCGCAGCAGCACCATGAAGCCCAGCACCACATCGCGCGCCTTGAGCGGCACGATCAGGATCGACCGGCCGTTGATCAGGGGTCTGAGGTCACGCTTCTCGAACTGCCCGGCGATGCGGTCGCCCACCTCGTCGCTGATGTGCGGGATCAGCACCGGCTCGCCCGTGACCATGCACTGGAAGAACGGGGTGTGCTCGGGGAACGCGATGCTCTCACCGACCGGCACGGTGTCGTCCCAGCGCCCGGGTTCGTCGTTGTGCTCCACCCAGACGCGGTGCCAGACGGTGGTGACGTCGGGCGGGCCGTCGGGGAACCCCTCGCCCGCCAGGACCTGGGCGCGCAGATGGGTCCCGGCGAAGTCCGCGAAGCGCGGGACGGCGGCGCTGGTCACCTCGCGGATGGTGCGGGCGAGGTCCAGGGAGGTGCCGATGCGGCCGCTGACCTCGTTGAGGAACTCCAGCCGCTCACGGACCGCCGCGTACTCCAGGTCCGCGTACTCCAGGTCCACCTCGTCGGGGGCCGGCGAGCGCTCGGGGGCGTGTGCGCGATCCGGTGCGCCGTCCGCCGCGATCGCGCGCCGCCGTACGGCCTCCTGGCGCGCCCGGCGCTCGCGGTAGCGGGGCATCCCCCAGTCCGGCGTCACCGGGACGCGCTCGTGGTGGCTGATCTCCAGTACCGGATAGCCCAGTTCCAGCACCTGGGCGACGATCCGGCCGGCCGTGGCCGGGCCCATGTTGGGCAGGATGTCCGGCAGCCGCTCGGCGCCGGGGAACTCGGTGTGCAGCGCGAATCCGGGCGCGATCCGCTCGTCGCGCCCCAGCGCGTCCCCGCCCACCGCCTTGGCGTCCGCCGCCAGCACCAGCAGCCGCTCCGGCCCGGGGCCCACCAGCGGATACGCCCACCACAGGACATCCACCTGGCCATGGCCCGGCTCCGCCATACGGGCCCGGCCCGCGGTGGGGTAGTACACGGTGCCGAGCCGCGAGTCGTCGAGTTCCGGGCTGCCCGTCGCGTCGGTGCGCACCTCGGCGCCGCGTAACGCCCCCGAAACCGGCATCAGGTCGACGGCGGGGCGGCCGAGGGCCTGTTGGCGCGTGGGCCCGAAGAGCCTGCGCGCCCCCGAACTCCAGTGCGTGACCCGCCCCTCGGCGTCGATGACGATGACCGCGAGCGGCATCCTCCCGTGGACACCCCTGCGCTGCTCCGGCACCGCGGGCGGCTCACCCGGGCCGTCGTCGCAGCGCGACGTGCCGTACTCCATAGGCGGAAGACTCCTTCGCACGCAAGATCTGCGACAGCGCTACCCACGGTACGGCTGTTGCGGGCGGCTGCGGGAGGCAATACCCGAATAGGTGTCATGTGTGGCTGCGTGCGAGGGGGTCTGGGGTCTGTCGGGCGCGTCTTTCCCCTCCCCGCCCCTTCCCGGTACCAGGGGCTCCGCCCCTGGACCCCGTTACCCACGGGCGGAGCCCTGCCAC
>NZ_JAEEAP010000358.1 GCF_016103465.1 Streptomyces sabulosicollis
GTCGGGGAGGGTGGGCCCGCCGTCGGCCAGGGGCGGCGCGGAGAATTCGTGGCGGGACCGCATCCGGCTCTGGGTGATGACGCTGACCGCGAGGAGCGGCGTCAGCAGCGCCAGGGCGGATGCCGCTCCCGCGCCCGCCGCCACCACCGCCGCGGCCAGCACCAGGCGTTCGGCGACGAGGACGGCGTGGGCGCGCAGCGCCAGCGCGGGGGCGAGGCGTTCCGGTGACCGCAGCAGCAGCCCGAAGGCGCCCGCGCCGCACAGCGCCGCCGCCGACAGCAGCACGAGGTACCCGGCGGTGTCCCTGGGCACCAGCCCGGTGGCGGCGCAGGCCACGGCCACGGCGGCCAGGTACAGCGCGGCCGCGGTGTGGGTGGCGCGCCGCAGGCCCTGGCGCACCGGCACGGTGGCGTAGCCGCCCTCGCGGTCGCCCTCGACGTCGCGGAGGGTGCCGACGAGGTTGGACGCGGTGTCATGGGCCAGGAAGACCAGGGCGAACGGCAGCGCCCGCCACGGTGGCCACGGCTGGACGGCCATCGCGCCGAAGAGCACGGTGAGCGCGGTCAGCACGCCGCGTACGAGATTGCCCGGCAGGCCCCGCCCCTTGAGGACCCGGCTGTAGGCCACGATGCCCGCCATGGCGGCGGCGGCCACGGCCACGGCGCGCCAGTTCGCCCACAGGGCCAGCACGGCCACGGCGACGACGCAGCCGATGCCCGTGGCCACGGCCGTGCGCGGGCTCAACCGTCCGGAGGGGATGGGACGCTGGGGCTTGCTGAGCGCGTCGAGGTCACGGTCGTAGTAGTCGCCGAGGTAGTGGCCGGCGACCCAGCCGAGGGTCGGCGCGGCCCAGGCCACCGTCAGCTGCCCCGTGGTGGGGTGCGAGCCGGTGAGCGCGGCCCCGGCGAGTCCGACCAGCCCCGGGTACCACAGGGTGTACGGGCGCCAGGTCTCAAGGTGGGCCAGGAGCGCGGTGCGCGGGGCGGACAACACCGCGTCACCGGTCCCGGCTGACCGACAGATCGGCCACCGCCGCGAGCACGGCGGTGGCCCGGGAGCGGGGCAGTCGCTCCAGACAGGACTTGGCCCGGTCCGCCTGGGCCGCGGCCCGGCCCCGGGCGGCGGTGAGCGCGCCGGTCGTCTCCAGCAGCTCGTGCACCGTCCTCAGCGCGTCGGCGGCGGGCAGGGCGCCGCCGAGCGCCGCCTCCAGCCGGGCGCGGGCCGGGGCACCGGCCATGGCGTGGCAGAGCAGGACGGGGAAGGTGGGCCGGGCGGCCGCGATGTCGCTCAGCGCGGACTTGCCGGTGGTGCGGCTGTCGCTGGTGTACGGCAGCAGGTCGTCGTGCATCTGGAAGGCCAGCCCCAGGTGTTCGGCGTAGGAGGTGAGCGCGTGCTGCTGGGCGGGGGACCCGCCGCCCAGGATCGCCCCGCCCCGGCAGGCGGCCCGGAACAGCGCCCCGGTCTTCAGGGCGCTCATGGTGAGGTACCGGTCGAGTCCGCAGCCGAGGTCGCCCCTGAGCTCACCCTCCATCGCCTGGCCGCGGCACAGGTCGACGCCCGCACGGGCGAAGACCCGCACCGCGCCGAGGACCCGGCCCGGCGGCAGCCCACCGGCCTCCTCGGCCCCGTCGGTGAGCACGCCGAACATGCCCAGCATCAGGGCGTCCCCGGTGACGATGGCGTCGGTGGTGCCGTAGCGCGCCGCGACGGACGGACGGCCCCGCCGCATGGTGTCCCCGTCGATGACGTCGTCGTGGACGAGCGATCCCACGTGGAGGTACTCCACGCTCAGCGCGGCCGGGACGACGGCGGGCCCGCCGCCGCCCACCGCCTCGGCCGACTCCATGAGCAGCAGCGGGCGCAGCAGCTTCCCCGCCGGGAGCAGGGCGTACCGGGAGATCTGGTGGAGGCGCTCGGCTTCCCGCGGCCAGCGCAGGTCGAGCTCGCGCAGCAGGAGCTCCATGGTCGGGGCGGCCTCGGCGAGCGGGTCGGCCACCTCGGTGACCGCGACGTCGGGCGGGGTCATGCGGACGCCTCCCGGTACTTCCCGGCGAGCTCCGCGAACGCCTGGTTGGCCTCGGGCTCGGCGACGGTCACCCGTATCCCCTCGCCCGGTTTGCCGCACACCACCACGCCGTGGTCCGCGCAGAACTGGGTGAAACGCTCCACGCCGGACGTCATGGGCAGCCACAGGAAGTTGCCCTGGCTCGCGGGCGCCTCCCAGCCCTGGTCGAGCAGGATCCGGTGGAGCCGATCGCGCTCCTCGGCGGTCTCGGCGCACTGCCGGAGCACCCGCTCATGGGCGCCCAGCGCGGCGACGGCGGCTTCCTGCGCCACGGCGCTCACCCGGTAGAAGGGCAGGATCGTGCGGAGCGGGGCGAGCACGGGCTCATGCGCCACGAGATAGCCGACCCGCAGGCTGAGCAGCCCGTACGACTTGGAGAACGTCCGCACCACACAGACCCGTTCATCGGCGCGGTACAGGGCGATGCCGTCGGCGACGGCGCCGGGGTCGGCGAAGTCGCGGTACGCCTCGTCGATGACGACGGTGACGTGCGCGGGGAGCCGGTCGAGGAAGCGGAGGATCCGGTCCTGGTCCAGGGCGGTGCCGGTGGGGTTGTTGGGGGTGCACAGCAGGACCATGCGGGTGCGGTCGGTGACGGCGTCGGCCATCGCCTTCAGATCGTGGTCGTACCCGGTGAGCGGCACCCGGACGGTGGTGGATCCGGCGTTGGCCGCCATCATCGGGTACGCCTCCCAGGAGGGCCAGGCGTGCACCGTGTCGGTGTCCGGTCCGGTGAGGGTGGAGAACAGCTGCTGGAGCAGCGCGCCGGAGCCCGGTCCGGCGAGCACCTGCTCCGGCTCCACTCCCAGATGTGCGGCGAGGGCCTGACACAGCCCGGTGCCGAGCGCGTCCAGGGTACGGTGGGCGGTCCGCGCGGTGCGCAGGACGGCGTCCACCACTTCCGGGAGCGGGGGGTGAACGGTTTCGTTGAGCGACATCTGATGGAAGGGATTGTTCTCCGCGACCACCGGAGTCATGCGATTCCAGCCATCATGCATCGGGCACCATCCATCCATTCCAGCGGGGGATTCGGGCGGAGGGAGGAATGTCACCGCGCCCGGTTCCCCTTGCCGGTCCGGCCGGATCGGTGGGAAGGAAACCGTCGTGGGCGGGCTATGACCGTACGGTCAGCCAGTGCGGGTGGGGCCGTGTCCGATCGGTCAGTTGAATGAGCGAGTACGGGCGAAATCCGTCACCATGATTTTGACGGCCTATCGATCACGCGTCCAATTAAAGTCTTTCGGGAATTGATAAAAGATTCTTATCTTCCTGTGGTGATCGAACTTCGCCAGCTCACCGTGCTCGCAGAAGTCTGTCGCGCCGGCTCGTACAGCGCCGCGGCGGACCGTCTCGGTTACACCCAACCGGCCATCAGCTATCACATGCGCGCGCTGGAACGTGCCGTGGGCGTGCCGCTGACGGTCAAGGCGGGGCGGGGGGTTCGGCTCACGCCCGCGGGCCACAGACTCGCCGAGCGGGCCCGGGGAGTGCTGGCCGGGCTGCGGGACGTGGAGAACGAGTTCGAGGAGCTCGCCGCGCGCACCCGTGGCCGGGTGCGGATGTCCTCCGTGCAGAGCGTGTGTGTCGCCGTGCTGCCCGCGGCGCTGGCCAGGCTGGGCGCCTCCCGCATCGAGGTGGAGGTGGAGCTGGGCCAGACCGCCTCCCCTGACGCGTACCGGCTGCTGGACGCGGGCGAGACCGATCTGGCGATCGTCGCCGACGACGGGCCGGGAGAGGCGGCGGAGCCCGTGGAGACCCCGCTGCGCCGGGTTCCGCTGCTGGTCGACCGCCGCCATGTGCTGCTGCCGCGGGGCCATGCGCTCGCCGGGCGGCGCAGCGTCCGCCTGGCCGATCTGGCGCGGGAGCGGTGGATCCTGGAGCGGGACCGCGAGCGGCTGCTGCGGCGCTGCGCGGAGGCGGGGTTCGAGCCCCGGGTGGTGACCACGACCGATGACCAGGCGACGACCCTCGGCCTGGTGGGAGACGGGGTGGGCATCGCCCTGATGGACGGCCTCGGTCTGCTCCCCCGGGCCGATCCGCGGGTCGAGCCGCGCCCGCTGGACGACTGGCCCCGGCGCCATGTCCACGCGCTGCTGCGGCCGGAGGCGGCCAGGGTGCCCGCGGTGGCCGCCCTGCTGGAGGCGCTGCGGGCGGTGGCCGTCGAGCAGTCGGGGGGTGCCGTCGAGGCGGCGACGGCGTGACGCCGGGTCCACCCCGTCCGGGGCCGGGCTTACCGCGTCAGGCGCCGGATCTACCGCGTCCGGGGCTGGGCCTACCGCGTCAGGCGCCGGATCTACCGCGTCAGGCGCCGGGCCTCTGTCATCCGCTGTCGGCCAGGTTCAGGGCCCGTCTCATCCGCCGTGGGCCAGGCTCAGGGCCCGTCTCATCCGCCGTCGGCCAGGCTCAGGGCCCCCTCTCATCCGCCGTCGGCCAGGCTCAGGGCGCGGGCGCCGGGGGCGCAGCTCTCGCGGAGGGCGGCCAGTTCGGCGGGCTGCAGGGTCGCGGCGGCCGTGCCCCGGCGGTCGCCGTCGAGCAGGGCGCGTCCGGCCGCCAGCCAGTCCGGGAGGGGCTCCACGCCAAGGTGGTGGGCCAGCCGGGTGAGCTCGTGCTCGGGCGCGTCGAGCAGCCCCTCGTACGACAGGGACATCCGGATCGCGGCGGGCAGCCGCGACAGATGCGCCAGCCCCTCCACGATCGTGCTCGACCACAGCGCGCCGAACTCGGCCACGGGCACGGACCGTTGGTACAGCGGACGCAGATCGGCCCCGTCGTCGCTGAGCAGCGCCGCGAGACCGGCCGGAAGGTCCTCGGTGCTCGTGGCGCGCTCCGTCATCAGCTGGATCAGCCGGAACCCGGGGTGGCGGCTCATGGAGAGCGCGCAGTCGGCGCCGTCCCGGTGGAGGTGGACGAACCGGGCCTCGGGGAAGACCTCCCTCAGCCGGGGCACCGAGCGCAGCGAGTAGCCGGACCGCTCCACGACGGCCCGTCGGCCGAACCACTCCCCCAGCAGGCCGAACAGCGCCCGGTAGTGATCGGCCACCGGCGCCGCGGGCCGCCGGGACAGCTCCGGCTCCAGCGTGTCGAACAGCGCGTCGGGGTCGTCGGTGAGATGAGGCAGCGTCATCATGCACACCGCCGGGATGCCACCGCCCGCCACCGAGAACCGCCCCTTGACATGCGGATACCGGTACTCGGGCAGCGGGATGCCGTCGCGGATGACCCGGTTGGCGAACGACCTCGGGGTGGCGAGGATCCGCCAGAACTCCGCCCCGGTGAGCGGCGCCCCGGGCAGCGCGTCCGGCTCCAGGGAGGCGATCAGCTCGCTCACGCTGAGCAGATCCGGATGCAGCCGGAGGATGCGCGACAGAGCGGTCGAACCGCAGCGTCCGGTCCCCACGACGAAGGTCAGCGGCCGTACGGTCACCCCGGGTGCCCCTTCCGTCTCCGACGACTACCGCCCTCTCTACCCATCGCGGCAGCCCCGCACCCCCGGCCCCTCCCGTCACTCGTGGGATCTGTCGTCACCGGCGGACTCGGCACGCGCTCTTGAGGTCGGCTCGGCGTGACCGTACGTTCCACCGGACGGCCACCGCAGGACACGCCCCTCACACCGCGGGGCCCGACACTTGGGGCCGTCACCGCACCTTCAAGACCTTGGAGGAGCCATGCCCGCACCTGTGTTCAGCCGCCGTCACGGTATGCGCGCCGCGGCCGCGGCGGCCGTCGCGCTTCCGCTCGCCTCCCGGCCGCAGAACGTGGCCGCGGCCGCCCCCGTCGCCCCGGTCGTCGCCGCGGACGGTCCACGACTGGCCACCATGACGTTCAATCTGCGCTACGCCGGCGATGCCGAGCCCAATTCCTGGGCGCAGCGCCGCCCCGCCATGCGGGAGCTGCTGCGCCGGGCCCGGCCCCATCTGCTGGGCACTCAGGAGGGGCTGTACGGCCAGCTGCGCGACATCGCCCACGACCTCGGGCAGCGCTACGCGTGGATCGGCACCGGGCGGATGGGGGGCAGCCGGGACGAGTTCATGGCCGTCTTCTACGACACCGGACGGCTCGCGCCCCTGGAGTACGACCACTTCTGGCTGTCCGACACCCCGAATGTGATCGGCTCCAACACCTGGGGCGGGGCCGTGGTCCGGATGGTCACCTGGGTGCGCTTCCAGGACCGCCACACCGGCAAGGAGCTCTACGCCCTCAACACCCATCTGGACCACCGCAGCCAGAACGCCCGTGAGCGCTCCGCCGCACTGATCACCGAGCGGCTCGGCGGTCTGGACCCCGCGCTCCCCCGCATCGTGACCGGCGACTTCAATGTGGCGGCCCACGGCAATCCGGTCTACGACGCCATGCTGGGCGGTGGCACGCTGGTGGACACCTGGGACACCGCCGAGCGGCGCGGCCCGCTGTACGGGACGTTCCACGGCTATGGCCCGCTGGTCCCGGACGGCGACCGGATCGACTGGATCCTGACCTCCCCCGGTGTGCGCACCCGCCACGCCGTCATCGACACCTTCTCGCGGGACGGTCAGTACCCCAGCGACCATCTGCCGGTGCGGACGGTCCTGGAGCTGTGACGCGGGGCGTTCTCGGCGGCTGACCCCCGGCGGCCGGCCCCGGCCACCGCTCCTCAGCCGCCGGGCGCCTGCGCGGAGAGCGCCCGCAGCCGCAGCAGGGTGGCCACGGCCAGCAGGGCCACACAGCCCGTGAAGATCAGCCCGGCGGTCCGCAGCCCGACCGCGACCGTCAGCGCGCCCACGCCGATCACCGGAATCGAGATCGCCAGGTACATCAGCACGAACAGGGCGGAGGTGACCTCGGCGCGGTGGTCGGCCGGGCTGCGCTCCGTCACCACCCGTACGGCCGCGTGGAACGACAGCCCCTGACCCGTCCCCGCGATGACGGCGCCCAGCACCAGCAGCGCCAGCGACGCGATCGCCAGCGACACCGCGATGGCCGCCATACCGGCCACCAGCACCGCGCATCCCCCGGGCAGCGAACGCGCGGGGCCGAGCCGCCGCCCCAGCGCCTGCCCGGCGATCGAGGCGGCGAACACGGAGAACGCCACGGCACCGGCGACCGCGAGATTGCTCTCCCCCTCCACCTCGCTCAGGAACGTGGGCGACACCGAGGTGAACAGGCCCAGCGTGGCGAAGCCCGCGAACCCCGCCATGGCCGCGGCCGCGAACGTCGAGCGCATCTCCTTGGGTACCCGCAGCCGCTGCGGCCTCAGCGGCGGGCGGCTCCGCGTCCGTACGGTCTCCGGGAGGGCGAACACCGCGGCGGCGCCCACCGCCACCAGCACCAGGTCCACCACGAACACCAGTTTCAGCGGCGCCGGGGCGTACTGCGCCAGCACACCCGCCAGCAACGGGCCCACCCCCAGACCACCCAGGTTGGCCCCGGTCGCGAGGAGGGTGGCGCCACGGCGCCGGCGCTCGGGCGCCAGCTCGATCACCGTCACGGTGGCGGTGCCGGTGGCCAGACCGGCGGACAGCCCCGACAGGGTACGGCCCGCGAACAGCTCCGGCAGTCCCTGGGCGAGGAGGAAGCACACCGCGCTCAGCCCCGAGAGCGCCAGCGCGGCCAGCATGACGGGCCGTCGCCCGATGAAGTCGGACACGCTTCCGAGCAGCAGCAGCGCGACGATGACCCCCGCCGCGTACACGGCGAAAATCACCGTCACCATGAACGAGGAGAAGCCGAACTCCCGCTGGTAGAGCCCGTAGAGCGGGGTGGGCAGGGTGGTACCGCACATCGTGACCACGAAGGCGTAGGCGGCCGCGAGGTACGGCCATCCCCGGTCCACGTCACCGCTGCGGCTTTCCATACGACCCGATTCCATCACAAAACACCTGTCCGTCAAACGCGGTGGCGCGCCGCCCCCTGCCTGGCGGGTTACGTGCGGTAGCGGGGCATCCCGTCACCGGGCCCTCATCGCATGCGGCAGGATGGCACCTTACGCCGGAGCCGTACACATGTGCGCCGGCACCGCCCGTAGAACCCAGGCACGAGCAGGTGACAAGGTGATCCCACAGAACTCCAGACCGGAGGCCGCACCGACGACGGCACGCCGCACGGCCGCTTCTGACGCGCTTTCCGGTAAAGCGGACGGTGGCCGATGAACCGGGCTCTCACCCTGCACGATGTCATCGTCGTCGGAGCGGCGCTGGTCTGCGGCGCGGCCGGTGGTGTGCTGTTGCGCGTGACGCTGCGCTGGCTGGGTGAGCGGGCGCGTTCCACCCGGTGGAGCGGCGACGACATCATCGTCGACACGCTGCGCACCCTGGCCCCGTGGGCGTCGATGGCCGCCGGTGTCGCCGCCGCGGCCGCCGCGCTGCCGCTGAACCGCACGGTCGGCCATGACGTCAATCAGACGCTGGTGGCCGTGCTGATCCTGGTCACCACGGTCACGGCCGCGCGGGTGGTGGCCGACCTGGTGCGCTCGCTGGCGCTGTCCCGCTCCGGAGTGGCGGGAACGGCCACCATCTTCGTCAACATCACCCGGATCGCCGTCCTGGCGATGGGTGTGCTGATCCTGCTGGAGACGCTGGGCGTCTCGATCGCTCCCCTGCTCACCGCCCTGGGCGTGGGTGGTCTGGCGGTCGCCCTGGCCCTGCAGGACACGCTGGCCAATCTCTTCGCGGGGGTGCACATCCTGGCCTCCAAGACGGTGCAGCCCGGCCACTACATCCGGCTCAGCAGCGGGGAGGAGGGGTACGTGGTCGACATCAACTGGCGCAACACGGCGGTGCGGCAGCTGTCGGACAACCTCGTCATCATCCCGAACGCCAAGCTGGGCAACACCATCATGACCAACTTCCACCAGCCCGAGCAGCAGATGTCGGTCATGGTCCAGGCGAGGGTCGGCTACGGGAGCGATCTGGACCATGTCGAGCGGGTGACCATCGAGGTCGCCGGGAAGGTGATGTCCGGGGTCGAGGGCGGGGTCGTCGACCACGAGACGAGCGTGCGCTTCCACACCTTCGGAGAGTCCGGCATCGACTTCTCGGTGTTTCTGCGGGCCCTGGAGTTCAGCGACCAGTACCTCATCAAGCATGAGTTCATGAAGGAGCTGCACCGCCGGTTCCGCGCCGAGGGCATAGAGATCCCGCTGCCCACGCGGACGCTCGTCCTGCCCGACCAGGACCGGACGCCGCTGCCGGGCCGGCCGGCGATCTGACGCCGCCGCCAGCCGCCAGCCCCCAGCCCTC
>NZ_JAEEAP010000359.1 GCF_016103465.1 Streptomyces sabulosicollis
ACCCCGCCCCGATCCCGCCCACGCACACGGCGCCGGTCGTACCCGTGCGGCCGGGCAGCGTCCCGGCCGTGACGAGCGTCGTCCTCCCCGACGGCCGGGTCATCACCGGCTACGCCATCGAGCCGGCCAAGCCGGAACCGGTCGCGGCCAAGCCGGTCGTCTCCCGCGCTGCGGTGAACCTCGCCCTCGGCGGCATCGGGTTCGCCGCCGTCTGCGGCGGGCTGTTTCTGCTGACCGCGTTCATCACCGCCCTGACCGCGCTGATCACCCAACTCATCGTCCTCGCCGCCGTCATCTTCGGCGGATGGGTGGCCGTGCAGCTCTTCAGCGCGAGCGGCCGGCGCGGCGGGACCACGGTCCACATCCGTAAGGCCGTCTTCAAGCGCAACCACTTCCGAGGCTGAGAGGAGACCCCGTGTTCGAGATCCGCGTCATCTGTGACCCGGCCGACACCGACCGCGTCACGAGCGCGCTGAGCGACACGTTCACCACCGGAGCTGTACGTACGTACTCCACACGCGACGGCCGACGCATCCGCCTCTACGTCACGGCTGACCACCGCCCCGAGCCGGGACCGTGGCCCACGCCGGAAGAGGCGTACGCCCTCGCTCCGAGCATCGTCCGCGAGATCGGGTGGACCGCCCGGACGGCCGCAGACAAGCCGTTCGGTGAGGACCTGGACCGGGAGTACTGGTTGCGCAAGGCCGCGCTACTGGACCGCATCGCGCTGCGCGAAGACGAAGAGGACATCCCGGGAGACGCGAGCGAGGTGGCCACGGAAGCCGCCCGGCGGCTCACCGAGTACGACCGGACCGGTGAGGGCGACTACCACGGTGCCCCGCACTGGCCCGAACATCCGGCGACCGCTGCCGACCCGCGCGGCTACGTCCGCCAGGAATACGCCCACTGGGCGAAGAACCACTAGCTACGCCCGAGGGCGGCGGCACTCCCGGACAAGGACAGCCCGCCGCCCTCGGTCTCCGTATCCCGACGAAGCAGAACAGGAGACCTCAAGCATGACACCTGACTGCAAGATCCCGCTCCGCACCGCGCTGGAACTGGCCACGGCGGGCATGCCGGTGCTGCCCCTGCGGCGGGGCAAGGTGCCGTTCGGCAACTGCCCCACCTGCGCGGACAACGTGTGCGGCGGGCGGCCGAACATGAAAGCCCCGGGCCCCTGCCGCTGCTCCGACGTCTGCCACGCTTGGGCCGCGGCCACCACCGACCCGGCGGTCATCGTCTCGCCCCCGTGGGCGGCGGCGTGGCGGCGTGCCGTCTGCGTCGCATACCACCCCGGCGCCGCTGGGCTGACCGTGGTCGACCTGGACAATGCGGACGCCATCGCGTGGGCCCGTGCCGCCCTGCCTGCCACACGGACGGTGCCGACGACGCGCGGTGAGCACTGGATCTACCGGGGCGCCATGACCTCACACAACGCGGTGCGTCCCGGTGTCGATATCAAGTCGTCCATGTCCTACGCCCGCTACCTCGGACCCGGTACCGGCCACATGGTCGGCCTGCCGGACGAGGTGCGTGCGCTCGCGGTGAAGAAGCCTTCCCCCGTCCGGCCCACGCCGCACGTCGGCGCTGCGCTCGCCGGGTCCGGGTCCGGGGAGTGTCGGCATCGCACGCCCGCCTACCTCGAACGCGGAATCGCGATGGCCGTGCAGCGCATCACCGAGGTTCGCAGTGGAGTTCACGCGACTGTGTACCGGACGTTCCTCGCGGTGCTGTCCACACACGGCCGGTGCGGCTGCCTCTCTGAGGCTCACGTCGCGCGGCTGTTCGCCGCCGCGCAGACCAAGGGCGAGACCCTGCGGCACTGCACGGACGCGTGGACCAACGCCCGCACCACGTTGGGACTGTGACCATGTCCGACGACGACAAGAACCCCGCACGCGAGATCATCACCGACTACGCACAACAGCACTTCCGGTATTTCCGCACCGCTGACGGCACGGTGTACGCGCAGAGGAACGGCCACCCCGTGGCCCGCCCGATCCGCTCCCAGGGCACCACGGGAAGCCACCGGCAGGAACTCATGGTCGGACTGTTCAAGGACGGCATCGGCGTGTTCAACGGCACCGCCATGAAGGAAGCGCTCGACCTGATCGAAGCGTTGGCGCTGACCGAGGACGTCCAGCCTGTGCACATCCGAGTCGCCCCCGGAGTCGACGGGGCAACGTGGCTGGACCTGGGCCGCAGCGACGGGCAGTCCGTGCGCATCCACCCCACCGGCTGGGACATCCGCACCCCGGACCCGCAGGAAGTCTGCTGGCGCCGCACCCAGCTCACAGGGGAACTGCCCCTGCCGGCCAAGGACACCAACGGCAAGGGCATCGACCTGCTGATGCGGCTGTGCAACTTCGCCAACGCGGAGACCGAGTGCCTGGCCATCGCGTGGCTCATCGGCTGCCTGGGTCCGGCCGTGCCCGTCCCGGCCCCGTTCCTCACCGGCCCGCAGGGAGCGGGCAAGTCCACCGGTGGGCGGATGCTCGTGCGGATCATCGAGGGCATGACCGGGGACCTGCGCCGGGCGCCGAAGGATGAGGAGAACCTGATCACGGCGGTGGCGGCCGGTTGGGTCACCGCCCTGGACAACCTCTCCCACATGACCCCGGAGTTGTCCGACGCGATGTGCTGCATCGTGACCGGGGCAGAGAACGTCAAACGCGCCCTGTTCACCGATGGCGACGTCTTCCGCGTCGGCTACCGCCGTCCCCTGCTCCTGACCGGCATCGACGTGGGCGTGATCCGTCCCGACCTCGCAGAGCGGCTATTGCCCCTGCGGCTGGAACGCCCCCGCGTCCGGCGCACCGAAGCGGAACTGTGGTCCGACTTCGCAGAGGTGTTGCCCGTCATCCTCGGCTCACTCCTGGACCTGACCGTGCAGGTGCGCGCTGCTGAGGCGGACATTCCGACCGACCTGCGCATGGCCGACTTCGCGCACCTTTGCGCGCAGCTCGACGCGGCCACCGGTCTGGGAGCGCTCGCCGCCTACCGGGCCAGCCTGGACGACCTCAACGATGACGTCATCGAGGGCGACCTGTTGGCGCAGACCGTGCTCAAGTACGCCGCCGGCATCGAGCCGGGCACCGAGCAACGGATGACGTCCGCCGAATGGCTGCACTGCCTCACGGGCCTCTACGCGGGCGAGGACTTCCGTCCCCTGCCTAAAGGGTGGCCGACTACCGGCAAGGTGCTCTCAGACCGTCTCAAGCGCCTTCAGCCCACCCTCGCGGCCCGGGGCGTCCTCATCGACTGGGGACGCACCAACACATCCCGCTACGTCGAGATCGCGCGGACGTCCGCCGCACCGCCCCCGCCCGAGCAGGCAGCGGCCTTCTGACCAGGCGGCACCAGGACCACCGCACAAACAAGAGGAGCACCCGGCGGCGCGTGCTCCTCTTGTTGTTCGGCGGCGGCGCCGCCCTGCGATGGTCGCGCCGCGAAGCGGCTCCTTCTTCACGCGCTGAGCCGCGCACCACAACAGACAGCACCCCTCTTTTGTCCGAAGTGGAAAGACGCTGCGTCACCTGCGTCACCCACACCCCGCAAACGGCGCGTGACCTGCCGAAACAGCGGTGACGCAGACGGCCGATTCCTGCGTCACCCCGCGTCACCCGCGTCACCAGATGACGAAGGTCTACGTCACCGGTGACACACCCCCGAGTCCTGCGTCACCCCGAAACAGCAGGTCAGAGCCGTGAATGACGCAGATGACGCAGGTGACGCAGAAATCCGCACCTCGGACAGACGCGGGCCCCCACTCGACTCCGGACGGGCTCCGTCGCGCAAACGGCTATCGCGGTTTGTGCGGCGGCATCCACCCGCGAACACAGTCACAGCAGGAGCGACCTTGGACGACCACGACACCCTCACGATCTCCACCGACGACGACCCGACCTTGGTTCTCCTCACCGTCGAAGAGGCTGCCCGCCGACTCCGCATCGGTCGGACCACCTGCTTCGCGCTCATCCGCACCGGAGAGCTGGAGTCCATCGACATCGGCCGTCTCCGCCGCGTCCCCGCCGACGCGCCGGCCGCGTACCTCGCCCGGCGACGCGCGGCCCGACGAGCCGCTTGACGACGCCCAGGGCGGCGGCACTCCCGGACAGGACAGCCCGCCGCCTGGGCCCCCATCCCGACAGCAAGGAACAGGAGCCTGCCTGTGGCAGAGAAAAAGAAGAAGGGCACCCGCCGAGCCAACGGCGAGTCCGCGATCTACTTCGGGAAAGACGGCCGTTGGCACGCCCGCGTGCCGATGGGTTACAAGGACAACGGGGAGCCGTACCGCCGACACCTGACGCGCAAGACGCGCGAGGAACTGGTTGACGAAGTCCGAAAGCTGGAGAAGCAGCGCGACACGGGTTCGGCGCAGCAGCCGGGTAAGGCGTGGACGGTTGAGAAGTGGCTTCAGCACTGGGTTGAGAACATCGCCAAGCCGACCGTCAGCGAGAACACGTACGACGGCTACGAGGTCGCCGTTCGTGTGCACCTCGTGCCGGGTGTCGGCAAGCACCGCCTTGACCGCTTGCAGCCCGAGCACCTGGAGAGTCTGTATCGCCGCATGCAGGCGGACGGGGCGCGCAAGGCTGGTACGGCTCACCAGGCTCACCGCACCGCCCGAACCGCTCTGGGGGAGGCGGTACGGCGCGGCTACGCGGCGAAGAATGCCGCCGCGCTGGCGAAGCCGCCACGGATGGAGGAGGACGAAACAGAGGTAGAGCCCTACTCCGTGGAAGAGGTTCAAGCCCTGCTGCTCGAAGCCAACAAGCGTCGGAACAGCGCCCGCTGGATGCTGGCGCTGGCGCTCGGACTGCGGCAGGGCGAGACGCTCGGACTGCGCTGGTCTGACGTCGACCTGGGTAACGAGTACCTCAAGCTGCGCCGGAACCGTCTGCGCCCCAGGTACGAGCACGGGTGCCCGGACGCCTCGCCGTGCGGCCGGAAGGCTGGGTACTGCCCGGACAAGGTGCAGGTCCGGCGTGAGACCAAGAACACCAAGTCACGTGCGGGCCGGCGTGCCGTGCCCCTGCCGGGCCCGCTGGTCGCCATGCTCCGCGCGCATGCCGAGACGCAAGAGCGCGAGCGCAAAGCAGCCGGTGACCTGTGGGCCGAGTCGGACTACGTCTTCACCAAGCCACTGGGTGGCCCGCTGAGCCCGAACACGGACTACCACGACTGGAAGCGTCTGCTGGAAGACGCGAGGGTTCGGGACGGTCGGCTGCACGACGCCCGGCACACGGCCGCCACCGTGCTCATGCTGCTCGGAGTCCCGGCCCGCGTCATCGACCAGATCATGGGCTGGGAGCCGGGCACCTCCGCGAGCATGCGGGCGAGGTACCTCCACGTGCCGGACGCCATGCTCAAGGACGTGGCCCGGAAGATCGCCGATGCCATCTGGGGAACCCCGGAAACACCCGCTGTGGACAAAAACCAGGACAACGAGGTCTGAGGACAATGTCGAAGGGCCCCACCTCGCGGTGGGGCCCTTCGACATCGTGCCCGGTGAGGCACTGGCGGAGGATACGAGATTCGAACTCGTGAGGGGTTGCCCCCAACACGCTTTCCAATTCTGCCGGTGCCCGTTCGGGGTAGTTCAGGCACGTTCAGAGCTCGGAGACTGGGGCCCCGGCTGGGCTGGTTGAACTGTCGCGAACGCTGGCGGATGAGACTGCGGTTGAGACTGTGGACGGGCGTGCTGACGTGCCGTTCGTCGTCATCAGAAGCCGTGCCCTGACCGCTGCCCACAGCCCCCGGAACGACGCATCAGGAACGCGCCGCCGCGTCGACAGGCACGACCCGACTCGTGAAGCCATCACCACGCAACCGGTCGTACGCCTCCATCACGTCATCAGGCACGGTGAGCCTGATCATGAACCCCTGATCGGGATAGATCAGCAGCCGCTGAAGGGCGCCGACGAGCATGTCAATCACCAGACGCGGGTCCCCGATGGAGTCGAGGTACTCATCGAAGGTCATCGGCGTGGACGCGCTGACGAACTCCACTTCGGGCCAGAGCTTGCGCGCCGTGGCGTACGCGCGCCGCTCCTCGTACGGCTTGCTGATCAGCAGCACCGACGACACATCGACGCCGGACTCTTCCAGCAGTGCCCGAGAGAAGCGGATGTTCTCCCCGGTGTTGCGCGCCTGGGATTCAATGAGCACTGCCGAACCGGGAACCCCCAGCTCAAGCGCCCGCTCCCGGTAGTGGACGGCTTCGCCACGCGGCATGCGCTTCCGCGTCGTCGGGCTATTGGCCCCGGTGAACACGAGGAGCGGCACCAGGCCGCGCTCGTACAGGCTCACGGCCGTATCGGCTACGCCCAGGTCGTGACTGCCCAGGCCGATCGCGACCGAGCAGGGGCGAACGGTGTGGCCCATCTGGTGGTAAACCCACAGGCGCCGAGCGTCCGCCCATGCCTGTGCCGAGATCATTCCTGCCCCTTGTCCTGCGTTGAGTCCGGAACCTTGAAGTCGTATTCCCAGGCGAACCGCGACGCGGCATGCACGCCAATGGCGAATTCGACCACGGTACCGTCCGCCGTCCAGGTCGTCCGGTGCAGCTCGACAACGGGCTCCCCGGGCGGCAACTGGAGCAGCTTCACCTCATCCGACGTGGCGGCGCGGGCAAAGATCTCTTCCCGCATGTGGTCGATCTCGTACCCCGCGTCATACAGCACCTTGAAGCCGCCGCCCCGCCCGGCGGGGCCTGGGGTGGGGTCCACCAATCGGGTGCCCTCCACGTGTTCCGGGCGGTAGTAGCTGGTCAGCGTGTGCGTCGGCTGCTCGCCCTCCTTCACGAGCCGCGCACGCGCGTACACCTCCGCGCCGGGAGGCAGGCCGTGCGCGGCAGCGGCTTCTGGTGGCGCCTCGACACGGCTAACGGTCTGAGTCTGGTCATCACGGCGATACGTACGTCCGGAGGCCAAGCGGTCCGCGATGAACGCCACCTCGTCGCCGTCGCGCCACTTTGCCTTGTCGTACCGCGCGGTACCGAGCCGTTTCAGCGGTGTCCGCTGCCGGACGACGGTGCCATGACCACGCGATGAGGTCACCAGCCCCTCAGCCTCAAGAGCCTTGTACGCCGCGTGGACGGTGGACTTTGATCCCTCTCCCGCGTCGACCAGGTCCCTGATGTGCGGGAGCCGCTGGCCAGGTCGGTACTCGCCGCTCTTGATCTGTTCGGCCAGCCTGTCCGCCAGCTCTCGCCACTTCGACACCATCCCGTGCTCCTCTCGACGGCACCAGTGAAACACAGTCCCAGGACTGTTGACAGTCCTGGGACTGTGCGGCATCGTCTTACTCATCGCGCCGCAGTCCTAGGACAGCGGTCGACGGGAGGGCCTTCTTTGGGCTGCTCCGACGCACGACCAGGAGCCCCGCAGCGGACGGGGGGAGGCGACCCGGCGCCTTGTCATTAACCGGAGGGCTTAGACCGAAAGGTCACGTCTCCATACGCCTACAACGAGGTCATGGCCGCGCTACCTGATACGGGCGCGGCCCGCCTCGAAGGAGACCGATGGCGCCAGCCATCACTGACGCACGACCAGCCCCGGCATCTCGCCGTGAGGGCGCCGGATCGAATCCGGCCCGGGGCACTCCACCCATGAACGGCGCGCGGCCCCGGTGCGGGAACACCGGGGCCGCTCTTTCGGGCCGCTCCAACCGTTGAGAGGAACCACGACCCATGAAGTACATCGGTGCTGATCAGGCGGTTGTTACCGCTGACCTGTCCGACCGTGAGCCGACCGGCGCTGAGCTGGACGCGATCGAGCTGGAGATGCCGGTCATCGTGGCTGAGGTCGAGTTGCTGGACGTGCAGATCATGACGCTTGACCGGCCGGTGTCTGAGCTGGACGCCCGTCGTATCCGCCGGGCCCGTCGCCGGGTGCTGGCCGCCCGCCGGGAGCTCTCCAACCGCGCCGCCGACCTGAGCACGTCGGGGGTGGGGGCATGACCACGCTGGACGCCAACCTTGCCGCCGCGCATGCGGAGGTGAAGGGGGAGATCGCCCGGACCGATGGCAAGGCCAGCCTGTTGCTGGCGTTCATCGGTGCGGTGCTGGCCGGTGTGTGGACCGTCGCCAGCGACGCGCACCTTCCCGCGCCCGTGTTCGTGGTCGGTGGCGTTGGCGTGCTGCTGCTGGTGACGGCCGCTGCGCTGTTGCTGCGGGTGGTTCGGCCGAACATGTCCGGCGCGGTGGCGGGTTTCCCGCTGTGGGCGCGGCTGACCGGCGACGAGGTCCGCGCGCTGCTGGCTGAGGACCGGCGCGGGGAGGACATCGCGAACCTCTCGCGGATCGCGATGGTCAAGTTCGCCGCTCTTCAGCGGGCGATCGACGTGACCCGCGCGGCCGGGGCGCTGCTGGTCGTGGCTGCTGGTATGGCCGTTGGGGGTGCGCTGTGAGTAAGCCCACCATCCCCGCAGTCCCGGGGCCGCTGCATGAGGACGTGGCGGCGCTGCTGCGCGTCGTGGTGGAGGGGCTGGATATCCCGGCCCCGGCCACGGTCGGCGACGCCGAGCGGTACCGCGCGGTCCTGGACCGGCGGGTCATGCACGTGGTCGTCGCGATCGAGGCCGTGCTGAACGACCCCACCGGGCTCGGCACGCAGTGGACGGCCGACTACCTGCGCAGGAAGCTCGCCGAGCACCCGACCACCGGCTACCGCCCCTGGGGAGCCCCGCCGTTGCAGCCGGATGGGGAGGTGGAGCGGTGAACCGCAAGCCCAAGCGCCTGCTCGTCCTCGCTCTGGTGGCCGTGGTCGGAATGGCCTTCCGGGTGTCGTGGAACGCGCTGCGGGACGTGGCAACGGCCATCGGGGCCGACGAGACGGCCGCGACGCTGTACCCGATCGTGGTCGACGGCCTGATGGCCCTGGCCCTGGTTGCCACGCTGGTGCTGACCAAGGCGTCGGACCGGAAGTTCGCGCTGCGGGTGCTGGCCGCCTACACCACCGCCTCACTGGTCCTGAACTACGTGCACGGACTCGTTCCCGAGCTGCACGGCGGTGCGGTCGACCCCGGCCGACTGGCCGACCTGAGCAAGGTCGGTTGGCTGCTGGTGCTGCTGGCGACGTCGCTTCCGGTCGGGTCGATCTACTTTGGGTCGGATCTGGTTGCCAAGGTGCTCCACCACCAACCCAAGCCGACCGCAAATACGGAGAAAACGACAGAGATCGAGAGCAATCGGTCTATGTCTGACCTGGGAGAGTCGGCCGACGAGCCTCCCGCCCCGGTCGCCGACCCGAACCCCCTCC
>NZ_JAEEAP010000035.1 GCF_016103465.1 Streptomyces sabulosicollis
GGTGAAGAGGGTGGGGAAGCGGGGTGCGAGCCAGGGTTTGCGCCCCCATGTGAGAACGCGGCCCCTGGCGACGGCGCTCCACGGTCCGAGGCGGCCCAGCGCCATGAGGAGGAAGGCCACGGGCTCGGTGAGGATGGTGCAGTCCGGGCGGCCCGGCGGGCGCGGTGTGACGGTCACCGCGCCGTCGGCGAAGGTGGCGCCGAAGCAGGCGCCACCCCTGAGGTGGATGGCGTAGCGGGCGGTGAGCCCCGCGGCGGCCGCGGTGTCGAGCACCCGTGGCATGGCCGTGGTCAGGAAGGGCAGGGTCAGCTCGACCCGGGCCCGGTCGAGCATATGCGGGCGGCCCAGCGCACGGGCGAGGTCATAGCCGTGGCCGAGCATATGGGTCAGCAGATACGAGCCCAGGACGTCCAGGCTCATCGGGCCCATCGGGGTGACCAGTTCGCCGTGTGACGCATATGACGCGATGGACGCGGGCCGGGCCACCGACCGGAGGAAGGCGTCGGCCTGCTCCACGATCATGGTGGCCAGTGGCCCGGCCCGGCGCTCGGCGAACGCGGCGAGCGCGCGCTCGTTCGCCTCCGCCAGCCCGTGCGGTGTGCCGTCCCCGTAGTCGCGCGGCTGCCCGTCCGCGAGGTGCGCCATCAGCTCATTGGCCTGTGCCAGATGCGCCGCCGCCTCCCCGACCGTCCACCGCGACCCGGGCACCGGGGCCCCGGTATCGGGTGCGTCGCGCAGCGTGGTGGCGATGTCGGCCGCGGTGGCGCGGATCGCCTCATCCAGGCCCGTGGGCCACGTGCCGCCGTTGGCCTGTCCGCTCACGGATTCCACGCGCTCTCCCTACGCCGACCGGGTAGTGCCCCTCGGGTCCCCACGGTGTCATGTGTCCCACGGCCGCCGGTATCGCATCGCGGGTCACGGTGTCAGCACAATCCTGCCGAACACCTCACCGGTGTCCATCTTGCGGTGCGCCACCACGGCTTGCTCCAACGGCAGCAACTCGTGCACCACCGTGCGCAGTTCACCGCGGCTCGCGGCGTCGAACTGCTCGGTCCGCACGGCACGTCGATCCGGCTCGGCCACGGTGGCGGCACTGAAGGTGGCGAACGACATCGACTTCTGGAACGCCGCCATCATCGTCATGCCGAAGTCCGCCGGCGGTTGGCCCCCGACCGCGCCGACGGCCACCATGCGACCGTTCGGGTTGAGCCTGGCGAAGAAGGACGGCATCCGCGCACCGGCGATGATGTCGATGATGACGTCATAGCCTGCCGGAGGGGCCTCGCCGCCCTCGCCGGAGCGGTCCAGCACATGCGTGGCGCCGAGCCCGCGCAGCCGATCGCCACGCTCGGCCGATGACGTCGTGACCGCCACCGCCCCGGCACCGCCACGCGCCGCGAGCTGGACCGTCATGATCCCGAGACTGCCGCCCGCGCCCCGCACCAGCACCGACTCGCCGGGAGCGAAGCGGGCATGGGACAGTCCGAAGTGGGCCACCACTCCGGAGCTCCCCAGCGTCACCGCATCGACGGCGGAGAGGTCCGCGGGGAGCGGGAGGACCTCCTCGACCGGCGCGATCGCCCGCTCGGCATAGCCGCCGCCCACGCCGGTGAACGCCCACACCCGACGACCCACCCACGACGTGTCGACGCCGTCGCCGACCGCGGTCACCGTGCCCGCCACCTCGCTGCCGGGGATATGGCCCTCCCGGAAGCCATAGGTGGCGAGGGTGCCACGCCGGATCACGGCGTCGGAGCCGCCGACGCCGATCGCCTCATTGGCGATCAGCACCTGTCCGGCGGCGGGAGCCGGGTCAGGGAGGTCGATCACTGCCAGACCTTCGGGAGGTCCGAACGCCTCGATCGCGACTGCCTTCAATGTCGTCTCCTCGCTCTGGGCTCGGTGGGATCGGTGGGATCGACGGAACCGGCCGGACCGACGGGCCCGACGCGGTCCATCGGCACCGGCCGGAGGGACGCTAACGGACGCCCCCGTCCACTTGGCTAAAGTGAGAGCGGTGACCGACCGTTTGCCTCACACCCTGCGCTCCGACGCCTCGGACAACCGGGAGCGCATCCTCGACGCGGCCCGCGCGCTCTTCGCCACCGAGGGGCTGAAGGTGCCGATGCGGGAGATCGCCCGGCACGCCGGGGTCGGCCCCGCCACGCTGTACCGCCGTTTCCCGACCAAGCAGATGCTGGCCACGGAAGCCTTCACGGACGAGATGCACGCATGCCGCGCCATCGTCGACGAGGGGCGTGCCGAGCCGGATCCGTGGCGCGGCTTCTGCCACGTGATCGAGAAGACCTGTGAGCTGCACGCCCGCAGCCGGGGTTTCACCGAAGCCTTCATGTCGACCTTCCCCGATGCGATGGATTTCGTCGCGGAGCGCGAATACGCGCTGCGGTCGATCGCCGAACTGGCCCACCGCGCCAAGGACGCGGGCCATCTGCGGCCCGACTTCGCCCTGGACGACCTGGTCCTGATGCTGATGGCCAACAGGGGCATCCACACGACCTCGAAGGCCGCCCGGGCCGCGGCATCCCGGCGCTTCGCCGCGCTGGTGATCCAGGCATTCCAAGCCTCGCCGCAGCACTCACCGCTACCGCCGGTGGCACGGTTGGCACCCGCGGCACCACGCAAGACCGGGTGAAGAGGCGGCCCGCCGGGCCGGCGGTGGACACGCTCCACGACAGCGGGCCCGTCGCGGAGCGCGCCGGGGCCTGCGCGGAGTGGGTGAAGGAGGTGCGTTTCGGCCTGGCCGGTGGCGGAAGCGCGCATGCCGCCGTACGGCTCGTCGTCCGTGGCAGCTCAGGAAGTGCGCGCCTCGCCGGGCTCGCCCGCATCGGCGGCCGCGTCCGTGGCGGCAGCCGAATAGAAGACGGACTTCTGCTGCTTGGTGCGGTGCGCCTGGCCCTTGGCGACGAGCGACTCCAGGGTGCTGCGCACGACCGTGGGCTTGATCTCGCGCTCCGGAAGAGCCTGGCTCAGCGCGGTGGCCACCTCCGCCGCGGAGCGGGGCTCGCCGTGCCGGACGAGCTCATCACGCACCAGCTCCCGGAGCGTGGGCACTCCCGCCTCCCGCGCCCGCCTGCGACTCGGCCGGCTCCCGCCCGACTCCGTCCCCTTCCCCTTGCCACCCGCCGCGTCGGCCTTCTTCTTCGCCTTGCGCGGGGCAGGCAGCGCCGCGGCCTCCGGTTTCGCGGACGAACCATCCCCGGAGCCACTCACGCCGCCGTGCTCCGTCGCGTCACCAGCGGTGTCGCCACCAAGGGTCTGCCGCATGCTGAGCAGAAGCGCCCGGTTGCCTTCCAGCACCGCCAACTGCTCCTGCAGCGCCGCGATTTCGGAGCTGAGGCGTTCGTGCTCGGCGGAGTTGCGTTCCAGATCGGCCGCGACCTGAGCCGCGTACTGGGACTTCAGGCTGGCGCCATCGGCAGGAGTGTCCACTACGAGCTCCCTCATCTGGGCACGTTGCACGTTGGTGGTGGATGGTACATCCGTGCGCGTGAAGGTGACGCGCGTGAGGCTGCACAAGGCCACCATCCGGGACCGCCGCGCGACGCGACCGGTGACCGGGCAGTGGCGCAGCGCGTGTTGCGCATACGGCAGACTGCGTGCGGCATCGTGATCACTCGCCGTCCCCGGACCGGCGGGGTGACCGGCGCGCCAACCGGCCGAGCATGTGAAGGGAAACCACGGATGACCTTGGACGCACGACCGATACGCACCGGCGCGAACCCCACGGCAGACGGGGTGGTGGACGCCCTCCCGGCCAGGATGCGCGCGGCGCGGTTCGACACGGCGGCGGGCACCCTGAAGGTCGAGGACGTGCCCGTGCCCCGGCCGGGGGCGGGCGAGGTCGTGGTCAAGGTGGCCGCGTGCGGCATCTGCCAGTCGGATGTGAGCCAGCTCGACGGCCATATCCCGCCCCGGCTGCCGGTGGTCACCCCCGGCCACGAGGCGTCGGGCGTGGTGGCGGCGGTCGGCGACGGCGTCGGGCACTGGAAGGCGGGGGACCGGGTGGTCCTGGGCGCGGGGAAGGCGTGTGGCACGTGTCCCGCCTGCCGGTTCGGCGGTGGCACGAACACCTGTGAGGACCTCCAGGTCATGGCCTTCCACTACGACGGGGCCTGGGCCGAGTACGTCCTGACCGACGCCACGACGCTCATCGCCGTGCCCGACTCCGTACCCCTGGAACACGCCGCCGTGCTCGCCGACGCCGTCTCCACCCCGTACGGCGCCATCGACACCGCACAGCTGCGGTCCGCCGAATCCGTGGGCATCTGGGGGCTGGGAGGTCTGGGCACCCACCTCGTACAGCTCACCCGGGTGTGCGGAGCCTCGCCGATCGTCGCCCTCGACCCGCTCCCCGCCGCCCGCGAGCGCGCCCTCGCCCTGGGCGCCGACTTCGCGCTCGACCCGACGGACGGCGACACCAAGGCCAGGCTGAAGGAGATCACCGCGGGCAAGGGCCTGGACGTCGCCTTCGACTGCGTCGGCCGTACGCCCTCCTTCACCCAGGCGGAGCGCGCCCTCGGCCACCGGGGCCGCCTGGTGCTCGTCGGCATCTCGCCCGACCCTCTGGCCGTGGGCCCGGAGCTCCACTTCGTACGCAACCGCCACACCGTGATCGGACACACCGGGTACCGCATGGAGCATCTGGAGGACCTGGTCGAGCTGACCGCCCGGGGCCGTCTGGACATCTCCGGTTCGGTCAGCGCGGTCCTGCCCCTGGAGGAAGTGAACGAGGGCATCCGCCGACTGCGTGAGCGGGAGGGCAACCCGATCCGCATCCTGCTGCGGCCCTGAGCGCGCGGCACGGGCTTCGTATCCACGGCCGGTCTCTGCCGTGGGCGAAGCCCGTCCGGCCGGCGAGGGGATGCGCATAGCCTTCGGGCATGGCTGATCGTTGTTCGGTGGTGCTGAGGGGGATCCGGCTGGCCTACCAGGTGTCGGGCCCGCCGGACGCTCCGCCGCTGGTGCTGTTGCACGCTCTGGGCGAGGACGCCTCCGACTGGGACGAGGTGGCGCCCGTCCTCGCCCGGAGCCGGCGGGTGTACGCCCTGGACCTCCGTGGCCACGGCCGGAGTGACTGGCCGGGGGAGTACTCGCTCGAACTCATGCGGGCCGACGTGCTCGCCCTGCTGGACGAGCTGGGGCTTGACCGGGTGGAGCTGGTCGGCCACTCGATGGGCGGGATCGTGGCCTACCTGCTCGCGTCCGACCATCCGCGGCGGGTGGCGCGGCTCGTCCTGGAAGATGTCGGGGTTCCGCGTCCCCGGCGGCCGACCACCCCGGCCAGGCCGGACGGCGAGCTGACCTTCGACTGGGACATGGTGTCGGCCATCAGGAAGCAGATCGACACACCGGACCCGGCGTGGGGGGAGCGGCTGGGCGGGATCACCGCCGACACCCTGGTCGTGGCCGGTGGCCCGGTGAGCCATGTGCCCCAGGACGGCGTCGCCGAGCTGGCCCACCGCATCCCCGGTGGACGCCTGGTCACCATCCCGGTGGGGCATCTGGTCCACGACGCGGATCCGGCGGCGTTCACGGAGGCGGTGTCGGCGTTTCTGGAGCTGGGGAGTGGCTCCCGTCCCACCCCGTGACCGCTGGGACCCTGTTCAGGCCCCGGCGGCGGTCTGCTCGACCCGTGCGCGTACCCAGGTCAGGAAGGCCCGCACTTCGGCGGCGGGCAGCGGGACCGCGGATGTGCGGGGGCGCTCGAAGCTGTGCACCGCGGCCTCGACGAGCGGCCGGAACTCCTCCTCGGCCAAGGCGACTTCCCGCGCCGCCGCGCGCTTGGCCAGCCAGCGGCCCGTACGGCAGAACACCACCGAGCGGCAGCCGTTGAGCACGCGGTTGTCCGCGAGGTGACCTTCGCCGTCGCTGTGCTCACGGACGGAGGCGCGGATCGCGGCGAGCAGATCCGGGCGATCCGGCGCGGCGACCACCTCCCGGGCCGGGCGGCCGAACAGCGTCAGCCCGGTCTGGTGGGCCACGGAGCGGTCGATGGCGTACCAGAACGCCGGGGACCGCGCGGCGTCGAAGTCGGCCCGGTCCGGCAGCAGCGGGCCGGTGTTGAGGTCCAGAAGGTACCCGGCCGCGCCGGAGGACCGGCCGATGACGTCCGTTCCGTAGACCACCAGTTCCAGCCCCGCCGCCGGGCAGGGCAGATGAGGGTGGGCGAGGGCCTCCGCCAGGTCGTGCAGGGCCGAGCCGGGCAGCGACGGCTCCACGACGACCGTCACATCGACGTCGCTGCGCCCGTGCCGGTAGTCCCCGAGCGCGACGGAGCCGACCGCGAAGACGCTCACCAGCTGGGGTCCGCACACCACGCGGGTGCGCCGGACGAGTTCGTCCAGATAGGGCCCCAGCTCGGTGGGGAGGGACGGCGGATCCTCGTGGGTGTGGGCCATGTGCCCAGTGTGAATGTGGGTCACGTGTCCAAGTATCCCCGGAGTGGTGTGCGTGGACGGCCATGGCTCAGTCCGCGGTGTCCGAGAGCCGCGAAGCGGTGTCGGATCGCGATGGCCTTGCGGGAGCAGGGCGTCCAGGCGATGCGTTCCGCTGCCTGCGACGCTCCCATGCTCAGTCGGCTCCCGACGGCCTTGTGCACGTCTTCGGGTGATGCACCGGCGGCTCGCAGGAGCCGTGTGGCGCTGTTGTCCTCGGCGGTCAGTCCCCAGAGCAGGTGTTCGTGCTGTGCGCCTGCTCCGCCGCGGGTTCGCCGCCGAGACCGAGCAGAACGGCCAACTCGGCCAGCCCGGCCTCCGCGTGGCGGGTGGGAGCGGCCGCGCGTATCCGGGCGTACAGCTCCTCCGCCTCGATGTGCCGCCGTCCGACGGTGCTCCCGTCCTCCCCGTACCACTCCATGACGTCAGATCAGTGCGCGATGCCCGGACGTTCAGCCGACCATGGCCGGTAGCCCCGGCAACAGTTTCTCAAGCGTGATGGGGAAGTCCCGCACCCGCACTCCCGTGGCGTTGAACACCGCGTTGGCCACCGCCGCACCGGACCCGCAGATGCCCACCTCCCCGATGCCCTTCGCACCGAGGACATTGGCCTTGTCGTCGTACCCCTCGAGGACGACGGCCTCGATATCGGCGGGGATGTCACCGTGGACCGGTACCAGATACCCGGCGAAGTCCCGGTTGACGAAGGCGCCGGATCGCGGGTCGACGACGGCCTCTTCCTCGAGGGCCGCGCCGACACCCCAGATCATGCCGCCGATCAGCTGCGAGCGGGCCGTCTTCGGATTGAACAGCCGGCCCACCGAGAACACGCCGAGCATCCGCCGCAGACGGATCTCGGCGGTGTCCGCGTCGACCCCCACTTCGGCGAAATGGGCCCCGTAGGTGTTGATCGAGTAGTCCGAGTAGTTCGGATCGTCGCCCATGAAGCGGGTCTGGCCCTCGGCCTCCACACCGTCCGGATGGTGGCGCGCGACAATCTCGCTCAGCGCCTCGGACGCGTCACCGATGGCCACGGTGCCGTCCGAGAACACGGCGTCCGCCGGGTCCCGGCCGTGCAGCGGGGAGCGTGTGTCGCCGCGGGCCGCGTCCAGCAGCTTCGTGCGCAGGGCCATGCACGCCCGGTACACCGCGGTGGACGAATTGGTGGCGCCCCACGAGCCGCCGGAGCCCCAGCTGGAGGGGTGATCGGAACGCCCGAGGTCGATCCGCACCCGTTCCAGCGGGAGTCCGAGTCCCTCGGCCCCGACCTGGGTCAGGATGGTGTAGGTGCCCGTGCCGATGTCGGTCATGTCCGTCTGGATGACGGCGGTGCCGTCCGGCTCCAACCGCACCCGCACCGTCGTCGGCCCCTGGAAATGCCCCCGGATGGCGGCCGACACGCCGTAGCCGACCAGCCACCGGCCCTCGCGCACACTCGCGGGCGTGGCCGGGCGGTTCTCCCAGCCGAACCGGTGCGCGCCTTCGCGCAGGCACTCCACCAGGTGCCGGTCGCTGTACGGCACGTTCCGCTCGGGATCGACGGTGGGCTCGTTGCGGATCCGCAGCTCGACCGGGTCCATCCCGAGCACATCGGCCAGCTCGTCCATCGCCGATTCGACCGACAGCATGCCCGGCGCCTCGCCCGGCGCGCGGACATCCGACCCGCGCGGCAGGTCGAGCGCCGTCAGCCGGTGGCTGGTCAGCCGGTGGGGTGCCGCGTAGAGGCTGCGGACGGTGGCGGCGGTCTGCTCGGCGTACTCGACGTCGGGGTTGGTGTGCATGGTGACGTCGTGGGCGATCGCGGCCAGCCGTCCGTCGCGCCCCGCGCCCAGCCGGACCCGCTGGCTCGACGTGGGGCGCATGCCCACGAGCTGGAAGACCTGCTGGCGGGTCAGCGTGACCTTGACCGGCCGGCCCAGCGCGCGGGCGGCGAGCGCCGCCAGGATCGTCTCGGAGTGGATGCCCAGCTTGGAGCCGAAGCCGCCGCCGACGAAGGGGGTGACGATGTGCACCCGCTCCGGGTCCATCATCAGCGTGCTGGCGACCGAGTCCCGCGCCGCGTCGGTGATCTGGCAGCTGACGTAGACGACCAGGTCCTCGCCGCGCGGTGCCGCCATACACGCGTTCGGTTCGATCGGCATCGAGAACTCGTACGGCGTCGTGTACTGCTGGTCGACCTTGACCTCCGCACCGGCGAACCCGGCGTCGAAGTCGCCGACCGCGGTGTCCGTGGGGAGGCCGGCGTTGACCGTCTTCGGGATGTAGACGTCGTCCTCGAACTCACCGAAGTCGAAACGGCCCCGCCCGACGCGGTACTCCACCTCGACGAGGTCGCCCGCGTCCCGGGCCTGCTCGAAGGTCTCGGCGACGACCAGTGCCACCGGCTCGCCGTAGAAGTGGATGTCCGGGCCGGTCAGCACCGGCTGGGCGCGCCAGTATTCGAAGGGGATGGACTCGTCGCGGGGGCCCTGCGCGGGGGCGTTGAGATGGGTCATCACCAGGTGGACCCCGGGCGCGTTTCGCGCCTCCTCGGTGTCGATCCGGGTGATGCGGCCCTTGCCGATCGTCGCGCCGACGATGAAGCCGTAGAGCGGCTGACCGGCCTCCCAGTGCTCATAGGCGTAGGCGGCCCGGCCGGTGGCCTTCAGCGGGCCGTCGACGCGGTTCACAGCTTGCCCGATCATCTCGCCTCCTCAGCTCGCCCCGGCCGCTTGCGCCAGCGTGCGGCACAGCGTGCGCTTGGCCAGCTCGATCTTGAAGTCGTTGTGACCCCGTCCGACCGCGCCGCGCAGCGCGGCCTCGGCGGCGGCGCGATAGGTGTCCATCGTGGCCGGCCGGTCGGTCAGCGCGTCCTCCGCCTCGACGGACCGCCACGGCTTGTGCGCCACACCGCCGAACGCCACCCGCGCCTCTCGGATCGTTCCCCGGTCGGCCGAGACCACGGCCGCCACCGAGACCAGGGCGAACTCGTACGACGCCCGGTCCCGCACCTTGCGGTAGACCTGCCGGCCCGGCAGCGGCGGGGGCAGGAGCACGCCCGTGATCATCTCGTCGTCCCCCAGCACGGTCTCGATGTGCGGCGTATCGCCCGGCAGCCGGTAGAAGTCCGTGATGGCGACGCGGCGTACCGACCCATCGGCCCGGAGCAGCTCGATCTCCGCGTCGAGCGCGGTCATCGCGACGGCCATGTCCGAGGGGTGGGTGGCGATGCAGGACTCGCTGGCGCCGAGGATCGCGTGGATCCGGTTGAACCCGCCGATCGCCGCGCACCCCGATCCGGGGTTGCGCTTGTTGCAGCCCGCGGCCGTGTCGTAGAAGTAGGGACAGCGCGTGCGCTGCATCAGGTTTCCCCCGGTGGACGCCTTGTTGCGCAACTGGCCCGAGGCGCCCGACACCAGCGCCTCCGACAGCGCCGGATAGCGGGTGCGCACCCGGGGATCGGCGGCCACGTCGGAGTTCCGCGCCTGGGCGCCGATGCGCAGTCCGCCGTCCGGCAGCTCCTCGATCTCCCGCAGTGGAAGCCGGCTGATGTCGACCAGATGGCTGGGATATTCGATGTCGAGCTTCATCAGGTCGAGCAGATTGGTGCCGCCGCTGATGAACCTCGCGCCCGGCTGGGCCACCGCCGCGACGGCGGCCCGTGTGTCCGTCGCCCGCTCGTAGGTGAAGGACCTCATGCGGGGCCTCCCTCCGCGTTGCCGCGGATGGCCGCGACGATGTTCGGATAGGCGGCGCACCGGCAGATGTTGCCGCTCATCCGCTCGCGGATCTCGTCATCGGTCAACGCGATCCGCGGCGAGGACACGTCGGCGGTGACATGGCTGGGCCAGCCCGCCTTCACCTCGGCGAGCATGCCGACGGCCGAGCAGATCTGGCCGGGGGTGCAGTAGCCGCACTGGAAGCCGTCGCACTCGACGAAGGCCCGTTGCATGGGGTGCAGATGATCGGGGTCCCCCAAGCCCTCGATCGTCATGATCTCGTCGCCCTCGTGCATCACGGCGAGGGTCAGGCAGGAGAGGACACGGCGGCCGTTGATCAGCACCGTGCAGGCGCCGCACTGCCCGTGATCACACCCCTTCTTGGTCCCGCTCAGGCGCAGGTGTTCGCGCAGCGCGTCGAGCAGCGAGGTCCGCGGATCCAGCTCGAGCTGCCGCACCTGATCGTTGATGTTCAGCTTGATCGCCGAGGGTGGGGCCGTCTCGCCCTGGCTCCGCCCCACGGCGTGCGTATCCGAAGCGGTCATCACGGCCCGCCTTCCTCGCTCGGTGCAGGTGTCACCCCGGATGTGCGGCGCGACTGCCGGGCACGCTCCCTGTCTCCAGGCTCTCGCAGGAAGGCGGACGCCGCACCGCGAACATTCCGGTGACAGTGCGCCGCCGTACGGTAACTGAGTGTGTTTCGGTGTCGTCGTGGGCCGTGGCCGTCCCGCGCCCCGGGGACCGCAGGTGTAAGCCGGGCGCCCCCCGGGCACCCGCGCCCGGCAAGGATCACGCCTGTCAAGAGAGCGGGCCCGGTCCGGACGCCTGGCCGGGACCGCGGAACGGAAGGCCATGAGCAGCGGTTTCATGGGTCCGGGGGGCTTCGGTCCAGACCCGTTCGAGGAATTCATGGCGCGATTCCTCGGCGGCGGACCGCGCCCCGGCCTCCGCCACATCGACATCGGCCGCCTGATGAGCGACCCCGCCCGGCAACTCGTCGCCGACGCGGCCACCTACGCCGCCGACCACGGCAGTGCCGATCTGGACACCAAGCATCTGCTGCGTGCGGCGCTGGCCACCGAGCCGACCCGGGGGCTGCTGGCGGGGGCGGGCGCCGACACCGACGCGCTGGCCGCGGAGATCGACCGGATGAGCGGCGAGGGGCCACGGCGCACCCAGCTGTCCGTCACCCCCGCCGTCAAGCGCGCCCTGCTGGACGCACACGAGCTGGCCCGCGCGAGCGGCGCCTCCTACGTCGGCCCCGAGCATGTGCTCGGGGCGCTGGCCGCCAACCACGACTCCACGGCGGGCCGCATCCTCAACTCCCTGCCCTTCGACCCCACGGGGGCGCAGGGCGGACCGCAGGGCGCACCGGGCCAGCCGTCGGTCGCCAGGGCCGCCGGACAGCAGCCCGGCCGACGGCAGAACACGCCCACCCTCGACAAGTTCAGCCGCGATCTGACCGACCTCGCCCGCGCGGGGCGGATCGACCCGGTCATCGGTCGCGAGGAGGAGATCGAGCAGACCGTCGAGGTGCTGTCCCGCCGGGGCAAGAACAACCCCGTGCTGATCGGCGACGCCGGTGTCGGCAAGACCGCCATCGTCGAAGGGCTCGCCCAGCGCGTCGCAGAGGGGGACGTCCCCGACATCCTGCTGGGCCGCCGGGTGGTCGCCCTGGACATGTCCGCGGTCGTCGCCGGCACCCGCTACCGCGGTGACTTCGAGGAGCGGCTGAGCGGCATCATCGACGAGATCCGCACCCACTCCGAGGAGCTGATCGTCTTCATCGACGAGCTGCACACCGTGGTCGGCGCGGGGGCGAGCGGCGCCGAGGGCGGTTCCATGGACGCGGGCAACATGCTCAAGCCCGCCCTGGCCCGTGGCGAACTCCATGTCATCGGCGCCACCACACTGGAGGAGTACCGCCGCCACATCGAGAAGGACGCGGCGCTGGCCCGGCGCTTCCAACCCATCCTGGTGCCGGAGCCCTCCGCCGCCGACGCGGTGGAGATCCTGCGCGGCCTGCGCGACCGCTACGAGGCCCATCACCAGGTCCGCTTCACCGATGAGGCGCTGCTCGCCGCCGTGGAGCTGTCCGACCGCTACCTCACCGACCGGTTCCTGCCCGACAAGGCCATCGACCTGGTGGACCAGGCCGGTGCCCGGGTGCGCCTGCGCTCGCGCACCAAGGGCACCGACACCCGCACCCTGGAACGCGAGGTCGAGCAGCTGACCCGGGACAAGGACCAGGCGGTGGCCGCGGAGGAGTACGAGCGCGCCACCGAACTGCGCGACCGCATCGGCGAGTTGAACCGCCGGATCGAGGCCGACGGTGGCACCGCGCCCGACGACGGGCAGAACCTGGAGGTCACCGCCGAGGACATCGCCGAGGTGGTCTCCCGCCAGACCGGGATCCCGGTCAGCAGCCTCACCCGGGAGGAGAAGGAGCGCCTGCTCGGCCTGGAGGAACACCTGTCCGAGCGGGTCATCGGGCAGGACGAGGCCGTGGCCGCCGTCGCCGAGGCGGTGCTGCGCTCCCGGGCCGGACTGGCCGACCCGGGCCGCCCCATCGGCAGCTTCCTCTTCCTCGGCCCGACCGGCGTCGGCAAGACCGAACTCGCGCGGGCGCTGGCCGAGGCGCTGTTCGGCAGCGAGGACCTGATGGTCCGCCTCGACATGAGCGAGTACCAGGAGCGGCACACCGTCAGCCGGCTGGTCGGCGCGCCACCCGGATACGTCGGGCACGAGGAGGCCGGGCAGCTCACCGAGGCGGTGCGCCGCCGCCCCTACGCGCTGCTGCTGTTCGACGAGATCGAGAAGGCGCACCCGGACGTGTTCAACACACTGCTCCAGGTGCTCGACGACGGTCGCCTCACCGACGCCCACGGCCGCACGGTGGACTTCCGCAACACGGTCGTCGTGATGACCAGCAACCTCGGCTCCGAGGCCATCGGTGGGCGCGGCGCCCTCGGCTTCGGGACCGCGGACACGGAGACGGACGAGCAGACCCGGCGCGAGCGCGTGCTGCGACCGCTGCGCGAGCACTTCCGCCCCGAGTTCCTCAACCGCATCGACGAGATCGTCGTCTTCCGGCAGCTCACGGACGAGCATCTGCGCCAGATCACCGATCTGCTGCTGGAGGAGACCCGCCGTCGGCTGCACGCGCAGGACGTCACCGTCGAGTTCGCCCCGGAGGCCGTCGACTGGATCGCGCGGCGCGGCCACGAACCCGCGTACGGCGCCCGGCCGCTGCGCCGCACCATCCAGCGGGAGGTCGACAACCGTCTGTCGCGCCTGCTGCTGGACGGCCAGATCCCGCCCGGCGCCCGGGCCCGGGTGGCGGTCGCGGACGGACGGCTGGTGTTCCACACCGACACGGCCGCGAACGCCGAGCAACCGTGACGCTCGCGGTGTGCCGCGAACGCCGGGCCGTGCCCGGCCTCTCTTCCGCCGTATGGTGGAAGGGTCCACCAGGGACGGCGCCTCGGACGGGGTGGCGGACCGGGGGAGCCGGCGCGCCGAAGGCGGAAAGGAGCGCATCGGACATGGACCAGAGGAATCCGCACCCTGACCGCACTCCCGGGCCTGCCGGGCCTGCCGGGCCTGCCGGGCCCGCGGGGACTCCCGAAAGCCGTGGAACTCCCGAAAGCCGTGGAACTCCCGGATCTCCCGGCCTTCGCCCGAGCGTGGGCGTGCCCCCGAGTGAGACCCCACCGGGCGAGGGCAGCCTCTCGGAGGCGGGCCCCCAGGAGACGTACAACCCCACGAAGGGCTGGTCGAAGGGCCCCACGATCGTCATTTGGCTCTTCGTGGCGCTGTTCGCGGCCTTCTGCGTCGCGTTCGCGGTCGCCGTGCTGGGATGACCTGGGGCAACGCGGGGCGAACGGAAGCGGCGGCCCCCTCGCCGTACGCTCATCGCATGCCACGGCCCCCGAGGGCCGAGCCCTCGGGGGCCGTTGGTGATCTTCCGTCAGCGGGTCAGCTGTCGAGGCGGGCCTTCAGGAGCTGTTTGCCCAGCTCGGCTCCCTTGCGGCTGTCCGCCTGGGCCTTGCGGAACAGCTCCGCGACCTCGGTGTCCTTCTCCCGTTCCGCGTCGTGGATGTACGTCTCCATGCGCAGCGCGTTGCTCAGGCATGCCTCGACGTACCAGACGAGGTTGTAGTCCTTGTCCTTCGTGCCGGTGGCCTCGCCGGTCTCGGCGGTGTGGGTCATGGGGTCTCTCCTTTCCACGGACTGGGGGCCGAGTGCCCCTGACGGCCCGGGTGATGCATGGATCGGCCGTCCTCGCGCCGCTGCTCGCGTGTGATGTTCGCCTTTCGGACCGGCTGGGAACACGAGGGTGGACGCGAAGGAGGCCACGTTGATGCATGACGACCACGAAGCGCCCAGGGACGGGGGCCGGGAGGCCCGGTCCGGCCGGGTGGAGACCCGTGAGGAGCGGGCCGACCGCAAGTGGGCCGAGTTGCTGCAGGAGGTGAGGGTGACGCAGACGGGCGTGCAGATCCTGTTCGCGTTCCTGCTCACGGTCGCCTTCACCCCGCGCTTCCATGACCTGGACCAGGTGGACCGGGACATCTACGTCGTGACCGTCCTTCTGGGGGCGGCGGCCACCGGCGCGTTGATCGCACCGGTCTCCTTGCACCGGATCGTCACCGGACGCCGGCTGAAGCCCGAGACGGTGGACTGGGCCTCCCGCTTCACCGTGGCCGGGCTGGTGCTGTTGCTGTGCACGGTGGCGTCGGCGCTGCTGCTGATCCTGCGTGTCGTCGTGGCCGATGCCACCGCGTTCTGGCTTGCGGTCGCGGCCTTGCTCTGGTTCGTGATCTGCTGGTTCGTACCCGCGGCGTGGCTCTTCCACCGCTCGCGCAAGGATCGCTGAAGGGGGCGCCGGGCAACGTCGGTGAGGGCCCCTGGGCAACGCCCGGGGGCCGCCGGGCAACGCCCGAGGGCCGCTGGAAGGCCGTACCGTTCGCCATGCCCCGGCCTGGTCCCGCACGGTTTTCTTCGCAGGTGGCGGGGCACCCGTGGGGCATGGATCACATGGAGGCTCCGATTCTGGAAGCCCTTGCTCGCTACCACGAGCGTGGGTCTCTCCCGTTCACCCCGCCCGGGCACAAGCAGGGCAGGGGCGCTGACCCGGAGGTCGTCAAGGTCCTGGGCGAGGAGGTGTTCCGCACCGACCTCCTGGCCTTCGGCGGCCTTGACGACCGGCTGGGCTCGGGCCGTGTGCTGGAGCGCGCGGAGGAGCTGATGGCGGACGCGGTACACGCCGAGCACACCTTCTTCTCGACCTGCGGCAGCTCGCTCTCCGTCAAGGCGGCGATGCTGGCGGTGGCCGGCCCCCACGAGACCCTGCTGGTGGGCCGGGACGCGCACAAGTCCGTGGTCTCCGGCCTGATCATCTCCGGGGTCCGGCCGAGCTGGGTGGACCCGGAATGGGACGGCGCCCGCCATATCGCGCATCCGCCGTCGGCCGCGGCCTTCGAGCGGGCGTTCGATGAGCACCCGGAGGCCAGGGGCGCCCTGGTGACCAGCCCCACCCCGTACGGTTCCTGCGCCGACCTGGCGGGGATCGCCGAGGTCTGCCACCGGCGTGGCCGCCCGCTGATCGTCGACGAGGCATGGGGAGCCCATCTGCCGTTCTGTCCCGAGCTGCCGAGCTGGGCCATGGACGCGGGTGCCGACGTCTGCGTGACCAGCATCCACAAGATGGGCAGTGGCCTGGAGCAGGGCTCGGTGTTCCATCTCCAGGGCGACCTGATCGACCCGGCCGTCCTGAAGTCCTGCGCCGATCTGCTCGGCACCACCAGTCCGTCCGTGCTCCTCTACGCCGGAATGGACGGGTGGCGTCGGCAGATGGTGCTGCACGGCGAGGAACTGCTCGGCGCGGCCCTGCGCCGGGCCCATGCGGTGCGCGACGAGATCGGGACCATCGACGGACTGCACGTGGACGGGCGCGCGGACTACGTGGGCCCGGGTCTGGGCAGTGACTTCGATCCGTTTCCGGTCGTCATCGACCTCACCGATCTCGGGGTCAGTGGTTATGGGGCGGCCGACTGGCTCCGGGAACATCACGACATCAGCGCCCATCTGGCCGACCACCGGCGGATCAGCACCCAGCTCACCCACGCCGACGACCCCTCGACGACCGGAGCGCTGCTGACGGCGCTGCGCGAGCTGGCCGATCACGCGGACGATCTGCGGCCCGCTCCCGAGGTGGCCGTGCCGCGACCGGACGAGCTGCGGATGGAGCAGTCCTGCCTGCCGCGGGACGCCTTCTTCGGTGCCACGGAAGACCTGCCCGTGGCTCGTGCGGCGGGACGGGTGGCGGCCGAGATGATCACCCCCTACCCGCCGGGCATACCGGCCGTGCTGCCCGGCGAGGTGCTGAAGCAGCCGGTCCTGGACTATCTGCGCTCCGGGGTGGAGGCCGGGATGAACCTCCCCGACGCGGCCGACCCCGGGCTGGACACCATCCGTGTCCTGGTCGAAGGGACCGGAGCCGACTGACGCCCGGAAGGGGCCGTCGAAGGGGCCGGGAGCCGACCGGCGCCCGGGCGCGGCAGTCGGACCCGCGCGCGGGCAGCCCGGGGGCCAGTTCGAGGCCCCGGGGGTCAGCTCGAGGCGGGGTCGACCAGGACGTAGTCGGAGGGGAGCGGGCGGTCCTCGAGATGGGCGCGGAGGATCTCCTCGACACCGGCGGCGATCCGCTTCTGCGCCTCGATCGTCATGCCCGAGCAGTGGATGGTCATCGCGTGCCGGGGCATGGTCCGCCACGGGTGGTCGGCCGGGGCGGGCTCGGGGTACCACGTGTCGCCCGCGTACCCGGCCAGATGGCCGCTCTCCAACGCCTCCACCAGGGCGTCGGTGTCCACGATGGCGCCACGCGCGGTGTTCACCAGCCAGCTGCCGGGTTTCATGGCGTTCAGCCGCTCCCGGTCGAAGAGCGCCTTGCTGCCCGCCATCAACGGCAGCGCCAGGCAGATCACATCGGACTCGGCGACCAGGTCGTCCAGCCGCGCGTACCTGACGCCGAGTGTGGTCTCCTCGGCCGGGGAGCGCCGGTGGTTGGCGTAGTACAGCATCCGTACGTCGAACCCCTTGAGGCGCAGCGCGGTGCGCGCGCCGATCGCGCCGAGTCCGACCAGCCCGACGGTCTTGCCCTCCAGATCGTGCGCGTCGCGGGAGACCTCCGCGACGTCCCAGCGCCCCTCCGTGGCCTGCCGGTACGCGGGAATGAGATTGCGCACCAGGGCGAGGATCTGCATCACGTTGTGTTCGGCGACGCTGACGACGTTGCTGTCGGTCACCTCGGTGACCCGGATACCGCGCCGGCCGGCGGCCTCCATGTCGATGTGGTCGGAGCCGACACCGGCGGTGATGACCAGCCTGAGCCTGCTGGCCTTCGCCATGCGCCGCTCGTCGAGGTAGAGGGGCCAGAAGGGCGTGGTGATCAGCACCTCGGCGTCGGCGAGCTGGACATCGGCCTCGTCGCCGGTGTCGGAGGTACCGACGATCTCGTGCCCCTGTTCCTCCAGGAAGGGCCGCAGCCCCAGGACCTCCTCCGCCGTGGCGAGGACGTCCGGGCGTTGCCCCTCCGCCCGTTCCCCCGGGTACAGCACAGCGAGGATCTTCATCAGCGACGGCCTCCGCGTAGTGGGCGCGGCCACCGGACACCCTTCCCGGGTGCCCAGTGACGTCAATGGATCAGTGCGGAGTACCCGCGAAATCCGGTGGCAACCGGATCCGCGGCCACGGGGCGCCCATCGGGGCGGGGCGCGCGGCCGGGCGGGTGGCGTTGTCCGCACCACGATTGCGGCAGGTGGTGAGGGGAACCCGGCCCGTGAGGCCGAGGCCCACCACGACTGAGGCGGATGGAGCAGAAGGAACAGTGAGCGAAACGCATCCCGCGACGATCAGCCAGCCGATGCCCTTGCCCACGGGACGGGGCGAGGTGTCCGGCGCGCTCGTCGACGCCCTCGTACGCGAACCCGGCGGGGCGACGCTGCCCGGGGGCCAGTCGCTCCGGGAGGCCGATCCGTACGGCGACGATCTGCAGCTCGCGCTCTATGTGTGCTACGAACTCCACTACCAAGGGTTCTCCGGCGTGGCCGACGCGTGGGAGTGGGACCCGGAGCTGCTCCGGGTGCGGCAGGCGCTGGAGCGGCGCTTTCTGGACGCGCTGCGTTCCGATGCCACCACGCACGACGCCCCGGACGCCGCCGTGGCCGAACTACTGGTGGAGCCCGCCGACGGGACGGGCGTGTCGCACTTTCTCCGGCGCGAGGGCGAGCTGTGGCAGATGCGTGAGTACATCGCGCACCGGTCGCTCTACCAGCTCAAGGAGGCCGACCCGCACGTGTGGGTCCTCCCACGGCTGCGGGGCCAGGCCAAGGCCGCGATGGCGGCGGTGGAGTACGACGAGTTCGGGGCCGGGCACGGGGACCGGGTGCACGCGGAGCTGTTCGCCGCTCTGATGGCCGACCTGGGCCTGGACCCGACGTACAACCACTACCTGGACGCCACGTCGGCGCGGATGCTGGCGGTGGTCAACATGATGTCGCTGCTGGGGCTGCACAGGGCGCTGCGCGGGGCTCTGGTGGGACACTTCGCCACGGTGGAGATCACCTCCTCGCCCGCCTCCGACCGGCTGGCCCAGGCGCTGCGACGGCTGGGCGCGGGCGAGGCGGCGGTGTTCTTCTACACCGAGCACGTCGAGGCCGACGCCGTACACGAGCAGGTCGTACGCCATGGTGTGATCGACGACCTCCTGAAGCGCGAACCCGGGCTCGCCGCCGACGTGGCATTCGGCGTCGACGCCACCGTGTTCCTGGAAGACCGCTTCGCCGAGGAGGTCCTGGACACCTGGCGGAAGGGCCGGTCCTCACTCCGCGTTCCGCTGTGATCCCGGCTGCCCCGCCTCCTCGGACTCCGGACCGGGCGCCACCGCCCGGGTGGTGCGGCCCGGCAGGGCGAGCAGTGCCACGGCCGCGCCGATCAGGGCGGCCGCCACGCCGACGCTCATCGTGAGGGACTGGGCTCCGGTGAAGGCCGCGCGGGCCGCCTCGGCCAGCTCCCCGCCGTCCGCCCGGTCCCGGGCGTGCGACAGGGTGGCGCCGAGCGAGGACACCGCGTCTTCGGGCAGACCGTCCGGCAGCTCGTTCCGGTACGCGGTGGTGAGCAGGCCGCCCAGCCCGGCCACGCCCAGGGCGATGCCGAGTTGCTGGTGGGTGTCGTTGAGCGCGGAACCCATACCGGCCCGTTCGGGCGGCACCGCCGCCAGCACCGTGCTGGTCGCCGACGGCCCCGCGATACCGGATCCGGCGCCCGCCAGTCCCAGCCCGATGCACACCACCCCGGCGCCGCCGCTCTCGGAGAGCGAGGCCAGCACCGCGAATCCGGCCGCGGTGACGGTGAATCCGGCGACGACGCAGGCCCGCGCCCCGAATCCGGCCGGGGCCCGGCCGCCCACGGCCGAGCCCGCGACGACCCCCGCCGCGAGCGGCACCGCGGCGAGCCCGGTCTCGAACGCGCTGTAGCCGAGCACCAGTTGCAGATACTGGCTCAGCACGAAGAGGGTGCTGCCGGTGGCGATCGTCATCACCGCCACCGCGAAACCCGCCCCGGAGAACCGCCGGTCGCGGTAGAGCCGCAGATCGACCATCGGCGTCGCGGAGCGGTGCTGCCGAACGCCGAAGCCGGCCAGCGCCAGCACCGCCACGGCCGCCCCGGCCATCACCGCGGGCGCGGTGTACCCGTACGCCGGGGCCTCGATCAGGGCCCACACCAGGCCGGTCATGCCCGCGGTGACCAGGACGGTGCCGAACGGATCCAGCTCGCGTCCGTCGGCCGCCCGGGTCTCGGGCACCAGCCGTACGACCCCGAACAGGGCCACCGCCACCACGGGGAGGTTGATCAGGAAGACCCCCGCCCAGCTCCACGCGTCCACCAGGGCACCCCCGAGCACGGGGCCCGCCGCCATGCCGGCGGAGGCGACCGCGCTCCACACCGCGAAGGCCCGAGGGCGCTCCCGCTCGGGGAAGACCGCGACGAGCACCGCGAGCGTCGCGGGCATCACCAGCGCCGCGCCCACCCCCATGAGCGCTCGCGTCGCGATCAGCCACCACACCGACGGGGCGGCCGCGGCCGGCGCCGACGCCGCCCCGAGGACCAGCAGCCCCCCGACGAGTGCGCGCCGCCTGCCGTAGCGGTCGGAGAGCACCCCCGCGGTGATGAGGAGCCCGGCGAAGACCACGACATAGGCGTCGATCACCGCCTGGAGCTGGTCCGTCGAGGCGTCGAAGGCATCGCCGACGGCGGGCACCGCCACGTGCAGGACCGTGTTGTCGACGACGATCACGAGCAGGGCGGCACACAGCGCCGCCAGGATCGCCCACCGGCGCGGATGGCCTTCCTCGTCGCTCATGGCCCTCCCTCGTTCCGCTTCCCCTACAGTGTTGGATTATGCCCATCACTGTAGGAGCGGTGGAGCGATGAGGGCAACGGGGTAGGCTGCGGGCTCGTGAGCGCGAAGCCGGACGGGAACAGGGGAACGGACGCGGACCAGGGGAAGAAGGTGCTGGACAACGCGCCGGGAGCGGTGTGGTTCCGCGCCGGGAAGACCTCCCGCCCACGCCCTCAGCTGTCACACGAGCGGATCATCGCCACCGCCGTCGAACTGCTGGACCGTGACGGTGTGCAGAAGCTGAGCATGCGTCGGCTCGCCGAGCGGCTCGGCGCCCACGCGACCAGCCTCTACTGGCACGTGGCCACCAAGGACGACGTCCTCGACCTGGCTCTCGACGCGGTCTTCGCCGAACTCGACCTCCCCGAGGAGCACAGCGCCTCATGGCAGGAGGACGTCGAGGCGTTCATGTCCGGCCTGCGCTCGGTCCTCCTGCGCCACCCGTGGGCCGCGCCCCTGGCCAACTCCCGCCCCCTCGTGGGGCCCAACGCCCTGCGCTGCTCGGAGTTCGCCTACACCGCGCTCACCACCGGCGGCTTCGAAGGGGTGCACCTGTCGTCCGCCGCGGCCGCCGTCACCCACTATGTGATCGGCTCCGCCTCCTCCGAAGCGGTGTGGCGGCAGCGCTCCGACGAGGCGGCGACCCGCTCGGCCGTGGACGCCCACATCCGCGCCCACACCGACGAATACCCCACCCTCGCCGGCCACTTCCCGCTCCTGGAGGAGGACGACTGGGACTCCCACTTCCACCGCGGTGCGCGCCTGCTGATGGCCGGTCTGGCGTCCCCCGACGCTCAGGGGCGGTCATGACCGCCCCGGTCCCCGCGTTGATCGAGGCGGCCCGGCGCCTCGCCCGCGAGGTGCTGGCCCCCGGTGCCGAGGCCGCCGACCGCGAGGGAGTCTCCCCGGCCGCGATCGCCGAGGTCAAGGGGTCCGGGGTGCTCGGGGTGAGTGGCCCGGCGGCGTACGGCGGGGCGCAGGCGCCGGACGCGGTGGCCCGCGAGATCGCCGAAATCCTCGCCGGGGCGTGCTGCTCCACCTACTTCGTCCAGGCCCAGCACCACAGCCCGGTCAGAATGCTCGCCGCCTCCGACTCCCCGGCGCGTGAGCGGCTGCTGCGGCCGCTGTGCGACGGCACGCTGCTGTCCGGTATCGCCTTCTCCCATCTGCGGGCCTTCCCCCGTACACCGGTACGGGTCACCCGGGTCCCGGGCGGCAGGCGCTTCGACGGCCGGGTGCCGTGGTACACCGGCTGGGGTCTGAACGATGTGATGCTGCTGGCCGGGGTCACCGACGACGGCGAGGCGCTGTTCGCCTTCGCGGACGCCCGTGAGCAGCCCGGTCTGCGGCCCACACCGCCGCTCCAGCTCGCCGCGCTGACCGGTACCCGCACGGTCGGCCTGGAGCTGGACGGCCTGGTGGTACCCGAGGACGCGGTGGTCTGGAGCCGTCCCCACGCGGAGTGGGCGGTCGCGGACCGGCCGAAGAACACCAACCCCAACCCGGCCGTGTTCGGCGTGGCCGGCGCCGCACTGGACCTGCTGGAGGCCGCCGGGGACGCGGAGGCGAAGGAGACCGCGCAGGTGCTGGCCGAGCGGCTGCGCGAGGTGCGCCGGGAGGCGTACGCGCTGGTGGACGAGGTGCCGGCGGGCGAGCGCCTGGCGGACCGGCTCGCGGTGAAGACCCGGGCCTACGACGTGCTGCGCGCCGCCACCACCGCGGCGATCGTGGCGGGCGGCGGCCGGGCCTTCGGCCTCGGCAGCCCCGCCCAGCGGCTGGCCAGGGAGGGCCTGTTCCTGGTGGTGCAGGGCCAGACCGCCGACGTCCGCGGCGCCCATCTGCGGGCCCTGCGCGGCTGACCCGGCACCTCGGACGCATCTGGGCACGCCGGTCCGCGCCCGCGTCCCTGCTCCAGGCCGGAAGCCCCCAGGACGGCCCGGGTGGCCGTGTCGCCGAGGTGCCGGCCCACCAGCCGTTCCATACGGGCACGCCAGGCCGGCCGCAGGTGGGAGGAACGCACCCTGACGCTCCTCTTACGCCGTCCTCATCACCCTTGACGGGATTCTTGCCCGAGCTCCTTGCGGATGCGGTTCAGCATGAAGGCGGAGGACTCCCGCGCCCGCTCCTCCCAGGCGAAGACGCAGGAGGTGGCGACACCGTCGAAGTTCAGCTCGCGGAGGGTGCCGAAGAAGGTGTCCCAGTCGACCTCGCCCTGGCCGATGTCCAGGTGCTGGTGGACGCGGGCGGGGGTGCCGGGCGGGTTGAGGATGTAGCGCAGCCCGGAGGAGCCCTTGTGGTTGAAGGAGTCCGCGATGTGCACGTGCTGGAGCTTGTCGCCCGCATAAGCCATCATCCCCGCGATGTCCGCCGTGGGCTCGGCACCGGAGAGGTGGAAGGTGTGCGGAGCGCAGTAGAGGTAGTTCACCCACGGCTTGTTGATCGCGCGGACCAGGTCGACCGCGGGGGTGTTCTCCTCGCAGAAGTCGTCCGGGTGGGCCTCGAGGTTGAGGGCGATGCCCTCGCGCTCGAAGAGCGGCAACAGCTCCTCCAGCGAGCGCCAGAAGGCGGCCTCGCTCTCGGCGGCGCGCTCGGGACGGCCGTTGAACTCGGAGTTCATCAGCGGGCATTCGAGATCGGCGGTGATCTCGATCATCCGCTTCCAGTAGCTGACGGCCGTCTGCCGCTCGGTCTCGTCGGGTGAGGACCACTTGTACAGCGGCAGCACGGAGGAGAGCTGGACACCGTGGGTGCGCAGGGCCCGCTTCAGCTCCGCCACGCGCTCGTCGTCCGCCCGCGGGTGGAGGAAGAACGGCATGAAGTCGTCGCGCGGGGACAACTCGATGTATTCGTAACCGAGTTCGGCGACCGTGCGCACCATTGCGTCGAGCGGCAGCGCGCGGAGCATATAGGGGTCGAGTGCGATCTTCACGAGGCGGCTCCGTAGCACACGGGTCGGGGCTTCATGTCGATGGTGATGATCCGGCCGCCCGACTCCAGGGACTGGACAGCGGCGTCGGTGATGACGGTGGCGGCGTAGCCGTCCCAGGAGGACGGGCCGGTGGGCTCCGTGCCCGCCGCCACCGCGGCGATCCACTCGCGGAACTCGGTGTCGAAGGCATCGCCGAACCGGGCCTTCCAGTCCTGCGGTACGGCGGTGCCGTGCCGCCCGGCGGCGCGGATGCCGACGGCGGCCGGGTCCGGCAGCCTGACCAGGCCGTCCTCGCCCACGATCTCGCACTGGATGTCGTAGCCGTACTGGCAGTTGACGAAGACCTCCAGGTCGACGCGGACACCGTTCGCCGTCTCGAAGAGCATGATCTGAGGGTCCTTGAGGTGGCCGAACCGTTTGCCGGTGGCGCGCGGAGTGATCACCTGGACGGAGCTGATCTCGTCGTCGAGCAGCCAGCGCAGTACGTCGATCTCATGGACGGCCGTGTCCTGGGCCGCCATCGCGGAGACGTAGGAGTCCGGCACGGTCGGGTTGCGGTGTGCGCAGTGCACGATGAGCGGAGTGCCGACGGCGCCCGAGGCGAGCACGTCCTTCATCTGGCGGTAGCCGGCGTCGAAGCGGCGCATGAAACCGACCTGGACGAGGCGGCGGCCGTGGGCGCGCTCGGCGTCCACGATGCGCAGACAGTCCTCGGCGGTGGTGGCGAGCGGCTTCTCGCAGAACACCGGCTTGCCCGCCGCGATGGCGTCGAGGACGTGCTCGGGGTGGGTGGGGCCCCAGGAGGTGACGAGGACGGCGTCCACGTCGGGGGAGTGGATCAGGTCACCGCCGGTGGGCAGCGCGGCGGCGCCGGTGCGGGAGGCCACCGCGGCGGCCCGCGCCCGGTCGATGTCGGTCACCGCGGTGACCTCGGCACCGGTGATGGCCTCGGTGAGCCGCCGGATGTGGTCCTGGCCGATCATTCCGGCGCCGATCACACCTACATGTACGGTCATGGTGGATTCCTTGGAGAGCGGGGTTTCAGGAGAAGCGCGTCCGGAGCTCGGCTTCGAGCGCTTCGAGCGTGCGGCCCTTGGTCTCGGGGACGCAGAACTTGACGAAGGTGAGCGAGAGCAGGCCCGCCACCACGAAGAGGAAGAAGGTGTTGGAGATCCCGATCCCGGAGACCAGGGACGGGAAGACCAGCCCGATCACGAAGTTGGTCAGCCACAGCACCACGGCCGCGACACCCATGCCGAAGCCACGCATCCGCATGGGGAAGATCTCCGAGAGCATCAGCCAGGTCACCGGGGAGATCGCGCCCTGCTGGAAGGCGAGGAAGGTGACGGTCATGGCGAGCACGGCGTACGCCCGGCCGTCGCCCGAGGGCAGCACCAGCGAGAAGACGCCGATCAGCAGCAGGGCGGTGGTGGTGCCGAGCTGCCCGGTCATCAGCATCGGGCGGCGGTTGACACGGCCGAGCAGCCAGATGCCCACGAACGTGGCCAGCACCGAGATCACACCGTTGGCGATGTTGGCCGTCAGCGCGCTGTCCGCGGCGAAGCCCGCGTCGGTGAGGATCTGTGTGCCGTAGTACATGATCGTGTTGACGCCGGTGATCTGCTGCACGATCGCGATGCCGAAGCCGACGAACATCAGCTTGCGCACCCACGGCGTGGCCTTCATGTCCTGCCAGCCACCGAGCTTCTGCCGCTCCTCCTTGACGGCGAGCGCGGACACCTCGCTCAGCTCGGCCTCGGCCCGCTGCTGGGACCGGACCTGCTTGAGCACCCCGAGCGCGTCGGCGAAACGGCTCTGGGAGGCCAGCCAGCGCGGACTCTCCGGCATCACCAGCATGCCGAACCACAGCACGACGGCCGGAAGTGTGGCCAGGACGAGCATCCAGCGCCAGACGCCGCCCGACTCGCCGCCCACCCGGGCGATGATCGCGTTGCAGGTGAAGGCCAGCAGCTGGCCGCTCACGATCATCAGCTCATTGCGGGTGACCAGGGCACCGCGCCGCTCCGCGGGTGAGATCTCGGCGAGGTAGACCGGTACGGTCACCGACGCCCCACCGACCGCGAGGCCGAGGACGAACCGCGCCACGATCATGATCCCGGTGGTCGGGGCCAGGGTGCAGCCGAGCGCGCCGATGAAGAACAGCACGGCCAGGGTGAGGATGGTGCGCCGCCGTCCGCGCGCGTCCGACAGCCGGCCGCCGGTGATCGCGCCGAGCGCGGCACCGAGGAGCAGCGAGCTGGTGACCATGCCCTCGGTGACCGCGGTGAGGCCCAGGTCGTCGGTCATATAGGGCAGCGCGCCGTTGATGACGCCGGTGTCGTAGCCGAAGAGCAGACCGCCGAAGGTGGCGATGACGGTGATGATCCGCAGCCGCCGGGTGACCGCCTGCGGGGCGGGGTCGGCGATGGCGGTGGCCGGGATGGGGGCCCGTGTCGCGTCGTCCCTGACGTCCATGGCCGCCTCCTACCGGCCGAGGGCCGGGCGCCGGGTTCCGGTGAGGCCGCAACCGGCCAGGTGCTCACGGGTGCTGACGGCGATGGGCAGCGGCACGCCGGGAGCGCACGGGTACAGATCCTGCTCGACGATGACGAACAACTCGGCGTCGAGCCTGGTGAGTTCGGCCACCACATCGGCCGGGTTCGGCACCCCCGCGGGCGGGGAGACACACACCCCGCGCTTGACGGCCTCGCCGAAGGAGAGGTTCCCGGCGGCCACTTGGGCGAGCACGGTGGGGTCGACCAGGCGCAGGCCGTACTCGTCCAGCAGGAGCTTGCCGAGCCGGTCGGCGGACCGGCCGAAGCCCGCCCACTGCTCGGCGGTCAGCTCGGGCGGCTCGGTATAGCCACCGGTCTTCTCGTCCCGGAACATGGGCGGGATCAGGACCAGGTGGTGAGCCCCGGCGGCGGCGGTCAGCTCGGCCACCTCGCGGACGGGGGCGAGCATCTCGTCCCAGGCGTCGGGGCGGTGCAGCGCTCCGAACGCGGTGCCGCCGGAGACCCGCAGACCGCGGGCGTCGAGCTCGGCCTTCAGCCGCCGCGGGTCGGTGGGCAGGTAGCCGTACGGGCCGAGCTCCAGCCACTGGTAACCGGCCGCGGCCAACTCGTCGAGGAAGCGGGGGTACGCCACCTGGTGCTCGTCCTTCGGGAACCAGATGCCCCAGGAGTCGGGGGCGGAGCCCAGACACAGGTTGCCCGCGGTGGTGCGGAGGGGGGATGGCGCCGTTGCCATGGCGTGTCCTTCTGCGGAGGGGGAGTGGGCGGGGTCAGCCGGAGGTCGGAAAGGTGAACCCGGCGGCCACACCACGGTCCGTGGTCGGCACATCGAACGGCATCACGCTGTTGTTCCTTAGCTCCGGGGACCTGGGATGTCAGGGGAGAACGGGTCGGCTAGTGCGCTCTACTAGCGCGCTCTAGGCGAGTACGATGACTCCTGTCCGAATGTCATGTCAATAGCGTGTTGCCGAGGGATCTCACGACTGCCCGTAGGGTGGGCTGCGTCGGAGGGTGGTCACAGGTGGAAACATCGGGCAAGCAGCGGCCCACGATGGCGGACGTCGCTGAGAAGGCGGGCGTGTCCCGGGCACTGGTCTCGATCGTCTTCCGCGATCAGCCGGGGGCGAGCCCCCAGACCCGCGACCGGGTGCTGCGCGTCGCCGACGAGATCGGCTACCGTCCCGACAGCGCCGCCCGCCTGCTGGCGCGCGGCCGCAGCCGCACCCTCGGCGTGATGTTCACCGTGCACCAGCCCTTCCACGCCGACCTCGTCGAGGGCATCTACCCCGAGGCCGAGCGGCTCGGCTACGACATCCTGCTCTCCGCGACCGGCCAGGGGCGGGGCGAGGCCAAGGCCGTCGAGGCGCTGCTCGGCCACCGCTGCGAGGCGGTGATCCTGCTCGGCCCCGACGCGCAGCCCGCGGACATCGACGCACTGGGGCACCGCACGGTCACCGTCTCCGTCGGCCGCCGGATCCCCCACGCCCGCGTCGACAGCGTGCACACGGCCGAGGGCAAGGGCGTACGGCAGGCCATGGAGCACCTCGTCGGCCTGGGCCACCGCGGGATCGTGCACATCGACGGCGGCCGCGGACCGGGATCGGCCGAGCGCCGCCGCGCCTACCGGGCCGCGATGCGCCGCCATGGCCTGGAGCCGGAGCTACGGGTGATCCCGGGCGAGCACACCGAGCGGTCGGGCATCGACGCGGGGCGGCTGCTGCTGGCCGAGCGCGACCACGGCCGGCCCCTGCCGACGGCCGTCCTCGCGGGCAACGACCGTTGCGCGATGGGGCTGTTGATGACCCTGGCACAGGCGGGCGTCGACGTTCCGCGTGATCTGTCCGTGGTGGGCTACGACGACAGCCACCTCTCCCATCTGATGCCGATCGGCCTGACCACGGTCCGCCAGGACGCGGTGCTCATGGCCCAGTACGCGGTGCGGTTCGCCGTGGAGCGGCTGGAGAACGCGGCCTCGGAGCCGAGGGAGGCGGTGCTGGACCCCAAGCTGACGGTACGCGGCACCAGCGGACCGCCCCCGGGCGGGTGAACGCGGGTCCGGCCGGCCGAAGTCGGCGATCACACGGTCAAGGAGGCCATCGGCCCGACGGCCGAACCCGTCCTGATCGGTGGCGAGATCGTCCGCCCGGGAGATGTGGTGCCGCGCACGCCTGGCCCCCGTGCTCGAGGCAAAGGGGCTCGTCATCGACGACTAGCGGCGGGTGGTGGGCGCCAGGTTCACAGCTTCTCGAAGGGATCGTGGCCGGCGAGCAGCTTCTCCACCCGCGCCTGATCGACCCGGCTGACGATCTGCCCGGCCTCCTGCCGATCCCGGATCACCTTGGCCAGGGTGAAGGCCGACGTCACCAGGTAGAGCACCGAGATGGCGAGGAAGCCGCGCACCCAGGCGTCGGCGCTCAGCTGGAAGATGCCGATGGCGGTGGCGGCCATGGCGACGGCGAAGGAGGCGACCGCCTGACCGTAGAACGCGGCCGTGCTCTGCTGCTTGACCGGTGTCTCACTCATGCGGACAAGGATCGGCGGACACGGGCGGTCCCGCATCCGTCCGGATACTCAGGTGCATACTCAGAAATCAGTCGCCGTCAGCGCGGCCGGCGCAGTCCCGCGATGAGGAACCCGACCAGTCGGCGTGCGTCGTAGCGGGGGTCGTGGTCGGCGCCGATGCAGAGGTTCCCGACGCCGCGCATCAGCTCGTACGCCTTCAGGTCGGACCGGATCTCACCGGCGTCGGCCGCCGCGTCGAGCAGCTCGGTGCACACGGGTTCGAGGCGGTCCAGGAAGTACGCGTGCAGCGTGTCGAAGCCGGCGTTGTCGGACCGCAGCACGGCGGCGAGGCCGTGCTTGGTGACCAGGAAGTCGACAAAGAGATTGATCCACTGTCCCAGTGCGGCGTGCGGGGTCTCGCTGCTCGCCAGCAGGGCGGGACCGGCCTCGGCGCAGGCGTCGACCTGGTGCCGGTAGACGGCGATGATCAGGTCCGCCCGTGTCGGGAAGTGGCGGTAGATCGTGCCCACGCCGACACCGGCCTTGGCCGCGATGTCGCGCACCGGCGCCTCCACGCCCGAGGTGACGAAGACCGAGGCGGCCGCGTCGAGCAGCGTCTTCTGGTTGCGTCGGGCGTCCGCCCGCTTGGACCGGGCCGAGGGCCCCGCGCCCTTGTCGCCGTCGTTCACCGCGCCGCTCCCTCCGCTGCCGGGCTTGCCAAACGGAACGACGTTCCGTATCTTTACCGGAGCGAGGTTCCGTTTGCTCATGATGCCAGAGCGGGGGCCTGGCGACCAAACCCTCGCATTGCCACGACGCAATGCCACCAGGCTTCCCCGCAGTGGAGGAACACGGTCATGCAGTACCGCACCTTGGGCCGCACCGGTGTGCAGGTCAGCTCCCTCGCGCTCGGCGCGATGAACTTCGGCAGGATCGGGCGCACCACCCAGGACGAGGCCACCGCTCTCGTCGATACGGCTCTCGAGGCCGGGGTCAACCTCATCGACACCGCCGACATGTACAGCGCCGGAGAGTCGGAGGAGATGGTCGGCAAGGCCATCGCCGGCCGCCGCGACGACATCGTGCTGGCCACGAAGGCGGGCATGCCCATGGACGACGAGCCCAACCACCGGGGCGGCTCGCGCCGCTGGCTGGTCACCGAGCTGGACAACAGCCTGCGCCGTCTCGGCGTCGACCACGTCGACCTCTACCAGATCCACCGGTGGGACCCGGCCACCAGTGACGAGGAGACGCTGTCGGCACTCACCGACCTGCAGCGAGCGGGAAAGATCCGCTACTTCGGCTCCTCGACCTTCCCCGCCTACCGCCTCGTACAGGCCCAGTGGGCCGCCCGCGAGCACCATCTGAGCCGTTACGTCACCGAACAGCCCAGCTACTCGATCCTGCAGCGCGGGATCGAGCGGGACGTACTGCCCGTGACCGAGGAGTACGGGCTCGGCGTGCTGGTGTGGAGCCCGCTGGCCTCGGGCTGGCTGTCGGGCGCGATCCGCGAGGGCCGGGACATCGCCACCAGCCGCTCGGCGTTCATGCCGGAGCGCTTCGATGTCACCATCCCCGCCAACCGGGCCAGGCTCGACGCCGTCGAACGGCTGGCCGGGGTCGCCGACCAGGCCGGTCTGACCATGATCCAGCTCGCCCTCGGATTCGTCACCGCGCATCCCGCCGTGACCAGCGCGCTCATCGGCCCCCGCACACTGGACCATCTGCACACGCAACTCGCCGCCGCCGAGACCGTGCTCACCGCCGATGTGCTCGACGCGATCGACGCGATCGTCGCACCCGGCACCGACCTCGCCGCACACGAGAAGCACGACACCCCGCCCGCGCTGCTCGACCCGTCACTGCGGCGACGCTGACGGATCCGGCGCCGCCCCGGTCCGGGCGCGGGTGAGCGCGGCGACCGCTCCCCGTGGGTCGTCCGCGTGGAACCGGAGCGTACGGGCGACACCCCGGCGCCCGAGGGGCCGTACGAACGTCACCGGCTCCGTGAGCTCCACCGTCACCGTGGTCTGGCTGCCCACCGCGAGGTCGAGCACCCCGTCCGGGCCCAGTCGCACCAGCCGTCCGTCCGGATAGCGCCGGTCGACCCGGGCGGCGGCGATGGCGGCGGCCGGGACGCGCAGGTCGAACAGGGCGCCGTAGCGGATGCGCAGCGAGCCGTCCGAGCCCACGACGTGCGGCCGGACCACACAGGCCGCGTGCAGGGCGAGGATCAGCACCACCCCGTACACGTCGACGACGAGCGTGACGGCGTGCACGGCCGGCCAGGGGATCACCAGGGCCAGCGCCACCGTCTCGATGACCGAAACGAAGATCATCCCGTACATCATGGCCGTCTGGGGCCCGGTGTAGGCGACGGCCAGCGCCCCCTCGGGGACCTGGTGGCGGCGGCGCAGCAGCCACAGCGCGAGGCTGTGCAGGGCCCGGACCTCGTGCATGACGAGCCGGCGCGCGACCACCGGGACCAGGGTCTCCACCACGCCCTCCGCCCGCGCCGCGGCCCGTGCGAGCGGCCGGTTCATGACGCCCTCCCGCCCCGCCGGCCGGTCAGCTCCGCCATCACCCGGCGCACCACCTCGGCCTGGGCGGGCGAGTAGTCGGCGAGCAGCGCCTGCTCGAAGCCGGTCACCGTCGGGCCGCCGTCCGGGATGGCCGCCAGCACCTCGTCCGGTACGGCGGCGGCCAGTTCCTCGGCCAACGGTGCGATCCGGGGATCGTCCGCCGCGGCCCCCTCCAGTTCGTCCAGCCGCTCGTACATCGGGAGCACGGCGGGGTCCTCGGCCAGCGGCCGCAGCGCCGCGTACACCGCGTCCCCGCCGACCATCCCCTCCAGGAGCATCAGGTGTTCGCGGTCCTTGGCGGCGGTCGGTGAGGAGGTGGCGGGTGCCGCCTTCAGGAGTTCGGCGAGCGCGGGGGAGAGGGGCGCGTCCGGGGTGAGCGGGCCGTCCAGAAGAGCCGCCAGCACCCTGCGACGCTGCTGGATCTCATGTTCCTGGCGGGCCAGGTCGGCGTCCAACTCGCCCAGTACTTCGGCCAGTTCACGCCCGGCCTCGTCCGCGAGGACGTCCCGCACCTCGTCCAGGGCGAGCCCGAGCTCGGTCAGCCGCCGGATCCGGGCCAGCAGAACGGCGTCCCGGAGGGTGTAGACCCGGTATCCGTTGGCGCGCCGCAGGGGCTCGGGCAGCAGACCGATGTGGTGGTAGTGCCGCACGGTCCGGGAGGTGACTCCGACGAGCGCGGCGATCTCTCCGATGCGCATGCCGCCAGTAGAAACCCTGCCGCTGCGACAAGGTCAAGCGCGGCCGCCGGACGGGCCCTCGACGGCGCCGATATCGGGGCGGCCGCGGTAGAGCGGGGCGGCCCAGGCGGTCATGGCCACCGTTGTCCGGGGCTGCGCCAGGCCCTGGCGGCGCTGGTGCCCGGCGCCCCGTCGTCCCCGGAGCGGGCATCGACGTAGTGGTGCCCTTGGCGGCCGGTGCTGCCTGTCCAACCCGGCGTCAAGGGTGCGGGCGGATATGGCGGAAATCCACGCCAGGTGAGGGGTGAAATCGCCTTCTCGGGCCGTCCGGCGATGACCCGTGTAGAGGGCAACGGGACGGTAGCGTAAGGAGGTCCACATACGGTCAGGTGCGGCCAGAGCGCACATCCGGGAACAGTGAGGGAGCCTTATGCGGCACGAGATCAGCCCAGAGCCCATTCTGGAGGTCGGGCTCGGCTTCATGGCGTCGAAGGCGCTGCTCACCGCGGTGGAACTGGATCTCTTCTCCCTGCTCGCCGAAGCCCCGCGCACCGGAGGTGACCTGGCCGAGGCGCTCGGGCTGCACCCGCGCGGCGCCGCGGACTTCCTCGACGCGCTGGTGGCCCTCGGATTCCTGGAGCGGGCCGAAGGCGTGTACCGCAACAGCCCGTCCGCCGACACCTTTCTCGACCGCGAGAAGGCCACCTACGCGGGCGGCATCCTGGAGATGGCCAACAGCCGGCTGTATCCCTTCTGGGCGTCGCTCACCGAGGCGCTGCGAACCGGGAAACCACAGAACGAGCACAAGCACGGCGGTGACGTGTTCGACGCGATCTACCACGACCAGGAGGGCCTCGAACGATTCCTGCACGGAATGACCGGGCTCAGCATGGGCAAGGCGATGGTGATAGCCGAGCGGTTCCCCTGGGCCGGCTACCGGACGGTGCTGGACGTCGGCGGAGCGGTGGGCTGCGTGCCGGTGGCGGTGGCCCAGCGCCACCCCCATATGAGCGGCGGTGTCTTCGAGCTGCCCCGGGTGCGGCCCGTCTTCGAGAAGTACGTGGCGTCCTTCGGCCTGGAGGACCGGCTCACCTTCCACGGAGGCGACTTCTTCACCGATGACCTGCCCGGCGCCGATGTCATCGTGCTGGGCCAGATCCTGCACGGCTGGGGGCTGGAGGAGAAGCGGCTGCTGCTGAAGAAGGCGTACGACGCGCTGCCCGACGGGGGAGCGGTCCTCGTCTACGACGCCATCATCGACGACGACCGCAAGGAGAACACCTTCGGCCTCCTGGCCAGTCTGAACATGCTCATCGAGACCCGGTCCGGCTTCGAGTACACGGCTGCCGACGGCCGCGCCTGGCTGGCGGAGACGGGGTTCCGCGACAGCCGGATCGAACCGCTGACGAACGGCTACTCCATGCTGGTGGGCATCAAATAGCGGTCGCCCCGCCGCCCGCCCCGGCACCGGGACCACCCGGCGCCGGGACGGAGCCGCTAGAAGCGGTAGCGCAGGATCCGGCCCACGTCCCGGAAACCGGGCAGACGCGCCATCACCCGCATGCTCATCCGGCCGGAGGCGGGCATCTTCTCCACCCCCGGCATGTCCACGCTGCGCACCGCGTCGAGACAGGTCAGCCCCGGGTGCCAGGTCTCGATCTCACGGGGGTCGGCCAGGCCCCAGTGGAGGGTGGCGCCCGCGTTGCGCACCGCGGGGACCATCTTCTGGAGCCTGATGCCCAGCGGCCCGTAGACATCGAAGAGCAGCTGTCCGCTGGGGAACCGCTCGGTGATCCGCTGGATCAGCCGCTTGCCCTCCTCCTTGTGCAGATACATCGTCAGCCCCTCGGCGACGACCACGGTGGGCCGGTCGTCGGGCACCTCGCGCAGCCATGCCTCATCGGTGACCGAGGCGCCGACCATCTCGTAGTTCCCCGACGGCTCGGGAAGCAGCCGCCGGCGCAGATCGATCACCTCGGGGTAGTCGACGTCGAGCCAGCGCACCGACGACGGCGGGTCGAGGCGCTGCACCCGGGTGTCGAGACCGCACGCGAGGTGGAGCACGGTCGCCTTCTGGTGCTCGGCCAGGAACTCCATGGCCCAGTCGTCGAGCTGTTTCGCCCTCAGAGCGATGCCGACCGCCGTCGTGTCCGTCATCCCCGTTGTGCCGAAGTCGTAGGCCACGCGCTCCACGGCCTCCCGGGCCGCGTGGTCGTGCAGGATGGAGTCCGGTGAACGGCTGTCCACCGCCCTGCCGTACAGCGTGGCGAGCAAGGTCTCCTGAGCGCCGCTGAGAGTGATCTTTTCGCGATCCATGGTTCCTCGTCGATGTGGGGGTACCGGACGGACCATTCCGCACGGTTGCGTACGGAACGGGCAGAACCCGTGTCCGTACGGTCCCACGTTCCCCCGGACCAATGCGACCGGCCTCTGGGCCATTCGAGTTCATCCGGCCAACATCGGGTGGACGAGCGCCGGTGGGTGGCGGCGGGTGGGTGTCAGCGGTCCTCGCCGTCGTCCCGGGTCAGCCAGAGATCGGGCCCGAAGACCTCGTAGTGGATCGCGGAGGGGTGCACACCCCGTTCCAGCAGCTGGGTCCGCACCGACCGCATGAAGGGCAGCGGCCCGCACAGATACGCCCGCACACCGTCCGGGATCTCGATGCCGGACAGGTCGACGCGGCCGGTGCGCTCGGCCGGCCAGTCGCCCTCGGGCCGCTCGTACCACGTGTGGGCGGTGCCCCGCGCCAGCTTGGTGACCAGCCGCTCCTGGTCGGCGCGCAGGGCGTGGTCGGCGGGGGAGCGGTCGGCGTGGACGGCGATGACCGTGGCCTGATGCCCTCTGGCCGTCAGCTCCTCCAGCATCGCCACCATCGGGGTGCAGCCGATCCCCGCGGACGCGAGCAGCAGCGGCGTGTCCGTGGTGTCGAGGACGACGTCGCCGTAGGGCGCGGAGACGGTGAGCTCATCGCCCTCGTGGATGTGGTCGTGGAGATGGCCGGAGACCTCACCGGCCGGGCCCTCGCCCGCGTGCACGCGCTTGACGGAGAAGGAGCGCACCGAGGCGCCGGGGCCGTTGGTCAGGCTGTACTGGCGGATCTGCCGGGCCCCGTCGGCCAGTTCCACCTGCACCGAGACGTACTGGCCCGCCTTGAACGCCGGGGTGGGGCGGCCGTCGGCCGGCCGGATCCGGAAGGTGGCCACATCGGCTGTCTCCCGGACCCGCTCGACCACCTCCCACTGCCGCCAGGTCCCGCCGGCCAGCACGCCCTGCTCCGCGTACAGCCGCCGCTCGGTCTCGATCAGGGCGTTGGCCATCAGCCAGTAGACCTCGTCCCAGGCGGCGGCCACCTCCTCGGTGGCCGCGTCGCCGAGCACCTCCGCGATGGCGGCGGACAGATGGCGGTGCACCACCGGATACTGCGCCGCGCTCACCCCGAGCGAGGCGTGCTTGTGGGCGATCCGGTTCAGCAGGGCGTCGGGGCGGGTGCCCGGCCGCTCCACCAGGGCGGTGGCGAACGCGGCGATCGCGCCCGCGAGGGCCTGCCGTTGGGTGCCCGCGGCCTGGTTGGCCCGGTTGAACATGTTCCGCAGCAGTTCGGGGTGGGCCTCGAAGAGCTTCCGGTAGAACAGCTCGGTGATGGTGCCGATGGCCTCACCCACGGCGGGAAGCGTGGCGCGGACGGTCTCGGCGGACTTCTGGGAGAGCATGGGCGGGCCTAACTGGTATCTCAGATTCGCATTCAGCGGCATGGGTGGACCGGGCATGGCGACCTCCGTGTGATCACGGCTCGGCGGGACGGGACCCGGGCTCCGTAACCCGGACGGCGGCCTCATGGGGACAGCCCGGGTGCGCGCCCGACCAGGCCCAGCAGCACCGGACCGGTCGGGGACGCCACCAGATCGTCGACCGTGAGGGGGTCGAGCGAGCTGAGGAACGCCTCCTGCGCCCGGCGCAGCGCCATGCGCAGCCGGCAGCCCTGCCGCAGCGGACACGGTACGTCCCCCTCGCAGTCCACGACGTCGCCGACCCCCTCGAACTCCCGGACCAGCTGACCCACCGAGGCGGTGCGCCCGGTCGCGGTGAGCGTCAGCCCGCCGCCCCGTCCGCGCCGTGTCTCGATCAGGCCCAGGTGCTGCAGCCGGGCCGCCACCTTGGCCAGGTGGCTGTGGGGCACCTGCATCTCCCCGGCGATCTGCCGGGCCGTGCAGGGCTCGGCGCCGGTGACCGCCAGGCGCATGACCGTGCGGAGCGCCAGGTCCGTTGACTTCGTCAGCCGCATGGCGGCAGATTACGTTAATGCGAATCCTGGATGCAATTTATGCGGGGCGTTCCGACCGCCGCCGACGCACCGGTTCCCGACGCTGACGTACGGGTTCCCGCCGTATGGGTACGGGTTCCCGCCGTGTGCTACGAGTGGCGCCGGTCAGGCTTCGCCGGGCGGCCGCCGGCGCAGCGCCCGCGTCACCGACCAGGCGACGGACACCATGGGCACCGCCACCACCGCCCCGATCACCCCCGCCACGATGCTTCCGGCGATGACCGAAATCGCCACCACCACCGGATGGAGCCGCACCGCCCAGCTCATCACCAGCGGATGCAGAACATGCCCCTCGAACTGGCCGACCGCCACGATCAGCAACAGGACCACGGCCGCGATGGCCGGACCCCGCCCGGCCAGAGCCACCACCGTCGCCACCGCCAGCGCGATCGGCGAACCGATCAGCGGAACGAACGTCGCGAAGAAGACCAGCAGCGTCAGCGGCAGGGCCAGCGGCACCCGCAGCAGGAACAGGGCGATGCCGACCAGGGCCGCGTTGGAGGCCGCCACGACGATGATGCCCCGGGTGTACCCGGCGAAGGTGGTCCACGCCGCCCGCGCCGCACGGTCCCACGGGGACCGGGCGCGCTCGGGGAGCTGACCCCGGAACCACTGCCACATCCGGTCGCCGGAATGGACGAAGAACACCGAACAGAACAGGGCCAGGAACACCGCCGTGCCCGCCTCCACGACCTGCCCCGCGCTGCTGAGCGCCCTGCTGATCAGCGCCGCGCGGTGCCGTGACACGAAGGAGGTGATCCGGTCGTGGGCCCCCGACAGCACACCGCGCCGGACATGGAACGGCGGCCCCTCCAGCCACCGCTCGATCCGTCCGATACCGCCGCGCAGCTCACCCACCAGCCGGCCCGCCTCCGCGGCCGCCGCGTTCCCCACCAGCGCCAGCAGCCCCAGCACCGCGAACAGCGTGCCGAACACCGCCAGCGCCACCGCCAGCGGCCTGGGGAACACCCGCGCCAGCAGATCGGCCAGCGGCCGCAGCAAGGCGGTGGCCACCAGCGCCAGGAACACCGCGATCGCGACGAGTTCGAACCGACCCAGCACCGTGAACGCCAGGTAGACGGCCACTCCGATGACCATCAGCCGCCAGGCGTACGCGGCGGTCAGCCGCAGCCCGGGATGGACCGTCCCGCGTCCGTCGCCCGCCCGGCGCACCGCCGCCGCCAGGGCCGCGGAGCCGGAGCGGCGGGCCCGCGCCACCGCCCGCGAGGCCCGCCTCGCCGGTCCGCCGGCCACGCCGCGACGAGGGGGTGCGTCCCGCCCTCTCGGTCGCTCGGGCGGGGGAGGGGAGTCGCTGCTCACGTCGGCGCCACCGCCTTCTGCGTCCGGTCCTGCGCGGCGGAAGAGGATGGTGGTTCATCCCCATACGCACCGATTCAATCAGGGCGGCCGTCCGGGCGCCGGACACCTGTCACCGGCGCGGCGGCCCGTCCCCTCCCCGGCGC
>NZ_JAEEAP010000360.1 GCF_016103465.1 Streptomyces sabulosicollis
CTCGGGTGGCGCGGGGGCGGGGTCGTTGGACGGGGGCCTTCCGCTAGGCTCCCAGACCGTAGGCGCGGGCCGCGTTGCCGCCGAAGACGGCGGCGCGCTCATCCTCGCCGAGGCGGAGGGTGGCCCGGTCCGCGAGGGCCACCACCTCGTCGTACGTCGCGGCCAGGACGCACACCGGCCAGTCGGAGCCGAACAGCACCCGGCCGGGCCCGAAGGCGTCCAGGACGTGCCAGGCGTACGGGAGCACCTGCTCGGGCTTCCAGCCGTCCCAGTCGGCCTCGGTGACCAGACCCGACAGCTTGCAGTCGACGTTCGGCAGGGCCGCGAGCGCGGCCAGCTGCCAGGCCCAGGGGTCGCGCTCACCGCTCGCCACGGGCGGTTTGGCCGCGTGGTCGAGGACGAAGCGCAGCTGCGGCAGCTCGCGGACGGCGTCGATGGCCGCGGGCAGCTCGCGCGGGGTGACCAGCAGATCGTAGACCAGCCCCGCGTCGGCCACGGCGGCCAGCCCCCGGCGGGTGTCGCCGCGGTCCAGCCACCGCGGATCGGGCTCGTCCTGCACCTGGTGGCGCAGGCCCACCAGCCGGTCGCCGCCGGGCCCGGCGGCCAGCTCCGCGAGCACCTCGCCCACTCCGGGGTCGGTGAGGTCGGCCCAGCCGACGACGCCCGCGATCCGGTCCGACCCGCCGGCCAGGGCGAGGAGTTCCCGGGTCTCCGCCACGGAGGAGCTGGACTGGACGACGACGGTGGCGTCGATCCCGTGGGCGTCCAGATGGGGCGTGAGGTCGTCCGGGGTGAAGGTGCGGCGGATGGGCTCGGCCCACGGGCCGTCCATCCAGGGCTGCTCGCGGCGGGTCAGGTCCCACAGGTGGTGATGGGCGTCGATACGGCGCGGCAAGGGCACTCGGGCACTCCTTAAGGGGTTCAGACCGGCAGCGGGACGTCGTCGTCGAGCAGACCGCGCCGGACCAGGGCCTGCCACAGCTCGTCGGGGATGTCGTGGGTGAACAGCGCGGCGTTGTCCCGGACTTCGGCCGGGGAGGCGCAGCCGACCACCGCCGCGGCCACCGCGGGGTGGCCGAAGGGGAAGCGCAGCGCGGCGGCCCGCAGCGGCACCTGGAACTCGGCGCAGACCTCGGCCAGCCGCCGGGCCCGCGCGAGGAGTTCGGGCGGCGCCTGCTGGTAGTCGTAGCGGGCCCCGGGGGCGGGGTCGGCGAGCAGCCCGGAGTTGTAGACCCCGCCGACCACCACGGAGGTGCCGCGCCGCTCGCACACCGGCAGCAGATCGTCGAAGGCGGTGCGCTCCAGCAGCGTCCAGCGCCCGGCGCACAGCACGACGTCCACGTCGAAGTCGGCGACGAACCGGGCGAGGAGGTCGCTGTGGTTCATGCCGAAGCCGATGGCCCGGACGAGCTTCTCCCGCTTGAGCTCGGCCAGGGCCGCGAAGCCGGTCTCATAGACCTCATGGATGTGGTCTTCCGGATCGTGGAGGTAGAGGATGTCCACGGCGTCGACCCCGAGCCGCTCCAGGGAGGACTCGAGGCCGGCGCGGATGCCGTCCCGGGTGAAGTCCCACTCCCGGACCCGGTCGGGGGTGTCGGCGAACCCGTCCGCCTGGACGGGCTCCCCGGGGGCGCGCGGCCGCAGCCGCCGCCCCACCTTGGTGGAGAGCGTGTACCCGGCGCGGTCGCGCCCGGCCAGCACCCGCCCCAGCCGTTCCTCGGACAGCCCGACGCCGTAGTGCGGCGCGGTGTCCATATAGGTGAGGCCGGTGTCGAACGCCGCCCTTACGGTGTCCAGCGCGCGCTCCTCCGGCACCGCCTCGTAGAGATTGGCCAGCGGCGCGCAGCCAAGCCCCAGGGGTGGTACGCGCACCCCCGAGCGCCCCAGCTCGCGCGGCCCGCTCGGGGCCCGTCCGCCGTCGACCGCCATGGCTTCCTCCCGGCTCTCAGTCCTGCTTCTCGCCGCTGGCGTAGCGGGAGATGATCAGCGCGACGATGATGATCGAGCCGTTGATGAACTGGTTCCACAGGGGCGGTACCCCGCCGAGTGTCATCACGTTGACGACCAGTTGCAGCGTCAGCACGCCGGTGAGCGCGCCGAAGAGGGTGCCGCGGCCGCCCTTGAGGCTGATCCCGCCGATGACCGCCGCGGCGAACACCTGGAAGATCCAGCCGTTGCCCTGGGTCGCGGCGACCGAGCCGTAGTGGCCCGTGTAGAGGATGCCCGCGAAGGCGGCCAGCAGCCCGCCGACGCTCAGCACGATCCAGGTGATCCGGTCCACCCGGATGCCCGCCGCCCGCGCGGCCTCGGGGTTGCCGCCGATCGCGTACAGCGCGCGTCCGTGCCGCAGATAGCCCAGAGCCAGCCCGCCGAGGGCGTACAGCCCCAGGCAGATCCACACGGCGGCGGGCACGCCCAGCCATTCGGTCTTGCCGAGGTAGCGGAAGGACTCGGGGACGTTGACGATCGACTGGCCCTCGGCGATGCCGACCTGGAGTCCGCGCAGCATGGTGAGCATGCCCAGGGTCGCAATGAAGCCGTTGACGCGCAGCTTGAGCATCAGGAAGCCGTTGGCCGCGCCGATCAGCGCCCCGACCGCCAGGCACAGCGGTATCGCGGTCCACACCGGCAGCAGCCCCAGGCCCTCGAACCGCGCCCCGTGCTCGGGCAGGACGAGCCACAGGGCGATCACCGGCGCCACGGCGATGGTCGACTCCAGGGAGAGGTCCATCCGCCCGCTGATCAGGATCAGCGCCTCGCCCAGCACCAGCAGCCCCAGCTCGGTGGACTGCTGGACGACGCCGATCAGGTTGTCCTCGGTGAGGAAGGCGGGCGAGACGATGAAGCCGATCACCCCGAGGACGAAGATCACGGGGACCAGCGACAGATCGCGCCACCGCGCGATGTCGATCCGCGGCCGGCCCCCCGCCGGGTCGTCAGCCACCGCCTCGGCGGTCCGCTGCCGTGCGGTATCGGTCATGTCTGCCTTCCTTCTGTACGGTCTTCGGTGTCCCCCGCCGTGCCGTTGGCGCCCTGCTCGGTCATGCCCTCCATGGCGGCCACGAGCTGGCGGTCGCTCCAGCCGCTGCCGAACTCCGCGACCACCCGCCCGTGGAAGAACGCCAGGATCCGGTCGCAGACCCGCAGATCGTCCAGCTCGTCCGAGACGATGACCGCGCCGCTCCCGGACGCGGCCACGTCCCGTACGACGCCGAGCAGCGCGTCCTTGGACTTCACGTCCACCCCGGCGGTCGGGCGGATGGCGACCAGGACGCTGGGCTCACGGGCCAGCGCCCGCGCGATGACGACCTTCTGCTGATTTCCGCCGGACAAACCCGAAACCGGCTGCGAAGGGCCGGAGGTCTTGATGTCCAGTGAGGTGATCATCCGCTGGGCGAAGGCGCGGGTCCGGGAGGGCAGCACCGTGCCGTAGGGTCCGAGCTGGTCGGTGACGGTGAGCGTGGCGTTCTCGGCCACGCTGCGGCCCAGGACCAGCCCCTGGTCGTGCCGGTCCTCCGGGACGTAGCCGATCCCCGCGTCGATGGCGTGCGGCACGCTGCCGGGGCGCACCGGCCGACCGCGCACCGACAGCCGCCCGCCGGCCGGTTTGCGCAGCCCCACCAGGGTCTCGCCGACCGCCGTGTTGCCGCTGGCCGTGGCCCCGGCCAGGCCGAGCACCTCGCCGGGGCGCACCACCAGGTCCAGCGGGTCGAACTCGCCCTCCAGGGCGAGCCCTTCGGTGCGCAGCACCGGCTCGCCCTCCGGGTCGGCCGCCTTGACGGTGACGGGGGCGCGGACGACGGCCCGGGAGTCGCCCTCGGGCGCCCCGCCGTCGTCCCCGGTCATCGCCGCCACCAGCTCCTCCTTGGGGAGGCCGGCGACCGGGGCGGTCAGCACGTGCCGGGCGTCGCGGAAGACGGTGACGGTGTCGCAGAGTTCGTAGACCTCCTGCAGGTGGTGCGAGATGAACAGGAAGGCCACCCCCTGCCGGCGCAGCTGAAGCAGCTTGGCGAAGAGCCGGTCGATCCCGCCCGCGTCGAGCTGGGCGGTGGGCTCGTCGAGGATGATCAGCCGGGCGCCGAAGGAGAGCGCGCGGGCGATCTCCACGAACTGCCGCTGCTCGACGCTGAGGTCCTTCGCCCGCGTCTGCGGGTCCACCTCCACGCCGTACTCGGCCAGCAGCGCGCGGGCGTCCTCGCGCAGGGCGCGCCAGCGGATGCGCCCCGCGCCCGGGAAGCGGTTGAGGTAGAGGTTCTCGGCGACCGTCAGGTCCGGGACCACCATCGACTTCTGGTAGACGCAGGCCACCCTGCGCTGCCAGGCGGCGGTGTCGCCGTAGCCGGGGGCGGGCTCGCCCGCGAAGGTCACCTCGCCCTCGTCCGGGCGCTCCATCCCGGTCAGGACGGACACCAGCGTGGACTTGCCCGCCCCGTTGCGCCCGACGAGCGCATGGGCCTCCCCGGGCCGCACCGCAAGCCGGGCGTGGTCCAGGGCGACGGTGGGCCCGAACCGTTTGACGATGCCCTGGGCCCGTACGACGGCGGGCTGCTCGGCCTCGGCCATGGTCACTTCTTCTCGAGCTGGTTGGCCCACAGCTTCTTGTCGTCGACGTTCTCCTTGGTGACCAGCGGCGCCGGGAGCTGGTCCTCCAGGCCGTTCTCGATCTTGACGATCTTGGAGTCGTGATCGGTGGGGCCGGGTTTGAACGTCTTGCCGTCCAGAGCGGCCTTCGCGTAGTTCAGGGCCCACTGGGCGTAGAGGTCGGCGGGCTGGGAGAGCGTGGCGTCGATCTTCCCGGAGCGGATCGCGTCCAGCTCCTCGGGTATCCCGTCGTTGGAGATGATCGTGATGTGCTTGGCCGAACCGGCCGGCTTCAGCAGCCGCTTCTGCTCCAGCAGCGCGAGCGTGGGCTGCAGGAAGGCGCCGCCCGCCTGCATGTAGATGCCGTTCACGTCCTTGTGCTGGGCCAGCAGGCTCTGCAGCTTGGCGGAGGCCACATCGCCCTTCCAGTCGGTGGGCAGCTCGTGCACCTTGATGCCGGGGTACTTCTTCTTCATGCAGGAGGCGAACGCCTGCGAGCGGTCCCGGCCGTTGATGGAGCTGAGGTCGCCCTGGAGCTCGGCCACCCGGCCCTTGCCGCCGAGCTTCTCGCCCAGGTACTCGCACGCCTTGGTGCCGTACGCCCGGTTGTCGGCGCGCACCACCATGTAGACCTTGCCGGAGTCGGGCCGGGTGTCCACGCTGACGACGGGGATCTTCTTCTCCTCCAGCTGCTCCAGGGTGGAGGAGATGGCTCCGGTGTCCTGGGGCGCCATGATGACCGCCTTGGCGCCCTGGTCGGTGAACGCCTGGACGTTGGCGACCAGCTTGCCGATGTCGTTCTGCGAGTTGGACAGCGGGAGCGCGGAGACCGTGCCCTTGTCGATGCCCTTCTCCAGATACTGCTGGTAGGAGTTCCAGAAGTCGGTGTCCGTCCGCGGCATGTCGATGCCGACCTTGCCGCCGCCGGCGCCATTGCTCTCTCGGTTGCAGCCGGTGAGCGCTGCGACGGCCAGCAGCACGGCGCAGGCGGCGGTGCCGGTGGTGCGGAGTCTCGTCATCGAGTCCCGTCCTTGGTCGTTCCTGGGTCGAGTCGTGCGGTTGTCTCAAGCGGTCGGGCCGTTGTTTCAAGCGGTCGGGCCGTTGTCTCGAGCGGTCGGGCCGTTGTCTCAGGAGGAGGCGGGGCGCAGCCGCAGCCCCTGCATCCCTCCGTCGACGGCCAGCGCGGTGCCGGTGACGGCCGCGGCGGCGGGGCTGGCGAGATACGCGACGGCGGCGGCCACCTCGTCGGCGGAGACCAGCCGTCCGGTGGGCTGCCGGGCCTCCAGGGCGGCGCGCTCGGCCGCCGGGTCGGGGGCCTGGTCGAGCAGCCGGCCGACCCACGGAGTGTCCACGGTGCCGGGGTTGACGCAGTTGACGCGCACCCCTTCGCGGATGTGGTCGGCCGCCATGGCGAGGGTCAGCGACAGCACCGCACCCTTGCTGGCGCTGTAGGCGGCGCGCTGCGGCAGTCCGGCGGTGGCGGCGATCGAGCAGGTGTGGGTGATGGAGACGGCGCCGGGCCGGTCGGCCGCGGCGGCGCGCAGGTGCGGCAGCGCGGCCCGCGCGGTGCGGACCAGGCCCAGCACATTGATGTCCAGCAGCCGGTGCCACTCCTCGTCGGAGTTGTCCTCGACGCTGCCGATCGCGCCGATGCCCGCGTTGCCGACCACGGTGTGCAGGGCGCCGAACTCGGCCACGGCCGCGTCCACCGCGGTCCTGACCCCCTCGTCGGAGGTCACGTCGGCCTTGAGCGGCAGCGTGCCCTCCGGGGCGGCGGACGGGTCGCGGTCCAGGACGGCGACCCGCGCGCCCCGGTCGCGCAGCGTGGCGGCGATGGCGGCGCCGATGCCGGAGGCGCCGCCGGTGACGAGCGCGGCCAGCCCTTCGAAGTCGCCGGTGGTCACTGGTGGTCCTCCTGAGGCTGTACGGGTGCGGACGGTGCCGGTGCGGACGGTGCCGGTACGGGCCGTGCCGGTGCGGACGGTGCCGGTACGGGCCGTGCGATGCGGGCCTGCCATTCGGGCCCGTCCGGATAGCGGTAGGCGGCGATCGACTCGGGGTACATACGGGCGGAGAAGCCCGGCGCGGTCGGTGCCCGGTAGCGGCCCGACTCGACGACCGCGGGATCGGCGAAGTGCTCGTGGAGGTGGTCGACATACTCGATGACCCGGTCCTCCCAGCTGCCCGAGACGGCCACGAAGTCGAACATGGCCAGGTGCTGGACGAGTTCGCACAGCCCGACGCCGCCCGCGTGCGGGCACACCGGACGTCCGTACTTGGCGGCGAGCAGCAGGATCGTGAGGTTCTCGTTGACCCCGGCGACCCGTGCCGCGTCGATCTGGACGAAGTCGACGGCCTCGGCCTGGAGCAGCTGCTTGAAGACCACGCGGTTGGCGACATGCTCACCGGTGGCCACCTTGACCGGCTGTCCGGCGCGGATGGCGGCGTGGGCGAGGACGTCGTCCGGGCTGGTGGGCTCCTCGATCCAGTGCGGGTCGTACGGCGCCAGGGCGCTCATCCAGCGCACCGCCTCCGCCACGTCCCAGCGCTGGTTGGCGTCCACGGCGATGCGCACATCGGGGCCGACCGCCTCACGGGCGAGCCGCATCCGTCTGAGGTCCTCGTCCAGGTCGGACCCGACCTTGAGCTTGATCTGACCGAAGCCGTCGGCGACGGCCTCCTGCGCCAGCTTGATCATTTTCTCGTCGGAGTAGCCGAGCCAGCCGGGCGAGGTGGTGTAGGCGGGGTAGCCCCGCTCGCGCAGCCGCGCGGCGCGCTCGGCGCGGCCGGGCTCGGCGGTGCGCAGGATGGCGAGCGCGTCCTCCGGGGTGAGCGCGTCGCTGAGGTAGCGGAAGTCGACCAGCTCGACCAGTTCCTCGGGCGACATCTCGGCGAGGAACTGCCACAGCGGCTTGCCTGCGTGCCGGGCGGCGAGGTCCCAGGCGGCGTTGACCACCGCGCCCGCGGCCATGTGCATGACGCCCTTCTCGGGGCCGAGCCAGCGCAGCTGCGAGTCATGGGTGAGCTCACGGTGCAGGGCGGCCAGCTCGGCCGCCGTCAGGGGTGCCGGGCGGCCCACCACATGGGGGCGCAGGGAGCGGATGGCGGCCGCGGTGACATCGTTGCCGCGGCCGATGGTGAAGACGAAGCCGTGTCCCTCGGAGGCCGCCGCCCCCTCCTCCGCGTCCGTGCGCAGCACGAGGTAGGCGGCGGAGTAGTCGGGGTCCGGGTTCATGGCGTCCGAGCCGTCGAGCTGCTCCGAGGTGGGAAACCGGATGTCATGGACCTCGAGCTCGGTGACGGATGGACGCTGACTCAATGGGGGCTCCCTGAAACGATGCGCGAGAGAGAACATCGGACCTTTCGCGATGATCCGATGTATAGCGCTGCGCTAAGGGTTCCGTCCAGAGGTGCGTCCGAACTTTCGAAGGACAGATCGGATGAATCTCTTAGTACTCCTGGACAGGGGCTGCGGCCGGGGCCCCGGAAAGCCGTAGGCTTGGGTGGCACGCAATGGGAAACTGCAGCTGGAGGCGGCACCATCCGTCCGCCCCGGTCGGAAGGAGGCGCTGGGTGATCGAGCTTGAGGGGGTTCCCGAGCTGATCGACCCGGTCATGATCTGTGCCTTCGAGGGCTGGAACGACGCCGGAGACGCCGCCTCGACCGCGGTCGGGCACCTGGACCGGGAGTGGAAGGGCGAGGTCTTCGCCTCGCTCGACGCCGAGGACTACTACGACTTCCAGGTGAACCGGCCCACTGTGGCCCTGGAGGGCGGGGTGCGCAAGATCACCTGGCCGACGACCCGGCTCTCGGTGGTCCGGGCGGACACCGGGGAGAAGTCCCGGGACCTGGTGCTGGTGCGCGGTATCGAGCCGAGCATGCGCTGGCGGTCGTTCTGCAACGAGATCCTCGGCTACGCCCATGAGTTGGGCGTGGAGATGGTCGTCATCCTCGGCGCGCTGCTCGGCGACACCCCGCACACCCGGCCGGTGCCGGTCAGCGGGGTCACCTCCGACCCGGACCTGGCCCGCAGCCTCGATCTGGAGGAGACCCGCTACGAGGGCCCGACCGGGATCGTCGGGGTCCTCCAGGAGGCGTGCACCCACGCGGGCGTCCCGGCGGTGAGCCTGTGGGCTGCCGTGCCGCACTACGTCTCCCAGCCACCGAACCCGAAGGCCACCCTGGCGCTGCTCAACCGCCTCGAGGACCTCATCTCGGTGCGGATCCCCCTCGGCGAGCTGACCGAGGACTCACGCGCCTGGCAGCTGGGTGTGGACCAGCTGGCCGCCGAGGACAGCGAGGTCGCCGAGTACGTCCAGTCGCTGGAGGAGGCGCGGGACACCGCCGAGCTGCCCGAGGCGTCGGGCGAGGCCATCGCGCGCGAGTTCGAGCGCTATCTGCGGCGGCGCGACGGCCAGCCCGGCCCCGGCGGCCACGCGACCGAGAGCGGCGGTCTGGCGGACGGCCGGGAGGGCGGCACGGGAGGCCCGGGCGCCCCCTATCTGCGCGACCCCTCCACCGGCCACGGGCGCCCGCGCAAGCCCTCCCCCAAGGACGAGGCGGCCAGGGACGAGACCGAGGACACGGGCGGCGCCGAGGACGGCCCCAAGGACGCGGACGGCGCCAACGACGAGGGCCGGGGCGCGGAGGGCCGGGGCGCCGAGGGCCTGCGGCTTAT
>NZ_JAEEAP010000361.1 GCF_016103465.1 Streptomyces sabulosicollis
TCCCGTGAAGCCCCAGCCAAAGGTGAGCCCGCTCCTATGACGCCAAAAAACATCGAAACCACCCTGATCGGCGCCGGACGCAGCAAGCGCTTTTTTTTTTTTCAAGCAGAAGACGGCATACGACGTTAGCGAGTGTCTCGTGGGCTCGGAGATGGGTATAAGAGACAGGCGGGGAGGGGAACAGGTCGCCGGGGGCGGCGCGAGCCGTCGGACGTCGTCTGGGTCCGGCGGGCCCGGCGCCGCCAGACGGGGCCGGGCCCGCCGGGAAGGCGGCGCCCCGCGCCCGTGCGTCAGTGGTCGAGGCGGAGCACCTCTCGCAGCGCACGCGTCACCGCGGCCTCCGGATCCGGGACCGAGCGCTGCACGCGCCAGGCGACGAAGCCGTCGGGGCGGACCAGGACCGCTCCGTCGGGGGCGGTGCCGTGGAGTTCGGCCCAGTCGACGCCCGGTTCGGGGGCGAGTTCGTGGTCCGGTCCTTCGCCCACCCGGTAGCAGTCCAGCGGTACGCCGAGGGCGTCGGCGGCGCGGCGGCCCGCCTCGTGCCAGGCGGCGCCGCCCGGCCCGGTGAGCAGCACGCACCCGCGCTCGTACAGGTCGAGGGTGGACAGCCGCACCCCGCAGCGGTGCACCCACATATGGGGTGCGCGGCTGCCGGGCTCGGCCGAGACCGTGAAGTGCTCGGGCACGCAGGGCGCGGAGGGGTCGGCGCCCGCGACGGCGCCCCGCACATAGCGGTAGCCCATGGCGACGGCCATGACGTTGGTCTGCGGGCCCTCGGTGGCCGGTGCCGTGTAGCCGGGGTGGCTGTGCTCGGCCGAACGGGCGGCGGCGCGGGCGCTGGTGGCCTGGGCGACCGGCCGCCGCTCCATGCCGTAGGTCTCCAGCAGCGCGGGGCCCGCCCAGCCGCCCATGACGGCGGCGAGCTTCCACGCCAGGTTGTGGGCGTCCTGGATACCGGTGTTGGAGCCGAAGGCGCCGGTGGGCGACATCTCGTGCGCGGAGTCCCCGGCGAGGAAGACCCGGCCGGCGGAGTACTGGTCCGCCACCCGCTCGGCCGCGTGCCAGGGCGCCTTTCCGGTGACCTCGACCTCCAGGTCGGGCATGCCGACGGCGGTGCGGATGTGCTGGGCGCAGCGTTCGTCGGTGAACGCCTCCAGCGGCTCGCCGTGCTCGGGGTGCCAGGGGGCGTGGAAGACCCACTGCTCCTGGTTGTCGACCGGTAGCAGCGCCCCGTCGGCCTCGGGGTTGGTGAGGTAGCAGGCGATGAAGTGGCGGTCCCCGACCGCGTCCGCGAGCCGCTTGGCGCGGAAGGTGATGGACACGTTGTGGAACAGCTCGCCGCGTCCGCTCTGCCCGATGCCGAGCGCCTCGCGCACCGGGCTGCGCGGGCCGTCGGCGGCGATGAGGTAGTCGGCGCGGACCGTGGAGCGCCGCTCGGACCTGCGGTCCAGGAGGGTGGCGGTGACCCCGTCCGCGTCCTGCTCGAAGGAGATCAGCTCGGTGGAGAACCGCAGGTCGCCGCCGAGCCCCTGGGCGGCGTCCAGCAGCACCGGCTCCAGGTCGTTCTGGCTGCACAGGCACCATCCGGAAGGGCTGATCCGGGCGGCCTTGCCACCCGGGTCCATCTCCCGGAAGAGCCAGTTGCCCTCCGTACCGGTGAGGGACGGAGTCTGCAGGATCCCGTGGTTGTCGGCCAGCACCGACGCGGCCTCGCGGATCGCGGACTCCACTCCCGCGGTGCGGAACAGCTCCATCGTCCGGATGTTGTTCCCCCGTCCGCGCGGGTGGTGCGAGGTGCGCGGGTGTTTCTCGACCAGCAGATGACCGATCCCCAGTCGGCCCAGGAACAGTGAGGCGGACAGGCCCACCAGGGAGCCTCCCGCGATGAGGACGGGCACACGCTCAGCATTGTCGGCAAGACGGTTCATTTTGCTGCTATGCCCGGTGTTTCCGGGCTGTTCCGGGCCGCTGACCAGGCGTTCGCTCGGATGGCTCACATATCTCGCGCCATTGGTGGGAGCGCTCCACGATCGTCTAACGGGCGGGTGTCCTCGATGCCCGGAAGGACGCGTCCGCGAAATAAGGAGTGGAATATGAGCACCCTGTCCGACATTCCGGAGACCACGGTGGACCAGTCGCCGACCGTGGAATCCGCCCTCACCGACACCAGATTGCGCGTCGTGTTGCTGGTGCAGGTCAACAGCGGTGCCGAGCAGCGCTTCCTCCGTGCCTACGATCAGCTGTCCCAGCAGGTGGCCGCGGTGCCCGGGCACATCAGCGACCAGCTGTGCCAGTCGATCGAGAACCCCTCGCAGTGGCTGATCACCAGCGAATGGGAAAGCGCCCCTCCGTTCCTGGCCTGGGTGGACTCCCCCGCGCACCGGGAGATGGTCAAGCCCTTCCACGGCTGTGTGGAGGACACCCGCTCACTGCGGTTCAGCATCCTGCGGGAGACCCTGACCGCCGGGTCCGCGCCGGTCGATGTCACCACCCGGGGCGTCGACGCCGCGCTGCGGGTCGGCGACGGGCTGGTCCGGCAGGCGCTCACCTTCACGGTGAAGCCCGGCAGCGAGGACGCCGTCGCCAAGATCCTCGCCGATTACGCCTCGCCCGAGGCCCGGGTCGACGAGACCACCCGGCTCTTCCGCACCTCGGTGTTCATGAGCGGCAACCGGGTGGTGCGGGCCGTGGAGGTCAAGGGCGACCTGACCGCGGCGCTGCGCTTCGTGGCCCGGCAGCCGGAGATCAGGGCCGCAGAGGAGGCCCTCAATCCGTATCTGGAGGAGGACCGCAACCTCGACGACCCCAGCTCGGCACGGGAGTTCTTCGCCCGCGCCTCCCTTCCGGTGGTCCACCACATGACGGCCGGCGGAACGCGCCCCGCCCAGGGCGTCCACCGGCACGCGCTGCTCTACCCGGTCAAGACCGGCTGCGGTCCGGCGGTGGCCAGTTTGCTGGCCCGGCAGGACGAGCTGGCGGTGAACAAGGAGATGACCGCGGAGCAGACCGCCAAGACCCTGCTGAGCAGCACCATCTTCCAGCGTGACGACATCGTGGTGCGGCTGGTGGACCTGGCCGTGCCGCTGGACCGGAACCCCGCCATGGCGGCCGGGGTGAGCGGCCGGCGGGCCGCCGCCGTGCTGGGCCGCCTGCTGGACCTCGGGGCGGACGGGGCGGTGATCGACCTGTCCGTGGACGACGGGCAGCGCCGCTTCCTCGCCGACTGCGACATGACTCCGGTCACCGACCGCAAAGCGGCGGACCACTGACGACGTCTCTCCCCCTCGCACCTTTCACCCCGTGGCGCGGACCGCGCAACGCTACCTGGAGGAACTCATCATGACCACGCAGTCCCCTCTCGTCGTCGACCTCGCCGCGGTCGCCCCCAACCGCCGGCGCGGTGGCGATGTGCGCGCCATGCTCACACCGACTCTGGTGGGCGCCACGAGCGGCTTCATGGGGATGGCCATCGTGGGGCCCGGTGAACGGGTCGCCGAGCACTATCACCCGTACTCCGAGGAGTTCGTGTACGTCGTCAGCGGCGACATGGAGGTGGACCTGGACGGCGAGGCGCATCCGCTCCGCCCCGACCAGGCGATCCTGATCCCCATCAACATGCGGCACCGGTTCCGCAACGTGGGGAGCACCGAGGCCCGGATGGTCTTCCACCTGGGGCCCCTGGCGCCGCGTCCCGAGCTCGGCCACGTGGACACGGAGGCCGCCGAACCCGCCGAGGCGACGTCGTGACCCGACGGGTGGTGGTCACCGGGCTCGGTGTCGTCGCCCCCGGGGGTGTGGGGGTCCCGGCGTTCTGGGACATGCTCACCGCGGGCCGTACGGCCACCCGCAACATCACGCTCTTCGACGCGGAGCGGTTCCGCTCCCGGATCGCCGCCGAATGCGACTTCGACCCGCTGGCCTGCGGTCTGAGCTTCGAGCAGATCGAACGCTCGGACCGCTATGTGCAGTTCGCGCTGGCGGCGGCCCAGGAGGCGGTACGGGACTCCGGCCTCGACCTCCAGTCGCTCAACCCCTGGCGGATAGGGGTTTCGCTGGGCAGCGCGGTCGCCGCGTCCACCCGTCTGGAGCAGGACTACGTCAAGGTCAGCGACGCGGGTGAGCACTGGGACGTGGACCACCGCAAGGCGGGTCCGCATCTGCAGCACGCGTTCTCACCGAGCGCGCTCTCCTCCGGGGTGGCGGAGCTGACCGGGGCGCAGGGCCCGGTGCAGTCCGTCTCCACGGGCTGCACCTCCGGTCTGGACGCGATCGGATACGCCTTCCAGGCGATCGAGGAGCGGCGGGCCGATGTGTGCGTCGCCGGGGCCGCGGACTCGCCGATCACCCCGCTGACCGTGGCCTGCTTCGACTCGATCAAGGCCACCTCGGCGAACAACGACAACGCGGCCACCGCGTCCCGGCCGTTCGACGCCCACCGGGACGGCTTCGTCCTCGGCGAGGGCGCCGCCGTGCTGGTCCTGGAGGAGCTGGAGCACGCCCGGGCCCGGGGGGCGCGGGTCTACTGCGAGTTCCGGGGGTTCGCCACCTACGGCAACGCCTACCACATGACCGGTCTGACGCGGGAAGGGCTGGAGATGTCCGAGGCGATCGACCACGCGCTCGGCCACGCCCGCGTCAACAGCTCCGACGTCGACTACGTCAACGCGCACGGCTCGGGCACCAAGCAGAACGACCGGCACGAGACGGCGGCCGTGAAGCGGTCCCTGGGCGAGCACGCGTACAAGACCCCCATGAGCTCGATCAAGTCCATGGTGGGCCATTCCCTGGGGGCGATCGGCGCCATCGAGGTGGTCGCCTGCGCCATGGCCCTCGCCCATGGCGTGGTGCCGCCGACGGCCAACTACGAGACCCCCGACCCCGAATGCGACCTCGACTACGTCCCGCGCACCGCCCGCGCCCTCCCGCTGCGCCATGTGCTGTCGGTCGGCAGCGGGTTCGGCGGCTTCCAGTCCGCGGTGGTGCTGAGCCGGGCGGACGGGAGTGCGGCATGACAGCGGTGAAGAGCACCCGGAACCGGGGCGCGGCCGTCACGGGCCTCGGTGTGATCGCCCCCAACGGAGTGGGCACCGACGCCTTCTGGAAGGCGACCCGGGAGGGGATCGCCTCCCTGGACCAGATCTCCCGCGAGGGCAGTGAGCACTTCCCGGTCCGGATCGGCGGCCAGGTCCGCGGCTTCGATCCGGGCTCGATGATCGAGGAGCGCTTCCTCGTCCAGACCGACCGCTTCACCCACTTCGCGATGGCCTCGGCCGATCTCGCGCTGGACGACGCCAAGCTGCCGGTGGGGGACATGTCGCCGTTCGCCGTGGGCGTGGTGACCGCCGCCGGTTCCGGGGGCGGCGAGTTCGGCCAGCGCGAGCTCCAGCAGCTGTACGGCAAGGGGCCGCGCTATGTGGGCCCGTACCAGTCCATCGCGTGGTTCTACGCGGCCAGCACCGGCCAGGTCTCCATCCGGGGCGGGTTCAAGGGGCCCTGTGGGGTGGTGGCGAACGACGAGGCCGGCGGTCTGGACGCGCTCGCGCACGCCCGCCGGTCCATCCGGCGGGGGGCGGACGCGGTGGTGGCGGGCGCCTCCGAGGCGTCGCTGGCGCCGTACTCCATCGTCTGCATGCTGGGATGGGACGAGGTCAGCCGGGCCCGCGACGCGGGCCGGGCCTATCTGCCGTTCACCGAGGACGCCTGCGGATTCGCGCCCGGGGAGGGCGGGGCGATGCTGGTCGTGGAGGAGGAGGGGGCCGCCCGGCGCCGCGGGGTGCGGATCCGGGGCTTCATCGCGGGATACGGCTCCACCTTCACCGGGCCGTCCCGGTGGGAGCGGTCCCGGGAGGGGCTCGCGCAGGCCATCCGCGTGGCCCTGGAGGACGCGGAGTGCGCGCCGGAGGAGATCGACGTGGTCTTCGCCGACGCGCTCGGGGTGCCCGAGGCGGACCGCGCCGAGGCGCTGGCGATCGCCGACGCCCTCGGGCCGCACGGCACCCGGGTCCCGGTGACCGCGCCGAAGACCGGCTTCGGCCGGGTGCACTGCGCGGCCCCCACGCTGGACGTGGTGGCCGCGCTGCTCTCCATGGAGCACCGCGTGGTGCCCCCGACCCCGTACGTCACCGACGTCTGCCATGACCTCGACCTGGTCACCCGCAGCTCCCGCCCGGCCGAGCCGCGGACGGCGCTGGTGCTCAGCCGAGGGCTCATGGGTTGCAACGCGGCGCTCGTGCTCCGCGGACCGGAAGGAGATTACTGATGTCCAGTCAACTGTCCTACGCGGAACTGGCCACGCTGATGAAGCGGTGCGCCGGTCTCACCGTCGACCCGGACCTGATGCGGACCCGGCCGGACTCCACCTTCGAGGAGTACGGCCTGGACTCGCTCGGTCTGCTCGCCATCGTCGGAGAGCTGGAGAACCGGTACGGCACCCCGATCGAACCGGGGGCCGAGAGCTGCAAGACCCCCGGGGACTTCCTCGACGTCATCAACACCTCACTTACCTCAGGAGCATGAAGATGGCAGGCCACACCGACAACGAGGTCATGATCAAAGCACCCTTCGACCTCGTCTGGGACATGACCAACGACCTGGAGAACTGGCCGCAGCTCTTCAGCGAGTACGCCTCGGTCGAGGTGCTCCAGCGGAGCGGGGACACCACCACCTTCCGGCTGACCATGCACCCCGATGAGGACGGCAAGGTCTGGTCCTGGGTCTCCGAGCGGGAGACGGCCCGCGATGTGCGCACGGTCTGGGCGCGCCGCGTGGAGCCCGGCCCCTTCGCCTACATGAACATCCGCTGGGAGTACGAGGAGGAGTCCGAGGGCACCCGCATGCGCTGGACCCAGGACTTCGAGATGCGGCCCGACGCTCCGGTCGACGACCCCACGATGACGGAGCACATCAACCGCAACTCCCGTATCCAGATGGATCTGATCCGGGACAAGATCGAGCAGCGGGCCCGGGAGACGGTGGGGGCATGAGCGTGTACCGCACCATGATCGTCGCCAAGATGCAGCGCGACGCGGCCCCTCAGGTCGCCAAGATCTTCGCGGAGTCCGACCGCGGCGAACTGCCCGGGCTGATCGGTGTCACCGGCCGCAGCCTCTTCCAGTTCGGCGATGTGTATCTGCATCTGATCGAGGCCGAGCGGCCGCCGGCCACGGAGGTCACCAAGTACTCCAAGCACCCGGAGTTCCGCGACGTCAGCGCCCGCCTCCAGCCGTATATGCGGGCGTACGACCCGGAGACCTGGCGCGAGCCCAAGGACGCCATGGCGCACGAGTTCTACCGCTGGGACCGCGACCAGGGCTAGCGCGCGTCGCGCCGCACGGGGCCGCCGACGGAGTTCACACCTCCCGGCGGCCCTTTTCGTTGTGCGCCGCGAGCGGGTTATGCGCCGGGCGCGAGAATCTCACACTACTGGGCTCATCGGAACGATGTCTGCCGAATGGGTGACAGGGCGTCAGCCCATTCGCGCGGCAAATGAGTGATCATTGCGCTTATCTCCACCCGGAGGGCTTACAACGGAGCAGATCGCAGGCCGCGCCGAGTGGCAGGGGGAGCCCTCTTCGCTGACGGTGGATAAGACGCCGATGCGATCCCTTTATCTGGCAAATAGTCAGTATCGCGACGGCGCCGGAAGGAATGACTCATGCGATCTACTCGCGCACTCTTCACCGGGGCGGCGATTGCCGCCACCCTGACCCTGGGCGCCCCCGCCGCCGCGTTCGCCGCCGACGTCTCGGACCCGGGCGGTCACGGTGGGTACTCGAGCAGCCAGGAGTCCTCCGAGGACGGCTACGGCCAGGGCGGCAGCTCCTGGAAGGACAAGGACGACCACGGCCGCGAGGACGGCCGGGAACACCACGGCAAGGAAGAAGAGCACGGCAAGGAGGACCCGAGCAGCGGCAAGGACGAGGGCAGCGACTGGTCCGGCCGCGGCAAGGACGAGGGCGAGCACGAGTGGTCCGGTAAGAAGGACCACCACGAGTGGGACGGCAAGAAGGACGACCACAGCTGGTCCGGCGGCTCATGGAAGGACCACGAGAAGGGCGACAAGCCGCGCGGTGGCGTCCACACCGGTGGTGGCGGCATGGCCACCACGGGCAGCGGCATGGCCGCCGGCTCCGTCCTGCTCCTCGGTGGTCTCGGCGCCGGCGCCTACGCCCTGCGTCGTCGCAAGCCGACCGGCACCGCGATCTGAGCCTGACTCTTCGTATTCCGTGCTGCCGTGGCACCTCCGCCGAGCGGTGGTGCCACGGCAGTCCCACGAGCGCTGCGAGAAAAGCGGCCGCGAGAAAGGCGCCTTGACTGGGGCGCCATGAGAAAAGGCGCTGTAAGAAAGGCGAACACCCCTATGGGAAAGCCGGCCAAGCAGGGCGCTGCCGACAGCAACACCCGCATTCTCCGCTGGGCCGCCGCCGCGGCCCTCATCGGCGTATTCCTCATCTACAACTCCGTCGACGCCGCATCCCAGAACTCCCCGTCGGCCCGGCCCACGGCCAGCGCCCCCGCGTCCATCTCCGAACCGGAGAGCGACACCTCCAACCAGGACGCGTACGCGGATTCTCCGGAGTCGACGACCGCCCCCGAGTCCCGTCCTGGACCCGCGCTGCCGCGCTCCCCCGCCTCCCACCTGGACATCCCCTCGATCGGGGTGAGCGCGCCCTTCACCCCGCTGGCGCTGGACGGCACGGGCATGCTGATCCCGCCTCCGGACACCGAGCAGAACCTGGTCGGCTGGTACGAGGGCGGCCCCTCGCCCGGTGAACGCGGCAACGCCATCGTGGCCGGGCATGTGGACACCAAGATCGGCCCGGCGGTGTTCTACACCCTCAGCCAGCTCAAACCGAAGAGCAAGGTGGCCATCACCCGCGAGGACGGGATCGTCGCGACCTTCGTGGTCGACAAGATCAAGACGTTCAAGAAGAACGCCTTCCCGGACGAGCAGGTCTACGGGGACACCCCCAACGCCCAGCTGCGGCTGATCACCTGCGGCGGCGTCTATGACCACACGGCCAAGGACTACACGGCCAATGTGGTGGTGTTCGCGCACCTCACCACGTACCGGTACAGCTGACGGAGAAATCCCGCGGTGCCCGCGTCGTCTCGAGAAAGGACGACGCGGGCACCGTCTGGCGTTGGGGCGGCTGTGGGTGGGTGTCCGGCGGATCTTCTTTCCCCTCCCGCCCCTTCCCGAGA
>NZ_JAEEAP010000362.1 GCF_016103465.1 Streptomyces sabulosicollis
GTCGAGCAGGGACTGGTGGAGGGTCGGCGGGCCGGGGAGGACGGTGATGCGCTCGGCGGCGATGTTGGCCAGCGCGGTCTCCACGCTGAAGACCGGCTGCGGCACCATCGTGGCACCGCGGCTCAGACAGGCGATGATCCCCGCCTTGTAGCCGAAGGTGTGGAAGAACGGGTTCACGATGAGATAGCGATCGCCCGCCGTCAGCCCCGTGATCTCGCTCCAGGTGTCGAAGACCCGCACGGTCTGGGAGTGCGTGGTCACCACGCCCTTGGGGTGGCCGGTGGTGCCGGAGGTGAAGGTGATGTCGGAGGGGTCAGCGGGGCGCACCGCCCGCGCCCGGGAGAGGACCTCCTCCGGCGGCACGGCGTCGCCCAGCGCAAGGAAGTCCTTCCAGGTGCGGAAGTCCTCCGGGCCGTTGTCGGCGAGGACGACCACCTCCCGGAGGTAGGGCAGGCCCGGCAGGGGGCCGCGGCCCGGCCCCTCCCCCGCCGCCCGGCGCAGCGACGCCACGTACGAGGTGCCCAGGAAGGTGCCGGTGACGAACAGGTGCGTGGCCCGGGTGCGCCGCAGCACATACGCCGCCTCGGCGCCCTTGAACCGGGTGTTGACCGGGACCAGCACCCCGCCCGCGGTGACCGCGCCGAGCGCCGCCACGATCCAGTCGGTGGTGTTGGGCGCCCAGATCGCGGCGCGGTCACCCGGTTCGAGCCCCGAGGCGACGCATGCGGCCGCGGCCCGCTCGATCCGGGCGCCGAGCTCCGCGTACGAGGTCCGGGTGCGGCCCTCGACGACGGCCTCGGCCGGGCCGTACCGCTCGACCGCCGCCCGGATCAGGGCCGGGATGGTGTGCCCCTGCTTCACCTGCTCCATCGGACCGCTCCCCTCCCCGGAACCCGGGACGGACGACCCCACTAGCTGACTACCCGTCAGATTAGCGGTAGCCTTCCCCGCTGTCAGCACCGGTGAACGCGACCACGGAGGCGGCCATGGGGGCGGCAAGGGCGACGGCGACCTTGAAGGACGCGACGGCGATAGCCGGAATCGGGCAGACCCCCTTCGCCAAACGCCTCCCCGAGTCCGAGAAGACCCTGGCCTGCCGGGCGATCCTGGCCGCGCTCAACGACGCGGGCATCGCCCCGTCCGAGGTCGACGCCTTCGCCTCGTACACCATGGAGGAGACCGACGAGGTCGAGGTCGCCAAGGCCATCGGCGCCGGGGACGTGACCTACTTCGGCAAGGTCGGCTACGGGGGCGGCGGGTCGTGCGCGACCGTCGCACACCTGGCGGCCGCGATCACCACCGGGCAGGCGAGCGTCGGAGTGGCCTGGCGGTCACGCAAACGCGGCAGCGGGCCACGCCCCTGGACCAACACCCAGGTGCAGCTGCCCACCCCGGCCCAGTGGACCAGGCCCTACGGGCTGCTGCGCCCGGCCGATGAGATCGGGCTGCTGGCCCGCCGCTATATGCACGAATACGGCGCGACCCGCGATCACTTCTTCAACGTGGCGCTGGCCTGCCGCAACCGGGCCAATCAGAACCCCGCCGCGATCATGTACGACCGCCCCCTGACCCGCGAGATGTACATGACCGCCCGCTGGATCAGCGAACCGCTCTGCCTCTTCGACAACTGCCTGGAGACCGACGGCGCGCTGGCCTGTGTGGTGGTGTCGGCCGAGCGGGCGCGCGACTGCCGGCACCGGCCCGTGTACGTCCACTCCGCCGCTCAGGGGCTGCCCACCCAGCACCACGGGATGGTCAACTACTGGAACGACGACCCGCTCACCGGCCCCTCCTGGACCGCCGCCCGCCGACTGTGGAAAACCGCCGACTTCGGGCCGCAGGACGTGGATGTCGCGCAGATCTACGACGCGTTCACCCCGCTGATCCCGCTCTCCCTGGAGGGTTACGGCTTCTGCGGCCGCGGCGAGGGCGCCGCCTTCACCGAGGGGGGCGCGCTGGAGATCGGCGGACGGCTGCCGCTCAACACCGGCGGGGGCGGCCTGAGCGAGGCATACGTCCATGGCTTCAACCTCATCACCGAGGGGGTCAGACAGCTGCGCGGCACCGGCACCGCCCAGGTCCCCGGCGCCACGACCTGCCTGGTCACGGCGGGTGAGGGGGTTCCCACATCGGCCCTGCTGCTGAGGAGTTGAGCGACGGCATGACACAAACGGAAGCGACTACGGCCGTGAGCGGCGGGGGCGACCGGGCCGACGGGCCGCTGGCTCCCGTGCCCGACGACGACGGGGCACCCTTCTTCGGCTACGCGGCGCGCGGCGAACTGCGCGTCCAATGCTGCGCCGGCTGCGGCGAGCCGCGCTTCCCGCCCCGGCCCTGCTGCCCTCACTGCCAGTCCTTCGACAGCCTGTGGAAAAAACGGAGCGGCCGTGGCCGGATCTGGTCGTACGTACTGCCCCATCCCCCGCTGCTGCCCGCCTACGCGGCCCAGGCGCCGTACAACGTCGTCCTCGTGGAGCTCGCGGACGCCCCGCGCATCCGGCTGGTGGGCAATCTGGTCGCCTCGGCGGACGCCGCGCTGAACTCGGTCCCGCCGGAGCGGATCCGCATCGGCGCGCCCGTGAAGGCCGCCTTCCACCAGGCGGACGGCGGGCTCACGGTGGTGCGCTGGCTGCTGGAGCGGCCATGACGGTCCGTACGCGGGTGGAGGAGGGCGGCGTCGCGGTCGTCACCCTCGACCGGCCCGAGCGGCACAACGCCATCGATCTGGCGACGGCCTCCGAACTCACCGCCCTATGGCGGCGCTTCCGCCGGGACGACGCGGTCCGGGCCGTCGTCCTCACCGGCGCGGGCGGCCGGGCCTTCAGCACCGGCATCGACCGCTCGGTGGAGGTCGCGCAGCCGCCGTCGCCCTACGCGATGGACGATCCGCTGCGCACCGTCGGGCCCAAGGCGAACGACCTGTGGAAGCCGGTGGTCGCGGCGGTGGCCGGGATGGCGTGCGGCGGGGCGTTCTACCTGCTGGGCGAGGCCGAGTTCATCGTCGCCGACGAGACGGCGACCTTCTTCGATCCGCACACCAGCTATGGGATGGTCAGCGCCTATGAGGCCGTCTACATGGCGCAGCGGATGCCCCTGGGCGAGGTCGCGCGGATGGCCCTGATGGGGACGGCGGAGCGGCTCTCGGCCCGGCGCGCGTATGAGACGGGCCTGGTCAGCGAGGTGGCTCCGGCCGGTGAGGCCCTTACGGCGGCCATGCGCGCCGCGTCGGTCATCGCGTCGTACCCGACCGAGGCGGTGCAGGGCACCGTAAGGGCGCTATGGGCGGCGAAGGAGGCGGCGCTCGCCCAGGCGCTCGCGCAGGCCCCGCAGTTGATCGCGCTGGGCAATCTGCCGCCGGGGCGCCAGGCCGCGCTCTTCGCGGCCCGTACGCCCGGCTTCCGTACGCGGTGAGGCCGTCCGCCCCGGCATCGGCCCGGGCCTCAGGTGGAGCTCGGGTACTTCAGCGCCGAGGTGACCTTGCAGGTGAAGGACGTCTGCTCGGTGAGAGTGCGGTAGGAGGTGGCGCTGAGGGTCTGGCTGCTGCCGGACGCCACGGTGACGGACTTGTAGTCCGAGCCCAGCAGGCTGCCGCCGTTCTGGTCCTCCCACTCGATGGTGATCGAGTAGTGCATGGACTGCGTCTCGGGGTTCCTGAGGTTGAGGGTGTACTGGAACGAACGGGTCGACTCGTCGTAGTCGCAGCCGCTGGCGGTGATGTCGTTCGTGCCGTCCGAGTTGTAGGTGGGCGGCGCGGAGTAGGTGTAGGAGGGCGTGGGGGCGTCGTAGGACGGCAGGTCCGAGGGCGCGCCGCTGGGCAGATCGGTGGGCAGGCCGCTGGGCAGGTCGGTGGGGCCGGACGCCGGGTTGTCGTTGCCTCCGCTCCCGCCCGAGACGAACCCCCCGAGGCCGCCGTCGTGGCTTCCGCCCTTCTTCTTTCCGCAACCGGTCAGTGCGATGAGCCCGACCAGGGCGACAGCGCATATGCGCATGGAGCGGCGTTGCATGGTATTACCCCCGTTGAAAGGCACATTCAAGCCAAGTGCAGCCTGTTGACAAGTGCACGCCACCCTAGCAACGGGTTTCCCTACCCCAAAGTCACCTGCGGGCGCGCCTGTCCCGGCTCTCAGAGGACGGAGACGACCTCGCACCGCACCACGGTTCCCGATACCGAGGGATCGTCAAGCGGCACCCTTACGGTCCTCGACTTCCCCGCGGGAACCCGCACATCGGCGCGGCCGGAGGTGAGGGTCAGGCCGTCGCGGTCCTGGAAATTCATGTCCACCAGATAGGTCTCGGCCGTGCCCGAGCGGTTGCGCACCTTCACGGTCGCCGCCGGACGGCCGTTCCCGTCCGTGCCCTTGACCCCGCGCTTGTCCTTGCCCGCGCAGCTGACGACGGTCGCCCGGGGCCCGTAGGGCGACGCCGAACCGCCCGAGGAGCCGCTGGAGGCGCTGTCTCCGTAGTCGTCATCGTCGTAGTCGCGATAGCGCGAGCCGCCGGAGCCCGAACCGGTGGTGGAGCCCTGGTCGTCGGAGTCCGAGTAACCGCCCGAGCCGGAACCGGAGCCCGACGAGTGGTGCGAGGACGAGCTGGAGCAGCCGCCTCCGCCACCTCCGTGGCCATGGCCACGCCCCTTGAACCCGGTCAGCGCCACCAGCACGACGGTGAGCACGGCCGCAAGCCGTAGACCACGCCGCATCACAGACCCCGTTCCCCCGAAGAACGCGCAGAGTTACCCATCGACCTCCCGGCTCCCAGGAGGTCGATGAACGCCCGCAACCGTAGCAGCAATTGTCAGGGACACCGCCTGCGACCTGGCGCTCCCGCCGGGTCACCGCGTCGCCGCCTCGCCGGGTCACCGCCGCCGCCTTTGCCGCGTCACCGCCTCGCCGGATCACCGCCTCGCCGGGTCACCGTCGCCGGCTTGCCGCGTCACCGCCTTCGCCGCGCCGCCCGGGGAAGGGGACCGGTCAAACCCGGCCGCCCGACGGGCGGGACTGGCCCGTGCCCTTGACCGCGTCCAGCGCGTAGACGCAGCGGTCCTTGCTGCACGCGTACACCACGCCGCCGGCGGCCACCGGGGAACCGGTGATCTCACCGCCGGTCGCCAGCTTCCAGCGCAGCTGTCCGCCCGCCGCGTCCACCGTGTAGAGGCAGTGGTCGGCCGAGCCGAAGTGGACCCGGCCGTCGGCGACCACCGGCGAGCCGATCACCTCGCCGCCCGCCGCGAACCGCCACTTGGGCGTGCCGGTGACCGCGTCGAGCGTGTAGAGCGCGCTGCCGCTGCCCAGATGGACCGAGCCGTCGGCCACCAGCACGGGCTCGATCGACTGCCGGGCCTCGGTGGCGATGCGCCAGCGGTCGCGGCCGTTCGCCGCGTCCAGCGCGTACACCGTGCCCAGATAGTCGGCGATGTAGATGCCGCCGCCGGTCACCGCGGGCCCCGGCGCGTACGCGGGGGCGCACAGGAAGACGGCGGGCGCCTCGAAACGCCACCGCACATCCCCGCGGGCGACGTCGAGCGCGAGCACCCGCGTGCCCGCCGAGACATAGACCGCCCCGTCGGGAGCCGCCAGCAGACGCAGCGGCACCCCGCCGCACGACGCCGCGTCGCCCACCGGATACGACCAGCGCTCCGCGCCGGTCCGCGCCTCCAGGGCGCGCAGCCGCGCGTCCGCCCACACATACACCGTGCCGTCCTGGACGACCGGGCCCGACTCGGGCGTCTCGAAGTCGGTCTGGAGGCCCTGCATCTCCCACAGCAGCTCGCCGTTGGCCGCCTCCCACGCCTGGACGCCACCGCCGCGCGTGCCGGTGACGACCGTGCCGCGGTCGACCTTCAGGGAGTAGACCCAGCCGTCGGTCGACAGCCGCCAGCGCTCGGCGCCGTCCTCCGCGTCCAGTGCGTACAGCGTGGGGCCGTCGGAGGCGTGGATCCGGCCGTTCGCCACGGCCATCGCCCACGCCACGTCGCGGGTCTTGAACTGGCGCCGCCCGGTGGCCACGTCCAGCGCGTGCACCTCGAACGAGGTCACGTACAGCAGCTCGCCCGCGACCGCCGGGGTGCCCCATACGTCGTTGGACATGCGGAACCGCCACGGGCGCCAGCGGCCGTGCCCGGCTCCGCCGGGCGGCTCGGGCGGCTCGGCCGACGGGGAGTGGGTCGGCGGCGGGACGGCGGCCGTGCCGTCGCCCCCGTGCAGCCCCCCGCTCGTCACCCCGGCCGGCGGGCGCACCCAGCCGGTGGCGGGCCCGGTGCCGTGCTGCGGCTGCGGGTCCCGCGCGTCGGCGGCCCGGAGCCCCGGGCCGATCGGCACCTGCGAACCGGGCAGCCGCACCGAACCGTCGGCCCCGGCGGGCGCCGGAGCGGGCGCCGCGGCCGACGGCCCTGCCGTCGACGGGGCGGCGGCGGACGGAGCGGCGGCGGCGGACGGAGCGGCGTGCCGTCCGGGCCCGATGGAACCCAGCGCGCTGGGTGGGCTCGCGGCCTCCGGCGCGCGCAGGCCGCCGCGCGGATCGCCCACACCCACGGGCTCCCAGCCGCTCGGACCCGCGGGCCCGCCCGCGACGCCGCCGTGCCGCCCGCCATGGCCGTCCACGGCGGCTCCTGCGGCGGGGGCGTACGAGGGCGGCGGTGTGGGCGGGCGCTCCGGTGGAAGCGGCGCGGACGGGCGGCTGCCCGCGCTGGCGGCGCTGCCCGCGTCCCCGGCGTTCCCCGCGGGGCGGCCGCCCCCGGCCGCGGGCCGGGAGGAGCCGCGCACCTGGTTGCGTCCGCTGCGCTTGCGCTCGATGAGCGCGACGGCGCCGGGCGGCAGCCAGGCCGAGGCCGTACCGCTGTCGTCGGCGTTGGAGGCGAACAGATGCGGGGCGAGCTGGGACTGCAGATCGGCCGGGGACGGCCGCCGCTCGGGCTCCATCTGCATGCACGACTCGATCAGCGGCCGCAGCTCGTCGGGCAGCCCGGTCAGGTCGGGGCCCTCGCGCAGCAGCATGAACACGGTCTCCACCGGGTTGGCGCCGTGGAAGGGCGCGTGCCCGGTGGCCGCGAAGGTCAGGGTCGAGCCGAGCGAGAAGATGTCGCTCGCGCCCGTCACGCTGCGCGAGTCGCGCGCCTGCTCGGGGGACATGTAGGCGGGGGTGCCGACCGCGACGTTGGTCATCGTCAGCCGGGTGTTCGAGACACCGGAGGCGATACCGAAGTCGATCACGCGCGGGCCGTCCTCGACGACCAGCACATTGGACGGCTTCAGATCCCGGTGGACCAGGCCCGCGCCGTGGATGGACTGCAGCGCCTCGGCGACCCCGGCCGCCAGCCAGCGCACCGCCTGGGCCGGCATCGGCCCGCACTCGTTGACGATTTCCTCGAGGGAGGGCGCGGGCACATAGGCCGTGGCCAGCCACGGCACCGCGGCGCGCGGATCGGCGTCCACGACCGCGGCCGTGTAGAAGCCGCTGACCGCGCGGGCCGCCTCCACCTCACGGGTGAAGCGGACACGGAACAGCTGGTCCTCGGCGAGCTCGGTCCGGACCGTCTTGATCGCGACCCGTCGGCCCGATGCCGAGCGGGCCAGATAGACCAGCCCCATGCCGCCCGCGCCGAGACGGCCGAGCACCTCGAAAGGGCCGATCCGCCTCGGATCGTGCTGCGTCAGCTGCTCCACCACTTGCCTGCCACCTCCCCGTGGGGGCTTGAAAAAATACAGCCCCGTGCAGCGTCTCACCGACAAACCAACCGGCGGCACGCATCCTGCATTCTCTCTGGCGAAGGCGGCGGTTGCGAACCCGGGGGCGAATCGTCGTGTCATCGGGCGATACGGAGCCGGGGGCCGTCCGGTTCGACCGGGGCCCATCCACATGCCCGCAGGCCCGTATCGCCCAGTTATTCGCCCCGGGTTCAGCCCGCCGTCGAGGTGTCGATGACGGCGAAGGCCGCGCCCTGATTGTCCGCAAGGACCGCGAAACGCCCGTACGGCGTATCTTCGGCGGTCTTGAGAACCCGCCCGCCCAGCCTGTGGACCGTCCGCAGCGTCTGATCGCAATCCGCCACCACAAAGTACGTCAGGAAGTGGGCGGGCAGAACGGCCGGGTACTCCTTACCCATCACCACGCGTCCGCCGATCGCGTGACGGGGGTCCGGCGGCTCTCCACGCGGTGTCCACAGGACCACATCGACCGGTGCGCCCTCGGCGGAGGGCGGCGTGGGGGCTGACGCGGAGGACGCACCGGAGGACGGCGCGGAAGGCTCTGCGGACGGCGCCGCGGAGGACGGCGCGGAGGGTGTCATCCCGTAGCCGAAGACCGCCCGGTAGAAGGCGTCCACGGCGCGCGGCTGACGGGTGTGGACCTCGGTCCAGCCGTACGACCCGGGCGTGCCGCGCCGCGCGAAGCCGGTGTGGCTGCCCGCCTGCCAGATCCCGAAGACGGCGCCGCCCGGGTCGGCGGCCGTCGCCATGACGCAGAATTCGTCGATCCACACCGGCGGGGTGATCACCCGGCCACCGGCTTCGCGGATCCGTACGGCGGTCGTGGCGGCGTCCTGGGCGGCGAAATAGACATTCCAGACGGTGGGCATCCGGCCGTCCGGCTTGGGCACCAGCCCCGCGACGTCCTTACCGCCGAGGAGGGCCCGGGTGAACGTCCCGTAATCGGTGGCGATCTCCTGGAAGGTCCAGCCGAAGAGCTCACCGTAGAAGCGCCGACCCGCCGCGAGGTCGGACAGCAGCACATCCGCCCAGCAGGGCACGCCTTCCGCGAATGCCGCCATGGCCCGGATCCTCCCGCGTCCCTCGGTCTCGGACTTGCCCGCCTCGGAGCCCGCTCATCTCCGGGGTCGCTCACCCCTGAGCTTGCTCACAGCCCGTTTGGAGATGCTTGGCGCGTGTTTGGAGCCGCTTGGTTCGTTCACCTCACTTGCCACGCTAACGGGGGATCGCCCGGTCTGCTCGTCCCGCGACTCGAAATATTTGGCCAATCCTTTTCGCTCAGGGACGGATTCGACCGCGTCATCCACCATGGTTATCCACAGGCTGTTGATAACACGATTCACACATGTGGGTGAGCGGTGATTGAGGGCTTGACGACTGTGGACAGGGTTCGGAATCAGCCATTCCAGGCTGCTCAGCGAGGTTCGCAAACCCGCCCATCC
>NZ_JAEEAP010000363.1 GCF_016103465.1 Streptomyces sabulosicollis
GGCCCGGGCGGGGCCGCGGTCCGTTCGGTCACGGTCATTTCCGGTAAACCCCCTGCTCGCCGAGCATATGGGCGACCTTGTTGGCGATCAGTACCAGCACCAGGCTGAAGGCGCCCTTGATCAGACCGCCGGCGGCGGCGATCCCGTAGTCGGTGTTGGCGATGCCGACCCACCACACATAGGTGTCGAAGACCTCCGAGGCGCCGGGCCCCACGGCGTCGCGCTGGAGCAGGATCTGCTCGAAGCCGACGGTCAGCGAGTCGCCGACGCGCAGCACCAGCAGCAGGGCGACCACGGGGCGCAGCGCGGGCAGCGTGACGTGCCACATCCGGCGCCGGCGGTTCGCGCCGTCCACGGCCGCGGCCTCGTAGAGGTCCTGGTTGACCGCGGAGAGGGCGGCCAGGAAGACGATCACGCCCCAGCCCGCGTCCTTCCACACCAGCTGTGCGGTGATCAGGAACTTGAAGACGGCCGGATCGGTCATCAGGTCGAAGCCCTCGTGACCGTGGGCGCGCAGCTGCTGGGCGAGCAGTCCGGCACCGCCGAGCATCTGCTGGAAGATCGTGATCACCAGCACCCATGAGAAGAAGTGCGGCAGATACAGGATCGACTGGACCAGGCCGCGGACCTTGTCGCTGAGCACGCTGTTGAGCAGCAGCGCCAGCGCGATGGGCACCGGGAAGAACAGCACCAGCTGGATGAAGGTGATGGAGAGGGTGTTGGCGAAGGCGTCCCAGAAGCGGCTGTCCTCGAAGAGGAGGGTGAAGTTGTCGAGGCCCACCCAGGGGCTGGTCCACAGCCCCCGGGTGAACGGGTCGTAATCCAGATAGGCAACCGTGGTCCAGAGCAGCGGGACGTAGCTGAAGAGCAGGAGGAGGCCGACGGCGGGGGCGGCCATCAGCAGCAGGGTGCGGTCGCGGCGGAGCCGGTGCCACCGTCCGGTACGGGCGGTCGGGGTGCCGCGGCCCGGCTCGGCCATCAGGCGCCGCTGCCGTTCCGGTCGAGGAGCCCCGCGTACCAGTCGCGGAGCCGGTCGCCGCCACCGCTGCGCCAGTCGCCGATGGCCCGCTGGGCGTCCTTGACCGACTTGCGGCCGCGGGTGACGTCCTTCGCGAGGTCCTCGAACGGCGTGTAGAGCGAGGCGTAGCGGTTGGGCTCCTGGATCTGCATTCCGTAGAAGAGCGGCTTTCTGGCGAACGTGCCCATCCGCTGCATCCAGCCGCAGTAGTCCTCGACCATCTGCGGAAAGTCCGGATAGGCGACGCTCGCCTGCGGGGAGGCGACGAAGCGATAGGTGTCCTGGACGTCCCGGACCCCGGTGGCGTTCTTGACCGGCACCCCCTTCCTCATCTCGTGGTGCACGCCTTCGACGCCGTAGTCGATGAGGCGCTGTTCCTTGGTGCCGAAGGGCGCGGCGATGAAGTTCGCGAGGCCGAGGATTTCCTCGATCTGGTCCTTGGAGAGGTTCTTGTTCAGGAACGACCAGATCTGGGCGGGCGGGTCGAGATAGAGGACGGGGTCGCCGCCGTCGGGGCCGAACCAGTCCATGCCCTGGATCTTGAAGTCGGGGTTGGGTCCGGCCTGTTCGAAGGTGGCGCCGTACCACTTGGCGTCGCCGTCGTTGTAGATGAGCGTCTGGCCGGAGGTGAAGCGGGTCAGCGCGTCATTGGCCTTGCCCGCGACCGCGTCGGGGTGGACATAGCCCCTGGCGAAGAGCTTGCGGCACCATTCGAGGGCCTCGAGGTAGTTCTCGGTCTCGACCTTGTGGACCAGCTTGCCGTCCTTCTCGATCCAGTAGTACGGCTTCTCCCCCGGGCAGCCGAAGAACCGCTGCGCCGACCACCACATGTCGTCACAGGCCCATACCTTGCTCCTGGGCCGGGTGATCTCCTTGGCCAGCGCGAGGAATTCCGCCGGGCTCTTGGGGACCTGGTAACCCTCCTTGGCGAAGATGTCCTCGCGGTAGTACGGAATGACGCCGGCGAGCGGACGGGAGGGCATCGGCAGTCCGCGGAGCCTGCCGCCGAAGACGGACATCTGCCAGGCGGCGGTGGGAACGGCGGCGAGGTTCGGATACTTCTTCACCCTGTCGCCGGACAGGTACGGGCCCAGATCGGCGAATTTGGCGCTGACCGCGCCATGGATCCGCCCGCCCATCTCCCACAGCGGAATCATCACGATATCGGCGATATCGCCGGAGGCGAGGACGGCGCCGAGCTTCTCGCCGTAGGTGTTGCCGTCCTGCGGCTGGAGCCTGATCGTGGCACCGAGCGCGTCGTTGACCGCCTTGTAGTAGGCGTTGTTCTTGGGCGGCGGCGTGCCCCACAGCGGTTCGAACATGGTGTAGCTGCCGCCGTGGCCCGGCTTGCCCCGCACGGAGGCGACCAGTTCGGCGGCGGGCGGCGCCTTGGTGTAGCCGGGGCTGGAGCCGTTGACGCTGGGGATGTCCGGGTCCGCCACCTTCGAGGCCACATAGGTCGGCAGCAGGTTCTTCAGCTCCTTGCCTGAGGTGGTGCCGCCCTTGCCGGAGCCCTCCTCGGCGGAGCAGCCGGACAGCAGCGGCACCCCTCCCGCGACGGCCGCCGCGGCAACCGCCGTGGAGGCCAGGAAGGTTCTCCGGCTGGGAGGGGAAGTGGAGGCCGAAGCCTGGGAGTTCGGCATTGCGTCAACCCTTCGTGGCGTGCCCGCGGTACGACCGATGGTCGAGTTGGCCGAGATTGATCGAAGATTGGTCGAAGCGCTTCGATATTGCGCTGAGGTTAAGTCGGGGGGTGGGGTCGCGCAAGAGTGATGGCGCAAGGTCTCCATGAGCCGCCCTCCGCTCGAGCCTTGACAGGACGGGCGCGGTGCACCCAGCATCGAAGCGCTTCGAATTCCATGGTCCGCCGGGTTGTCGCGGCTGAGGGGATCCGTGTCCGTGAGCGATGACGGTGATCTGATCACGCGTCCGCCCTTTCGCGATCCACGGCTGCCGTTGCGCACCCGCGTCGAGGATCTGCTGGCCCGGCTCACCCTCGATGAGCGGATCGCGATGCTGCATCAGTACGCGCCCGGAGTGGAGCGGCTCGGCCTCGCGCCCTTCCGCACCGGACAGGAGGCCCTGCACGGTGTCGCCTGGATGGGCCCGGCCACCGTCTTCCCCCAGGCCGTCGGGCTCGGCGCGACCTGGAACCCGGAGCTGGTGCGGCGCGTCGGCGAGGCGGTCGGCCGTGAGGCGCGGGCCATGCGCGCACGCGATCCCCGGGTGGGCCTCAATGTGTGGTCGCCGACGGTGAATCCGCTGCGCGATCCGCGCTGGGGCCGCAACGAGGAGGGGTACGCCGAGGACCCGTACCTCACCTCCGCCCTGGCCACGGCCTACACCCGCGGGTTGCGCGGCGACCACCCGGAACGCTGGCGCACCGCGCCCGTCCTCAAGCACTGGCTGGCGCACAACAACGAGACCGACCGGGACACCACCTCCTCCTCGGTGCGGCCGCGGGTGCTGCAGGAATACGATCTGGCGGCCTTCCGCGGTGCGGTGCGGGCGGGCGCGGTGGCCGGGGTGATGCCCGCGTACAACCTGGTCAACGGGCGGCCCAACCACGTCTCCCCCTATCTGCGCGAACACCTGCGCGGCTGGACCGACCAGGAGCTGGTGGTCTGCTCCGACGCGGGCGCGCCGTCCAATCTGGTCGACTCCGAGCACTACTTCGACAGCCATGAGGAGGCCATCGCGGCGGCCCTGCGGGCGGGCGTGGACAGCTTCACCGACCACGACCAGGACGCGTCGAAGACGATCGCGCGGGTGCGGGGCGCGCTGGAGCGCGGGCTGGTCGAGGTGTGCGCGGTGGACACGGCGGTACGGCGGCTGCTGGGGATGCGGTGCGCGCTGGGCGAGTTCGACGAGCCCGGCGGGCCGGGAGCCGGACCTGACGGGCGGCCAGGAGAACCTGACGGCGCCTTCGACACCCCGGCCCATCGCGCGCTCGCCCTGGAGGCCGCCGAGCAGGCGGTCGTTCTGCTCACCAACGACGGTCTGCTGCCGCTCTCCGAACGCGCCGTGCGCACCCTCGCCGTCGTCGGTCCGCTCGCCGACGAGTGCAAGCTTGACTGGTACAGCGGCAGCCTGATCCGCCGCAGTTCGCCGCGTGAGGCCCTGGCCGAGCGGCTCGGCGCCGACCGGGTGGTGTTCGCGGACGGCCTGGACACCGTACGGCTGCGCACGGCGTCCGGTTGGATGCGGGTGCCGGACCCGGCGGCGGAGGACGAGGGGCCGGCGGAGGCGGTGGGCCCGCGCGGGGCCGAGGCGGTGGGCCCGCGCGATCGGGCCGAGGCGGTGGGCCCGCGCGATCCGGCGCGTACGGCGGGCCCTACCGATCCGGCACGCATGGCGGGGCCTACCGATCCGGCGCGTACGGCGGGGCCTACCGATCCGGCACGTGCGGCGGGCCCTACCGATCCGCCGCCGCTGACCGTCGGCGGCACCCCCACCGATCTGTCGCTGGCCGACTGGGGCGGCGGTGTGCTCACCCTGCGCGCGCCCTCCGGCCGCTATCTGACCGTGGCCGAGGACGGCTTCGTCCGCGCGGCGGCCGAGCAGCCCGGGGGCTGGGTGGTCCAGGAGACGTTCACGCTCGAAGCGCACCCCGACGGACACCTCCTCAGACACATGGGGACGGGTGGCTACGTCTGTGTCGCCGCGGGCACGCTGAAGGTTGCCGAACGTGACGGCGGCGCGGAGGGGACGGGGACCGTCTTCCGGCTGGAGGTCGTCGAGCGCGGCGAGGACGCGGTGGCCCGCGCCGCCGCGCGGGCGGACGCCGTGGTGGTCGTGGTGGGCAACGACCCGCACATCGGCGGCCGGGAGACCGAGGACCGCACCACCCTCGCCCTGCCCGCCCAGCAGGAGCGGCTGTGGCGCGCGGCCCACGCCGCCAATCCGCGGACCGCGCTGGTGCTGGCGTCGAGCTATCCGTACGCGGTCGCGGAGGCGGCCGACGCGCTGCCCGCGCTGCTGTGGACGGCGCACGGCGGCCAGGCGGCGGGCACGGCGCTGGCCCGGGTGCTGTTCGGGGACGTCTCACCGGCGGGGCGGCTGCCGCAGACCTGGTACGCCTCCGACCACGATCTGCCCGATCCGCTCGACTACGACATCATCGCCTCGCGCGCCACCTATCTGTACTTCGACGGCGCCCCGCTCTTCCCCTTCGGGCACGGCCTGTCGTACACCGCCTTCGCCTACGGCGAGCTGTCGGTGCGGCCGGAGGCGGGCCTGACCGTGGAGTGCGAGGTCACCAACTCCGGCCCGTGCGACGGCGACGAGGTCGTGCAGCTCTACGCGAGCGCGCCCGGTTCGCGGGTCCCGCTGCCGCACCGGAAGCTCATCGCCCACCGCAGGGTGTGGCTGCGCCGGGGCGAGAAGGTGCGGCTGTTCTTCACCGTGCCGGTCGAGGACGCGCTGGGCTTCTGGGACGTGGCCCACGGCCGGTGGACCGTCGACCCCGGGACGTACGAGATCCACGCGGGCGCGTCCAGCGCGGACCTGCGCGCCACCGCCACCGTGACCGTCGAGGGCCCGCCGCCCGCGCCACGCCCGGTGCTGCGGCGCGGTCTGGAGGCCGCGGACTTCGACGCGGCGGACGGGATCGTGCTGGTCGACCGCACCAAGGTCCGGGGGGACGCGGTGGCCTGCCGCGACGACGCGGTCGGCCGACTGCTCTTCCGCGCCTGCGACTTCGGCGCGGGGGCGACGTCGATGACGGTCGAGGCCGCGTACGAGGTGGTGGGGGCGGGGGATGGCGTGACGGTGGCGCATCATGACGACGCGACGGTGGCGGAGGGGGACGCGGCGGTGGCGCATGACGGGGCGACGGTCGCGGAGGACGAAGCGACGGTCGCGGAGGACGAGGCGACGGTCGCGGAGGACGAGGCGACGGTCGAGGTGCACCTCGCCGACGGCACCACCCTGGCGGCCGCCGCCGTCCCGCCCACCGGTGGCCGTTACGCCTACACCACGGTCCGCGCCGCCCTGCCCACGCCGCCGACCGGCGTACAGGACCTGCACGTCACGCTGCGCGGCGGCGGCCTGAGACTGGCCCGTCTCGGCTTCTCCGGTTGAGGGTCCGGAGCGGCCGGGACGGGTCAACCCCGTGCTTCGGCGGGTGGATCAGAGGTCGAGGCCGGTGAGGACCATGACCCGCTCGTAGGTGTAGTCCTCCATCGCGTACCGCACGCCCTCGCGGCCGACGCCGGACCTCTTGGCGCCGCCGTACGGCATCTGGTCGGCGCGGTACGAGGGCACGTCGCCGATGATCACCCCGCCGACCTCCAGCGCCCGGTGGGCGCGGAAGGCGGTCTGCACCCCGCGGGTGAAGACGCCCGCCTGCAGGCCGTACTTGGAGTCGTTGACGGCCGCGAACGCCTCGTTCTCGTCCGCCACCTTGTGCAGGGTGAGCACCGGCCCGAAGACCTCCTCGCAGGAGAGGGTGACCTCCGCCGGGACGTCCGCGAGCACGGTCGGGGCGTAGCTCGAGCCCTCGCGCTTGCCGCCGGTGAGCAGCTTCGCACCGGCCCGGACGGCCTCGTCGACCCACGACTCGACGCGCTTGGCGGCGTCCTCGCTGATCAGCGGGCCGACGTCGGTGGCGTCATCGGTCGGGTCGCCGGTGGCCTGCGCCTCGACGGCCGCGACGATCTTCGGCACGAGCTCCTCGTAGACGGACGCGTCCGCGATCACCCGCTGTACGGAGATGCAGGACTGGCCGCCCTGGTAGTTGGAGAAGGTGCCGATGCGGGTGGCCGCCCAGTCGAGGTCGGCGTCGGCTGCGTAGTCCGACAGGACGACCGCGGCGCCGTTGCCGCCGAGTTCCAGGGTGCAGTGCTTGAGCGGCACCGACTCCTTGATCGCGTAGCCGACCTTCTCCGAACCGGTGAAGGAGATGACCGGCAGCCGCTCGTCCTGGACCAGCGCGGGCATCCGGTCGTTGGGCACCGTAAGGACGCTCCAGGAGCCCGCGGGAAGCTCGGTCTCGGCCAGCAGCTCGCCGAGGATCAGCGCGGACAGCGGGGTCGCGGGCGCCGGCTTGAGGATGATCGGCGTGCCGACGGCGATCGCCGGGGCGACCTTGTGGGCGCTGAGGTTCAGCGGGAAGTTGAACGGCGCGATGCCGAGGACGGTGCCGCGCGGGAAGCGGCGGGTCAGCGCGAGCCGCCCGGTGCCACCGGCGTCGGTGTCCAGCCGCTGGGCGTCCCCGCTGTTGAAGCGGCGGGCCTCCTCGGCCGCGAACCGGAAGACGGACACGGCGCGGCCCACCTCACCGCGCGCCCACTTGATCGGCTTGCCGTTCTCGTCCGAGATCAGCCGGGCGATCTCCTCGCCGCGCTCGGCGAGGCGGCGCGAGACATGGTCCAGCGCGGCGGCCCGGACGTGCGCGGGCGTCGCGGCGAACTCCTCACGCACCGCGTCGGCCGCGGCGACGGCCTCCTCGATCTGCGCATCGGTGGGAACGCTCACCACGCCGACGCGGCGGCCGTCCCAGGGCGAGGTGACCTCGAGCGTGCTCTCGCCCGTCGCCTTGCGGCCGGCGAGCCAGAACGCATGGGTGACAGCTTCGTTTGTGTCTGGCACAGCGGATCCCGACCCTTCTGAAGTGGTGTCTCTCCTCCCACCGTAGGCGCGCCCGGCTCTCTCGGCGTTTGTCCGGGGCGTAGCACTCGGGGGCGCGGGCGCTCCGCAATGGCGTGCCGGGTCCGGGAGGGATCGGGAGGAGGGGACCGGGGGTGGTGACTGGCATCAGGCGACCGGGGCGGTGACTGGTCCTTGCCGGGGCGGTGACTGGTCCTTGCCCCGTTGACCGGGACGGGGCGGCCGGGGAGCCGCGGTCGGGGAGCGGCGGTCGGCTCGTGGAGGAGAGGAGGGGCGGTCGGCTCGTGGAGGAGGGCGGGCCTCAGGCTTCGGGCTTCAGGCTCAGGCCGAGGTGCCCGGGGCCGTGGCCTTGAGGGCGAGCCAAAGCTCCATGCGGACGTCCGGGTCGTCCAGGGAGCGGCCCAGGATCTCCTCGACGCGGCGCATCCGGTAGCGCAGGGTGTGCCGGTGGACGCCGAGGTCGGCGGCGGCCGCGTCCCACTGGCCGTGCCGGGAGAGCCAGGCGCGCAGCGAGGCGACCAGATCGCCCCGGCCGGTGGCGTCGTGCTCGTGCAGGGCACGCAGCATGCCGTCGGCGAACGCCCTGACGGCGTCGTCGGCGAGCAGGGGCAGCACGGAACCGGCCGCGACCTGCTCGTGCTCGACCAGCATCCGGCCGCGGCGGCGCGCCACCGACAGCGCCTGCTCCGCCTGGCGGTAGGCGGCCGCGGCGGCGATGGGGCCCGCGGGGGCGGACAGCCCGATGACGAGTTCGTCGCCGCGGGGCGCGGCGACCGCGGCGCGGTCGCGGGGGCGGGCTTTCGTACCCCGGCGGGCCTCGACGGCCCGGGCGTGTTCGGCGCATGCCGCGACCGCCGCCCCGCCGTCGGGGGCCAGCACGATGAGCCGCTCACCGTCGGGCACGGCCAGCACCGACTCGCCGGTGCGGGCCGCGGCCGCCTCCATGGTGTCGATGAGCGTGGCGAGGGGGTCGGCCGCCTCGGCCTCACCGGCGGCCGTGCCCATGCCCGTACCCCTGCTCGTGTCCATGCCCGTACCCGTGCTCGTGCTCGCGCCCGTTCTCGTGCTCGCGCCCGTTCTCGTGCTCGTGGTGGCGGCTTCCGTGGCGGGCTCCGCAGGCACCCCGTCCGCGGCGGAGGACACCACGGCGGCCTGCTGGGCCGCGCCACCGGACGGCACCTCCGCGACCAGCATCCGGAACGGCGCGTCGAGCAGCCCGCCGTACAGCCGCCCGGCGACCGCCCGCGCATGGTCGGGCTCGCCCGCGAGCAGCATCCGCAGCACGGCGGCGCCGAGCCGCTGCTCGGCCTCCTGCAGGGCGCGGGAACGCTCGGTGGTCAGGGTCAGCAGCGCGACCGCGGAGTGCACGGCGTAGCGCTCGGCGGTGCCCAGTGGCGCGCCCGTGCCGACCGCGAGCACCCCGCGGGTACGGCGCCCGGTGCCCAGCGACTGGAGCTCGACCCGGTCGGCGACGGCGGTGTCCTCGGCCGGTTCAGCCCCCGCGGCCC
>NZ_JAEEAP010000364.1 GCF_016103465.1 Streptomyces sabulosicollis
CCCCTGCCCAGGGCCCGGGGTCGCCGTAGGGCGGGGTGCCGTACGGGTCGGGCTCATGCAGCGGCCGGGGGGCCCGGCCCTCCGGCTCCGCACCCTCCGCGGGTGCGTCCACCGGCTCCGGCGCCACCTGCGCGGCGGCCGCCTCCGTGCGCTCCCCGGCGCCCTCCGCCGCGTCCTTCGGCCGGTCGCCGGGTCCCGCGGCGGCCGGGCGGCTCCACCACTTCGGCTTGGGCCCGGGGGCCTTGGCCATCGGCTCGTCCATGATCTCCCTTTTTCTAGGGCTCGGTTCTCCGCCAGCTACCGCTGGGAGGTGCCCCCGCCGGGGCGCTCGAGCCTCCCCCAGCTACCGCTGGGAGGTGCCCCCGGCCGGAAGACCTAAGCACCCGGGCCGGAGCATCGCACCGTCCCGGGGCATACGTCGTCGCCTCCGGGTCGCGCTGCCCGGAGGCGATTCAATCAGGTCCGTCGGCGCTCGCGCAGGACGGACGAAAAGACCTTGTCATGATCGGCAAAGACACGGGCGGCCGGAGACCTCGCGCCGTGGTCGCCGTCGCGCCGCCTTCCGCGCTACTTCGGGGGCGCGCTGACCCCGAGGTACGGCGTGCCGCCCGACGCGGGCCCGGACGGGACCTCCATCTGGGTCGGCCGGGGGGCCGGGGGTGTGGAGTTCGACGTCCGGAGCAGCTCCGTGACCGAGAGAATCGGCTGTATCAGCGGATTCAGCGCCGCCCCGACGGGCTGGCGCAGGGACGGTGGGTGCGGGGTGGCCGTCGGGGACGGGGCGCCCGTGCTGGTGTCCGTGGTGGCCAGCAGACCCACCTCCTGGCGGGTGCGCTCCCGGACGCCCGCGTTCACGGCGGTGTCGGCGCCCACCGGGGAGACCGCGGTGTCGGCGCCGTCGGCCGAATTGCCCGGGGGGTCGACCGCCGCGTCGAGCGGAAGGGCCGCGCCGAGCGCGAACGCCGCGAGCGAGACCGCTCCGGCCGCCGCGAAGGCGAACCTGCGGCGCGGGGCGGGGCGCTCGACCTCATGGATCCTGAAGCCGCGCTGGCGCGAGGCACGGGCCGACGCCGCCGGTGCGATCGCGGTGCCCGGGGGCATCGCGGGCACGAAGGCGAACGCCCGCTCCCGTCTCTCCTCCGGCTCCCGCATATCGCGCAGCTCGCGCACGTCACGCGACCCGCCGCGCAGATCGCGCGGGCCGAAGACGCCCGAGCCCCCGAAGGGGGAGCCACCCATACCGTCCTCGCCGCCCGTGGCGGGCAGGCCCTGCAGACGGGCCAGAAAGCCCTCCGACGGTGCCGGGGGCGCCGTCTGGGCGAACACGTTTTTCAGCCGACGCTGAGCATCGGCCTCCGCCTTGCACTTGCAGCAGGTGGCGAGATGGGCGAGGACGCGCTCCCGCGCGTCATGCCCGAGCTCACCGTCGACCAGAGCCGCAAGGCGGTCGCCGAGATGCTGCTCGGCGGGGGACGGACCGCCTGATCGGGTCACGCGATTCCGACCTCCCCGCTCAGCCGGGGGGCCGTGACACGCGGCGCCACCGCGGCGACCTCATGCTGCTGTCCGCTCCGCGCCGCGGGGGCACGGTGCTGCAGCGCCTTGCGCAGATGCGAGCGGCCGCGGTGGATGCGGCTGCGCACGGTGCCCAGCTTGACACCCAGGGTGGCCGCGATCTCCTCGTACGACAGCCCCTCGATGTCACAGAGCACCACGGCGGCGCGGAACTCCGGGGCGAGGGTGTCCAGCGCCTGCTGCACATCCGCGTCGAAGTGGGTGTCGTTGAAGTGCTGCTGGGGAGAGGGCTCGCGGCTGGGGAGCCGCTCCGCCGCGTCCTCGCCGAGCGCGTCGAAGCGGATGCGCTGCCGACGGCGGACCATGTCGAGGAAGAGATTGGTGGTGATGCGGTGCAGCCAGCCCTCGAAGGTGCCCGGGGTGTACGTCGACAGCGAGCGGAAGACGCGGACGAACACTTCCTGGGTGAGATCCTCGGCGTCGTGCTGGTTACCGGTGAGCCGGTAGGCGAGGCGGTAGACCCGTGCGCTGTGGGTGCTGACGATCTCCTCCCAGGTGGGAGGCGTCCACGCCGGTGCGTCCGCATCCGTGGCGAAGGTCGCGGTGGTGGCGGACTCGGCGGGGGGCGCACCTCCCGTGCCCTTCGGGCTACGGGGGTGAGAACGGTCAGCGGTGTTGGTCACGGATTTCGGCTCGCCCGCTGACCTGCGAAAGCGCCTCAGCACTCTCCGGTCACCGGCCGCAGCCGCACCTCCCCTGTCGGCTCTGGTGGTGTCCAGTAGAGCCCCTACCATATCCACCTCGCCCGTTAGCTCCGGATAAGTATTTTTGACCTGCATTTGGTCGTGATCCATACGGTCCCCCCGGCCTCTACAACGCCTGGTCCCATCTGCGGGTTCCCGTGCGCAGCGGATACAGTCACCGTTGCGCCAACTACGGGGACAGGAGAGGGTCATTACCGGCAACCGGCAGACGAGCTGGGCGTTCGCCGACGCGTTCGTCGCCGAGGACGAAGCCCTGCACTGGGCCCGCGACCGGGCCCGGGAAGCAGGGCTGCGCTCGGTGTCGGCGGGCACCGGCGCCGCGCTGCGGCTGCTCGCTGCCACCGCCGACGCCAAGGTCGTCGCCGAGATCGGCACCGGAACCGGCGTCTCGGGGATCCACCTGCTGCGCGGGATGCGCCCGGACGGCGTGCTGACCACCGTGGACACCGAACCGGAGATGCAGCAGTTCGCCCGGCAGGCGTTCCGCGCGGCCGGGTTCACCGGGAACCGGGCGCGCTTCATCCCCGGCCGCGCCCTCGACGTCCTGCCGCGGCTGGCCGACGGCGGATACGACCTGGTCTTCTGCGACGGCGACCGGCTGGAGTGCCTGGACTACCTCGCCGAATCGTTGCGTCTGCTGCGGCCCGGCGGGCTGGTCTGCTTCGAGGGGGTCTTCACCAACGGGCGGACCGTGGACTCCGCCGCCCAGCCCACGGAGGTACTGCGGGTGCGCGAACTGCTGCGGACCGTACGGGAGTCCACCGTGCTCCAGTCGTCCCTGCTGCCGGTCGGCGACGGCCTGCTCTGCGCGGTCAAGCGGGGCTGAATCCGCGCGGCCGGGCCGATCTCCGCGGCCGGGCGGGGCTGGATCCCCGAACTCCCCCCGGTGCCCCGTACAAGCGCTGCCCCGGCGGTCGGTACCTGACGTACCGGCCGCCGGGGCAGCGCGCGGGTGATGGTGGGCCGCAAGCCGTCAGCCGACAACCTTCTTCAGGGCGTCGCCGAGGGCGTCGGCCTCGTCCGGTGTCAGCTCGACGACGAGCCGACCGCCGCCTTCGAGCGGAACGCGCATGACGATGCCCCGCCCCTCCTTGGTCACCTCGAGCGGGCCGTCGCCCGTCCGCGGCTTCATGGCCGCCATGCTCGTTCCCCTTCCTGAAACCAGCTCATCGCAGCCGACAACCCAGGTGTCACCGGCATCGAACACGTTGCTTCCCCTTCATTATCCCGCATGGCACGACCCGATGACCAACATCGGTCGGCAACGCCTGTGCGAGGCGCTCCCCCAAAACCACCCAATTCGGGGAGGCGATCGCGGTAGCGTACGCCCGCCGTCACCGAACGAAGGGTCGGTTCTTTGACGCAGGTCACATGTCGGTCGGTCATGATCTCCGGCATGCTGTCCGCTGACCGCCGCGGCGGGTCCCCTCCCGGGCCCGCCGGTGCGGCCGCAGCCCGAGCCGACCGCCCACCGCCTCGCCCCACCCCCGGAGGACCGCCATGGCCGACACCGTGCTCTACGACCTCACCGAGGGTCTCGCGACGATCACGCTGAATCGTCCCGACGCGATGAACGCCCTGAACATCGACACCAAGGAGGCGCTGCGCGACGCGCTGCTCGAGGCCGCGGAGAGCCCGGCGGTGCGGGCCGTGCTGCTCACCGGCTCCGGGCCGCGCGCCTTCTGCGTCGGCCAGGACCTCAAGGAGCACATCGGCCTGCTGGCCGCCGACCGCGACGGCAGCGGCGAGGGCTCGACCATGAGCACGGTGGCGCTGCACTACAACCCGATCGTCACCGCGATCGCCGGGATGCCGAAGCCCGTGGTCGCCGCGGTCAACGGCGTCGCGGCGGGCGCCGGGGCGGGCTTCGCCTTCGCCGCCGACTACCGGATCGTCGCCGACACCGCGTCCTTCAACACCTCCTTCGCCGGGGTCGCGCTGACCGCCGACTCGGGCGTCTCCTGGACCCTCCAGCGGCTGATCGGCTACGGCCGGGCGGCGGATCTGCTGCTCTTCCCGCGCACCGTCGACGCCCAGGAGGCGCTCGGTCTGGGCATCGCCCACCGGGTGGTCCCGGCCGACGAACTGGCCTCCGAGGCGGCGGCGGTCGCCCGGCGGCTGGCCGAGGGCCCCACCGCGGCCTATGCGGCGATCAAGGAGTCCCTGGCCTTCGCCGCGGGCCACACCCTCACCGAGGCCCTGGCCATGGAGGACGAACTGCAGCGCCGCGCGGGGAGCTCGGACGACCACGCCATCGCGGTGAACGCGTTCGTGAACAAGGAGAAGCCGAGGTTCACCGGCCGCTGACCGGACCGCCCCGCCGCGACCGCCGACCGCCTCCGCAGCGGCTGCCGGGGCCCCGGTCGCCGCGCTGCCGGCGCCCCGGCCGCCTGCCGGACACCGGCGCTGTCGACGACGGAGGTGTCGACGACGGGGATGTCGCGGCCGGGGGCGCTCAGACCGCGTCGCGGACGTGGCAGTCGGCCAGATGGTCGTTGACCAGGCCGCATGCCTGCATCAGCGCGTAGGCCGTGGTGGGGCCGACAAAGCGGAAGCCGTGCTTCTTGAGGTCGCGGCTGAGGGCCGTGGACTCCGGGGTGATCGCGGGGACATCGGCGAAGGTCCGCGGGACGGGGCGGCCGTCGGGCGCCGGGGCGTGGGACCAGATCAGCTCGCTCAGCTCACCGGGGGCCAGCGCCGCCGCGGCGCGGGCGTTGGCGATCGTGGCGGCGATCTTGGCCCGGTTGCGGATGATGCCGGGGTCGGCGAGCAGCCGCTGCTCGTCGGCCTCGGTGAACTCCGCGACCTTCTTGATCGAGAAGTCGGCGAAGGCGGCCCGGAACCCCTCCCGGCGGCGCAGGATCGTCAGCCAGGACAGCCCGGACTGGAACGCCTCCAGGGAGATCCGCTCATAGAGCGCGTCATCGCCGTGGACCGGGCGGCCCCACTCCGTGTCGTGGTAGGCGCGGTAGTCGGCCATGGTCTCGCCCTCCAGGCCCCAGGGACAGCGCGGCAGACCGTCCGGCCCCGGAACCACACCCTGCTCGCTCATGCGCCATGCCCTTCGTCACCACGGCCCTCGAAGCCGTTCCCGTCGAAGCCCCTGTTCCCGAAGCCGCCCTCGAAACCGCCCTCGAAGCCGCGCCGCTCGGGGCCGGGGCCCTCGAGACCGCTCGGCCCGAAGCCATGGTCGCCCTCCGTGGCCGACAGCGGATCGGGACCGGGTCCGGAGGGCGCCAACGGCTTCGGGCGCGGACCGGCGAGCGCCGCCTCCAGCTCGGCGATCCGGGCGTCGCGCTCGGCGAGCTCGGCGCCGAGGCGGCCCAGCACATCGTCGACGTCCGCCATCCGGTAGCCCCGCAGGGTCATGGGGAGCCGCAGCGCCTCCACATCGGCGCGCGCCAGCGGCCGGTCGGCGGGCAGCGGATCGTCCAGCCGGTCCGGGGGCGCCTCGGTGAGCGGGCCGTCACCGCCGCCGACGACGGCGAGCGTGACCCCGCCGACCACAACGACCAGCGCGATCAGCAAGAACAAGAACACGGTGATCGTCTCCCCGTCAGATGCATGGTTGAGTCTGTGTCCGTCGGCCTCGATAACTGTCTGCCCCGATCGTGCCATGCCCCTCGGACAGTTATCGTCGCTGCCCGCAACCTGGAAGAAGACGTGAGGGAAGGTTCGGATGCTGCGGCTGGGACGACGTGAGTTCGGCGAGAACGAACGGGTGATCATGGCGATCGTGAACCGGACGCCGGATTCCTTCTACGACCAGGGTGCGACCTTCCACGACGAGCCCGCCCTGGCCCGGGTGGAGCAGGCGATCGCGGACGGCGCCGCGATCATCGACGTCGGCGGCGTCAAGGCCGGTCCGGGCGCCGAGGTGAGCGCCGAGGAGGAGGCGCGCCGCACGGTGGGCTTCGTGGCCGAGGTGCGCAGGCGCCATCCGGACGTGGTGATCAGCGTGGACACCTGGCGCCATGAGGTCGGCGAGGCGGTCTGCGCCGCGGGCGCGGATGTGCTCAACGACGCCTGGGGCGGGGTCGACCCCAAGCTGGCCGAGGTCGCCGCCCGGCACGGCGCCGGGCTGGTGTGCACCCACGCGGGCGGGGCCCGGCCGCGCACCCGCCCGCACCGGATCGGCTACGACGACGTGGTGGAGGACATCCTCCGGGTCACCCTGGAGCTCGCCGAGCGCGCGGTCGAGCTGGGGGTGCGGCGCGACGGGATCATGATCGACCCGGGCCATGACTTCGGTAAGAACACCCGCCACTCACTGGAGGCGACGCGCCGGCTGGACGAGCTGACGGAGACCGGCTGGCCCGTCCTGGTCTCGCTGTCCAACAAGGACTTCGTCGGCGAGAGCCTGGACCGCCCGGTCAAGGAGCGGCTGATCGGCACGCTCGCGACGACCGCCGTGTCGGCCTGGCTGGGCGCCCGGGTCTACCGGGTGCACGAGGTGGCGGAGACCCGTCAGGTGCTGGACATGGTGTCGTCCATCGCGGGCCACCGGCCCCCGGCGGTCGCCCGCCGGGGACTGGCCTGAGCCGGGCCCGCCGTAGCCCGTCGGGAACGGCCTGGCCGGTTCCCGGCCGGGAACCGGCCAGGCCGGGAACCGGCCAGGCCGGGCAAAGGCGCGCGGGCCGGGCAAAGGCGCGCGGGCCAGGCAAAGGCGCGCGGGCTCAGGCGCCGGACTCCTTGGTCACCAGGTCGATCACCTCGTCGATGTCATCGGTCAGGTGGAACAGGTCCAGATCGTGCGGCGACGCCTTGCCCTCCGCGATGAGGGTGTTGGTGAGCCAGTCGACCAGGCCCTTCCAGTAGGCGCTGCCGAAGAGGACGATCGGGAAGCGGGTGACCTTCTTGGTCTGGACGAGGGTGAGCGCCTCGAAGCACTCGTCGAGCGTGCCGAGCCCGCCGGGAAGCACCACGAACCCCTGGGCGTACTTCACGAACATCGTTTTCCGCACGAAGAAGTAGCGGAAGTTGACCCCGATGTCGACGTACGGGTTCAGGCCCTGCTCGTACGGCAGCTCGATGCCCAGGCCGACCGAGACCCCGCCCGCCTCGCTCGCACCGCGGTTGGCCGCCTCCATCGCGCCGGGGCCGCCGCCGGTGATCACCCCGAAGCCCGCCTCCGCGAGGGCCCGGCCGATCCGCACCCCCGCCTCGTACTCGGGGGACCCCTCGGGCGTACGGGCGGAGCCGAACACGCTGATCGCCCGGCCCAGCTCCGCCAGGGTGCCGAAGCCCTCGACGAACTCCGACTGGATGCGCAGCACCCGGAACGGGTCCTCGTGCACCCAGTGGGTGGCTCCCTGGGTGTCCAGGAGCCGCTGGTCGGTCGTCTCGGGTCGCATCTGATGGCGGCGGCGCACGACCGGGCCCAGACGCTGCTCCCGCAGCGCTCGCTCCTCTTCGGCGTTGCCCACTGTGTGCTCCCTTCGCCAAGACCAAGATCTGGTCAAAGATCTGTCGTTCAGGGTAGGCCCCTCGGGGGGCGTACAGCCGAAATCCCGGCCACGCTCACCCACCGAACCGCTGATCACACAGGGGCAACGGCCCGCCCGCGCCGCTACGGGTACCCGCCGGACGACACGCCGGAGCCGCATATCGATGCTTTCCCCTCCCCGCCCCTTCCCGTTACCAGGGGCTCCGCCCCTGGGCCCTGGCCCCCCGGGAGCCGCAGGGCGGACCATGGGAAGGGGCGGGGAGGAGGAAGAACGGCGGATGCGCCCTAGGGGGTCAGCCAGGACCGCAGTCGCTCCTCGGCCTCCAGGACGGCGGCGACCGGCACGTGCTCCTCGCGGGTGTGGGCCAGCTTCGGATCGCCGGGTCCGTAGTTGACGGCGGGCACGCCGAGCGCCGAGAAGCGGGCCACATCGGTCCACGCGTCCTTGGGGGCCACTTCCACCCCGAGCGTCGCCACGAGGGCGGCGGCCGACGGGTGGGCGAGACCGGGCAGGGCGCCGGGCGCGCTGTCGGTGAGCTCGACCTCGAAGCCGGAGAAGACCTCGCGGACGTGGGCGAGCGCCTCCTCCTCGGAGCGGTCGGGGGCGAAGCGGAAGTTCACCGTCACCGTGCAGAAGTCGGGGATGACGTTGGTGGCGTGGCCGCCCTCGATCGTTACGGCGTTGAGGCCCTCGCGGTAGGTGAGCCCGTCGATCTCCGCCCGCCGGGGCACGTATCCGGCCAGCCGGTCCAGGATCGGCGCGGCCTTGTGGATGGCGTTCTCGCCGAGCCAGCTGCGCGCGGAGTGGGCGCGCCGCCCCTGGGTGCTCACCCGTACCCGCAGCGTGCCCTGGCAGCCGCCCTCGACCTTGCCGTCGGTGGGCTCCAGCAGCACGGCGAAGTCCCCGGCCAGCCACTCGGGGTGGTTCCTGGCCAGCCGCCCCAGCCCGTTGAGCTCGGCGGCGACCTCCTCGTGGTCGTAGAAGACGAAGGTGAGGTCGCGGTTGGGCGCGGGCACGGTGGCGGCCATGCGCAGCTGTACGGCGACGCCGGACTTCATGTCGGAGGTGCCGCAGCCCCACAGCACGCCGTCGTCGTCGAGGCGGGAGGGCACGTTGTCGGCGATCGGCACGGTGTCCAGGTGGCCCGCCAGCACGACCCGCTCGTCCCGGCCCAGGTTCGTCCGGGCCACGACGGCGTCCCCGTCCCGGTCCACGGTCAGATGGGGCAGGGCCCGCAGGGCCTGCTCCACGGCGTCGGCGAGGGCCTTCTCCTCACCGCTGACCGAGGGGAAGTCGACGAGCCGGGCGGTGAGCCGGGCCGCGTCCAGGGACAGGTCGAGTGCTGGGTGTGCCATACCCGCGACCCTAGCCGGTCGGCC
>NZ_JAEEAP010000365.1 GCF_016103465.1 Streptomyces sabulosicollis
GATGTGGATAAGAGACGGGGGGTTGGTGGGCGGCTGGAGTTTGTTGGCCGGGTGGATGATCAGGTGAAGGTGCGGGGTTTTCGGATTGAGTTGGGTGAGGTGGAGGCGTCGTTGGTGTCGCATCCGGGTGTGGTGCGGGCGGCGGTTGTGGTTCGTGAGGATCGTCCCGGTGATCGGCGGTTGACCGGGTATGTGGTGCCGGTGTCTGGGTTGTGTCCGGAGGGCATGGAGCTGCGGGAGTTTGTGGCGGGTGTGTTGCCGGAGCATATGGTGCCGTCGGCTGTTGTGGTGGTGGAGCGGTTGCCGTTGACGGTGAACGGGAAGCTGGACCGTAAGGCGTTGCCTGCCCCTGATTACACTCCGGCTTCTGGCCGTGCGGCGGCCACTCCGATGGAGGAGGCGGTGTGCGGGTTGTTCGCCCAGGTGCTGGGCCTGCCCGATGTGCCCGCCGACGCCGACTTCTTCGCGCTGGGCGGCCATTCGCTGCTCGCCATGCGCTTGATGGGCCGGTTGCGCGCGGAGACCGGCGCCCGTTTGGGCATGCAGGCCCTGTTCCAGGCCCCGTCCCCGGCTCGGCTCGCTCGTCTCCTGGACGACGGGGAGAGTTCAGACGACTTCGACGCGGTCCTGGCCATCAGGACCGAACCGGACGCACCCAAGCTGTTCTGTGTGCATCCGGCGAGTGGCATCGGTTGGGCCTACCAGGCGCTGGCCGGGCACGCGGCCGGGAGCTTCTCCCTCTACGCCCTTCAGGCTCGTGGCCTCGATGTGTCGCGGGAGGCGGCGGCGAGCATCGAGGAGATGGCGGACGACTACGTGGCCACGATGAGGTCGGTCCAGCCCTCGGGGCCGTACAACCTCCTGGGCTGGTCCTTCGGCGGACTGGTGGCACACGCCATGGCTGCCCGCCTCGAGGCCATGGGTGAACGGGTCGATCGGCTGTTCCTCCTGGACGCGTACCCCCTCAAGGGGCAGAGCACCGAACCGGCCTGGTGCCCGTCCCGCAGGGAAGTGGTCGAGGATCTGCTGCGGGTCGCCCGGAACCAGTACGACCCGGTGGCGGACGACGAGCTGTGGCGGCCGCCTCCCTCCGGGACCGAGGTCAGCGAAGAACACGTGGACGGCATCTACCGGGCCTACCAGACGAACCTCGACATGATGGCGCGCCACACCCCTCCTGTCCTCAAAGGCGACATCATCGTCGTGCGGGCGGTGATACCGGAGAGCGACGCGAGGACGGGCGACCCCCAGGATTGGCGACCGTATGTGGAAGGGGACATCAGGATCGTCGACATCGACTGCACCCACTCGGAAATGCTCGACACCGCGGCGGCGAACGAGATCGGCACCGTCGTCGCTCACGATGTCGGACCCCGCGGAGCCGGTGGGCCCAGTGAAGCCCGTGGAGCACGGGGAACACGCGGAGCACGGGAGTGAAGGCGCAGGTCAGGCCGCTCGCAGACGGCGGGCAGGGGACCGTACCAGATGGTCGGGCAGGACCCGGGCGACCCCCAGGGCGTGCATGGCCAGCACCAGGTCATGCGTATGCCCGGGAGTTCCCAGGAGACGGCAGTTGAGCAGGCTCTCGGCCGCGCGGAGATGGTTGCGGACCGTCTTCAAGTGGACGCCGACCTTCTGCGCGGTCTGCTCCACATTGCCGCCGCTGGCCACCCACGCCGCCAGTGTCCGCCGTAGCTCTCTGCGATCCGCGTCGAGACGTCCGAGGTAGATCCTGGCCCATTCCTGGGCCCCGTCGTCCGCCAGCAGCTCGCCGAGGCTCCGCTCACCGGACACCGCGTTCCCCGTGTGGGGCGTATGGGGAGGCAGGGCCCGGAGCTCCAGCGCGAGGCTGAGCACGGCCCGGTCGGGCAGGCGGTTGAGGTCCAGCGCGAGGAGCTCGCTGACCTTCGCGATGCGCGCCGCCACCGTGTTGCGATGGGAGCCGGTGGCCTTCGCCACATCGAGACGGGAGAACCGCAACGAAAGATCGATCGTGCGCAGAATGCTCTCCCGCGCGGCGGGGGCGAGTGCGTCGAGCGGGCGGAGGAAAGCCTCTCCCCACGTCTGGCCGGCGCTCGGGTCGAGGAAGAAGGACAGACCGGGTTCTTCCCGGGCCGCCGTCACCAGCTTCTCCTGGCTGTTCCCCGCCATGGTGAGGGCCCGGTGTGCCTCTCGGTGTGCCTCTTCGAGGTTCGCCAGCGGTTTGGGGTGGCTGGCGCCCATCCGTAGCCCTGGGACGTCGGCCACCAGGTCGTGCAGCCGCTGGGCGACACTCGTCCCGCGGTCCTCGGCGGGGGAGGACGAGGACGGCCACTCGGGCGTGATGACGAAGAGCTGATCGGAACGGAACGGCGAACGCACGACCAGGGCCTGCTGCCGCAGTGCGTTCTCCAGCTTGGAGGCGGTGGCGTTCAGCTCCCGCTCACCACAGGTGATGAGGTGCACCCGTACCTCATCGGCGGAGAACAGCCCGGGGTACAGGGACTGGCCGATCTCCTGGGCGAGTTGAGTGAGGCCGTTCAGCGCCAGATGGAGCACCGCGGCCCGCATCGAGCTCATGGTCTGCTGCAGCCGGTACTGGTCGCTGTCCATCTCCTCCGCGCGTATCAACAGGCTCAACAGCACGGTGGAGCGCGCGATGATCTTCTCGGTGGACTCGTTGAAGTCCTGGTCGCGCACCACGATGAGAACCATGTGGGGTGGGTGATAGCCGATCGAGTAGAGCCGCACGCTGTGCTTCCCGTGGTTGATGGAAGCGGCCCCCACGCCCCCGCCCACGATGCGTTCCACCATGGCGGCCGGCGGCTCGACCAGCGGGCCCCCCGCGCTCAGTTCGGAGGTCAGCACGGTCTTGTGCGGATCGACCAGGCGCACCGACCCCTCCACCGCCCTGGCCAGCCGGTCGAGCAGGGTCTGCAGCCGGTGGTGCCGCTGCCTCCCCGGCCGCCGAATCTGGTCCAGCATCTCCTCCAGCTGCTGAGCGCGGTCCTCGTACTCCCGCAGTCGCTCACGGCTGACAACCTGCGCGACCTCCGATCCGCACAGTTCCTCGCTGCCGACGAGCAGCGGCACACCGTGTTTCCTGGCCTTCATCAGTACGGCCTCGGACACGTCCTGCGGAGTGGTGCGCATGATCGCGAGTCCCGCCGCCCCACTGCGTGCCAGGATGCGGATCCGGTGCTCGGCGGCGGCCGGATCGGTCAGCCACGGCTGATCAGGCGCCACGATCACCAGCAGATCGCGCAGCCCGGTGTTCAGGAGCCGAATGTTCCTCTCCGACTCCGGATCGGACAGCCAGACACCCAGCACGGTACGGGCCCGGTAGGAGTTGCGGTCGGCCGCATCAAGGAAATGCAGCCCTAAGGCCGGTTTTTCGCATAGTGAACCCAAACTTGGCACTGATGCCCCCGTGACGAAGATATTCAATGGTCCATGAAAGGTGCTGCGCCGCAACAAGAAGTGATGCGCCGCAGCAGTGGTGGGAGAGCGCACACGCATGATGAGGTGCGCGGCGGACGTCGCGCCGAAAACGCTGCTCAGGCCGGAGAATGCGGGGACGCCGCCCCTGCTGGACAGGTGGACGGCGGCATGGCCGACATGAGGTCGAAAGCCGCGCCGACGCACTTCCGTAAGGACCACCCGACAGCCACTGGTCCCTGGCTGTGGCGGAAAAGGGCCGCCTTCATCTCTGATGAGACTTCATTACTGGCACTGCACACCGCAGCAACCTCCCCGTTAACGCAGCCCCGACATCATTCTGCCGTCCCGCGCCGCCTCGGCGCCGTCTCAAGATCCGAGTGGCACTGTCCTGCCACCGGCCAGGTATGCCCGTGGATGCGTGGATGATCAGGGATCGGTGCTCTCGCGGCGCGGTACGCGTACGCCCGGCGCGGTTGGGCGGCGCCGTACGCCCGGCGCGGCGGCCTGGCGGCACGGTGACAGGGCGAGAGGGCGAGAGGGCGAGAGGGCGAGAGGGCGGAACGGCGGCACGGCGGCCTGGCTGCATGAAGAAGGCGCCCCGGTCGCGCCCGCGGACGGGCTCTCGTCGGGGCGCCTGTTCAGGCTCCGCGCGCGTCGGTCACCAGGTCACGGGCAGTGAGGTGAGCCCTCCCGTCAGCACGTTGTTCCTGGACACCAGCTCGTCGATCGGCACCGCGAGTCGCAGCCCGGGGAGACGGGTGAACAGCGTCTGGTACAGCACGTCCAGCATGACGCGGACCAGCGGGGCGCCGATGCAGTAGTGGAGGCCGTAGGCGAGCGTCATATGCGGGTTCTCGTTCCGCGTGATGTCGAAACGCTCCGGCTCCCGGAAGACGCGGGGGTCACGGTTGGCCGTCTGCGGGCTCAGCGCGATCAGATCTCCCTCGGAGATCCGTGTCCCCTTGTATTCGAAATCGGTCCGCGCGTACCTGGTGATGCAGGCATCCGAGGCGGGCGCGAACCGCAGGATCTCTTCCACGGCACGGGGAGCCAGCCCGGGATCCGCCTCCAGCAGCGCGCGCTGATCCGGATAGCGCAGGAACAGCAGGGTGCCGTAGTCGGTGAAGGACACACTGGTCTCGAAACCGGCGATGATCAGCGTCGACACGTATGTCTGAATGGCGTCGTCCGGCGGGAATCCCGTCTCCTGCTGCTTGAGGACCAGGTCGGTGATGACGTCATCCGCCGGTTCGGCGCGTTTGAGCTCGATGAACTTCGCGATGTACTCACGCATTTCCAGCATGGCCGTGACGGCGACCTGCTGGTCGCTGGTGTGGAAGGTGCCCTGTGACCAGGTCCCGAGCTGCTCACGGTCGGCGAAGGGGATGCCGAGCAGTTCGCTGATGACAAATACGGGAAGCCGCTTCGCTATCTCCTGGTGGAAGTCGGCCGGCTGTGGCAGTTCCTGGAACCGGCTCAGCAGCTCGTCCACCGTCCGCTGGATCCGCGGCCGCAGGGAGCGCATCCGCTGGGCGCTGAAGGACGGAATCAGCACCTGCCGTGCCTTGGTGTGGTCGATGACCTCGGTCTCGTACTCGCCCCGCGGGCCGCCGAGAATGACCGCCGCGCTGTAGCGCGGCGCGTTCGGTGGATCGAAGTGCGAGCGGCCCAATCGCGCGTCGGAGATGAGCTTCTTCACATCCTCATGCCGGGTGACCAGCCACGCCGGATCGCCGACGGGCGTGAGGACCTTGACGATGGGGTCGTTCTCCCGCAGCTCGGCGAACCGGGGCGGCAGCTCCATCAGGCCGGGCTGGTCGAAGGGCAGGCGCGGAACGCTCTCATCGGTGCTCTCGGCGGCAGACATGCGGTGGTCTCCTATTCGGCACGGGCTCTCTTGACGCGGGTCTGTCTACGGTTGCTCGATGACGTGGATGCACTGCCCCGGGCACTCGTAGGCCGCCGTCTCGACAGCGTCCTGGTCCTCATCGGGGACATTCGCCTGACATGCCTCGCCGCCCGGCTGGTCCAGCATGCGGCCGTTCTGGCGCACATAGGCGAGACTGTCGTCCGCGATCGAGAACACGCGCGGTGCGGTTTCCTCGCACTGTCTGCTGTTGAGGCATCTGCTCTGGTCGATCCACACCTTCATGGCGCTTCTTTCCTGCTCAATGCCGCTCTGTCCCCCGCTGCTTCCCAGTGCTCCGAAGCGCTTCCCAGCACTTCCCAGTGCTCCACAGCGCTCCCAGTGCTCTCCATTGCAGCAGGTGGGTCGTCGACGCCCTGATGCCCTGGATGGGCGCTTTACCAAAGAGAGAAGGTCGGTCCATGACAGCCCCGTAGCGGTACGCGGGCGCGCCGTTCACTCAACGGGCCCCTCCATGCTGCCGTGTGTCCGGCCGCGGCAACGCATGCACAAGCCAAATGGCACTCTCCTGCCATCGTCCCTGGGGCGTCATACGCCGGGAAAACCGCTGAATCCGGCCTATCCGGGCCAGGAGCCGTACGGCGGGGTGGGCGCGCCGCACGGCACGGCGGGGTCGGCGCCCGGGCAGCGGCCCGATACGCGCGGCACCGCGTCCGCATGGCCGTGTCCGCTGGTCACGACCGTCCGCACAGCACACACCTGTGCATCCGTGCCATGGCCACCAGATGGCCTGTGCAGAGATGACCCTTTCTCTGGTCGGCGGATGGCTTGTAGCGTCGAAAATGTTTTTGGGCGGAGGCTGTGAAGCGGGGGGTGGATCCGTTCATCCGAGCCCTTTCGGCTACTGGCATCGGGTACCACCGTGCGGTCGCCGGAACCGGTCATTGAAGGGGATGGAACACGTGGGTGCAGCCGAGGTACGCCCTGGGCGATGGCTTCGCCGCTTTCGGAGAGGCGAGTCTCCTCAAGACATCCGACTGATCTGCTTTCCTCACGCGGGTGGCGCCGCCACTTTCTTCTTCCCCTTCGCAAGAGGGCTGGACGTGTCGGCGGAAGTCCTGGCCGTTCAGTATCCGGGACGGCAGGACCGCCACAGGGATGCGTGTATAGACAGCATCGAGGAAATGGCCGATCTCATCTTCGAGGATGTGCGGGCCCTCGACGATCGTCCACTGGCCTTCTTCGGGCACAGCATGGGCGCGGTGCTGGCATTCGAGGTGACGCGACGCCTCGAGGAGAAGGACGGGATCAGCCCGCGACGGCTGTTCGCATCGGCCCGGCCCGCGCCCTCACGGCGCCGTGACGAGAAACTGCGGACGGACGACGCCCAGCTCATAGCGGACCTGAAGGCGCTGAACGGCCCGAACTCCGAGATCTTTGCCGACGAGGACGCCCTTCGCGTCATCCTGCCCGCCATCCGCAGCGACTACAAGGCGATCGAAGGCTATGCGGTCTCTCCGGACACCAGGGTCACCTGTCCCATCTCCACCGTTATCGGTGTTACCGATGAGCGGGTGACCTCCGATGAGGCGGAGGACTGGGGAAAGCACACCACCGGGGATTTCGAGCTGATGGTCTTCCCGGGTGGCCACTTCTACCTCACGGAGCAGTTGCCCGATGTCGCCCGTTTCGTCGCCGAGCGCATCTCATAGTGAATGAAGTCGATGGATCTGGTACCTGATTGAGGCTGAAGGCTGAAGGCTGAAGGCTGAAGGTCGGAGGTCGGAGACCAGAGGCCGGTGCCAGTTGATCCGGCCGTCCAGGGCTATTCGGCCTGCCCGCGGTGAACGAATTGTGGCCTCCGCGGTCATGACGGTTCGGCCCTTTAGCACGACCCCTTGAGAGCCCCTTGAGAGCCCGCTTTCCGGCTGGCTGTCCACATCTGACATGGCGTAGTTCCGTTGGCGTTGGAAGGGTTTGCTGTGCGGGATAGGCGAGTACTCACGGATGCTGAGCTGCGCGATCGACTCTCTGACGCGTCCGAAAAGCGGCAGTTCGAGATCGTGCTCGCCCTGGTACGTGAAGAGATCGCTCAGGTGCTGGGCTCACGCAGCCCGGAAGACATCGCCGAGCAGTCTTCCTTCCGCTCCCTCGGCGTCTACCGGGAGAAGCGTCAGCAGCTGATCAGCAACCTGACCGAACGTTCAGGAGTCCGCCTCCCGTCGACGGCTCTTTTCGACTATCCGAACCCGGCAGCGCTGGCGCGCTATCTGAGGTCTCGGATCGTGGGCGACGTCCCTGACGTCTCCCGCGCCCTCGCCGGTGCGACGGAGGACGACGACCGGCGCGATGCCGACGACCCGATCGCCATCGTGGGCCTGGCCTGCCGCTACCCCGGCGGGGTGAGCTCCCCCGAGGAGCTGTGGGATGTGGTGGCGAACGGCCGGAACACCATCTCGGACTTCCCCACCGACCGCGGCTGGGACCTGGAGAACATGTTCGACCCGGATCCGGCGCATGCGGGCACCTCGTATGTGCGAAAGGGCGGGTTCTTGCACGATGCCGCGGACTTCGACGCGGAGTTCTTCGGGATGTCGCCGCGTGAGGCGCTGGCGGTGGACCCGCAGCAGCGGCTGCTGCTGGAGACGTCATGGGAAGCGATCGAGACCGCGGGGATCAACCCGCTTGACCTGCGCGGTACCCCGACCGGGGTCTTCTTCGGGGTCATTTACAACGACTACGCCTCGCGCCTGAGCTCCTTCCCGGGTGAGCTCGAGGGGTACCTGCTCAACGGCAGTCGGCAGAGTGTCGCCTCCGGCCGGGTGGCCTATGTACTCGGTCTTGAGGGCCCGGCGGTTTCGATGGACACGGCGTGTTCGTCGTCGTTGGTTGCCTTGCACCAGGCCAGCGCTGCGCTGCGCCGTGGTGAGTGCTCGATGGCCCTGGCCGGTGGCGTAGCGGTGATGTCGGCCCCGGGTCTCTTCCTGGAGTTCTCCCGGCAGCGCGGCATGGCCGTGGACGGGCGCTGCAAGGCGTTCGCTGACGCGGCGGATGGGACCGGGTTCGGCGAGGGCGTGGGTGTGCTGTTGCTGGAGCGGTTGTCGGATGCGCGGGCGCGTGGGCATCGGGTGTTGGCGGTGGTGCGTGGTTCGGCGGTGAATCAGGATGGTGCGTCGAATGGGTTGACGGCGCCGAACGGTCCGTCGCAGGAGCGGGTGATCCGGCAGGCGCTGGTCAACGCGAGGCTGACGACCGCGGATGTGGACGCCGTCGAGGGCCATGGGACCGGCACGACCCTCGGTGACCCGATCGAGGCCCAGGCCCTGCTGGCCACGTATGGGCAGGGCCGGGAGGACGGTCGTCCGCTGCTGTTGGGGTCGTTGAAGTCCAACATCGGTCACACGCAGTCGGCCGCGGGTGTGGGTGGTGTGATCAAGATGGTCATGGCCCTGAATCGCGAGGTGCTGCCGCAGACGTTGTATGTGGATCGGCCGTCGTCGCATGTGGACTGGGATGCGGGTGCGGTGGAGCTGCTGACTGAGGCGGTTGCTTGGCCGCGTGGGGAGCGGGTGCGGCGGGCTGGTGTGTCTTCCTTCGGGGTGTCCGGGACCAATGCGCACGTCATTCTTGAGGAAGCGCCGGCGGAGGAATCTGTTGGTGGGGATGTGGCGCTCGTGGTGACACCTGGGGTGGTGCCGTGGGTGGTGTCGGGGCGTAGTGCGGGGGCGTTGGCGGCTCAGGCCGGTCGGCTGCTGGAGTACGTGCGTTCTGTTCAGGCTGATGGTGGTGGCGTGGATG
>NZ_JAEEAP010000366.1 GCF_016103465.1 Streptomyces sabulosicollis
GGCTTGGGGGCGGCCGGACGGGCCGCCGCCGCCGGACCGGGGGTCGGCGGCTTGGGCGTCGCCTTGCGCGGCGCCGAGGGCTTACCGGAGGCGCGGCCGGAGCCGTTGCCACCCTGGAAAGCGTCAGTCAACTTGCGCACAACCGGCGCCTCGATCGTCGAGGACGCCGAACGTACAAATTCACCGAGTTCCTGGAGCTTGGCCATGACGACCTTGCTCTCAACTCCGAACTCCTTGGCGAGTTCGTATACCCGGACCTTAGCCACTTCGCTCCTTTTAGGTCCGGGTTGTCGCCGGACCGTCGCTACTTCATGGGCGTACTCATCGCGTACTCATCGAGTGCTCATCGCAATCTCGACCTACTTCCGACTCGCGAGGTACCTGACCGCACGGTGGCCCGTGCCGTTCTTCCAACTACTCAGGGTGTCGCCTGTTCACCCTGCTCGACAAACCGGCGGAGCGCCGTGGTGTCGAGCGCTCCCGGCCCCCTGAAGGCCCGGGAAAAGGCCCGGCGGCGAACCGCCAGGTCAAGGCAGACCCGTGTGGGGTGAACATAAGCACCCCGACCGGGGAGCGTACCGCGCCGGTCGGGGACACAAACACCCTCGACCAGCACGATGCGCAGCAGATCGTTCTTGGCCGCCCGATCCCGGCATCCCACACAGGTTCTCTCAGGGCAGGCACCATCGTGCGTGCGGCCAGACACTGCTTAAGTCTACCTCCCCGCGCCGACCTCACCCCTTGGGGGGAGTGATCGAATCGTCACTCGTTTTGGCCCGGATCCCGGCGGATCCGGCTTGAATCAGCCTTGATCACCCGCCTGCTCGGTGTCCGGCCGGATGTCGATCCGCCAGCCGGTCAGCCGCGCCGCCAGCCGGGCGTTCTGCCCCTCCTTGCCGATGGCGAGGGACAGCTGGTAGTCCGGCACGGTGACCCGGGCCGAGCGGGCCGCCAGATCGACCACCTCGACCTTGCTCACCCGTGCGGGTGACAGCGCGTTCGCCACGAGCTCAGCGGGGTCGTCCGACCAGTCGACGATGTCGATCTTCTCGCCGTGCAGCTCGGCCATCACACTGCGCACCCGTCCGCCCATCGGGCCGATGCACGCGCCCTTGGCGTTCAGCCCCGGACGGGTGGACCGGACCGCGATCTTGGTGCGGTGGCCCGCCTCACGGGCGATCGCCGCGATCTCCACCGAGCCGTCCGCGATCTCCGGCACCTCGAGCGCGAAGAGCTTCTTGACCAGATTGGGATGCGTACGCGAAAGGGTCACCGACGGTCCGCGCACGCCCTTGACGACTCGTACGACATACGTACGAAGCCGGGTGCCATGGGCGTAGTCCTCCCCCGGGACCTGCTCCTGCACCGGCAGGATCGCCTCGAGACGGCCGATGTCCACCAGCACGTTCTTGGGGTCCTTGCCCTGCTGGACGACGCCGGCGACGACATCGCCCTCCCGCCCCGCGTACTCGCCGAAGGTGATCTCCTCCTCGGCGTCCCGCAGCCGCTGCAGGATGACCTGCTTCGCGGTCATGGCGGCGATCCGGCCGAAACCGGACGGGGTGTCGTCGAACTCCCGGGGCTCCTGCCCCTCCGCCAGGTCCTCGGCGTCCTCGCGGGCCCATACGGTCACATGGCCGGTGTCCCGGTTGAGCTCCACGCGGGCCCGGCGACGGCTTCCCTCGGTGCGGTGGTAGGCGATGAGGAGGGCCGATTCGATCGCCTCGACCAGCAGGTCGAAGGAGATCTCCTTCTCTCGCACCAGACCCCGCAGGGCACTCATGTCGATGTCCACGGCTACGCCTCCTCCTTGCTCTCGTCGTCCTCGCCCGCGGCCTTGTCCGCGGGCTTGCGGTTGAACTCGATCTCCACCCGGGCCTTGGAGATCTCCTCGAAGGCCAGCCGCCTGGCGGTGGGCTTGCGCCCCTTCACACCGGGGACCTCCAGATCGAGGCCCTCGTCGTCCACCGAGACGATCCGGGCGACCAGCTCGCCGCCGTCGGCGAGGCGCGCTCTCATGAGGCGGCCGGTGGCACGGCGGTAGTGGCGCGGTTCGGTCAGGGGGCGCTCGGCGCCGGGAGAGGTGACCTCGAGGACGTACGGGGTCTGGCCCATGGCGTCCGTGTCGTCGAGGGTCTTGGAGATGTCCCGGCTCAGCTCCGCACACGTGTCCAGCTGGACGCCGTCGTCGGAGTCCACGACCACTCTCAGCACACGCCGCCGCCCGGCCGGTGTCACCTCGACCTCTTCCAGATCCAGGTCCCGCGCGCTGACGAGCGGTTCCAGCAGTCCGCGCAGCCTCTCGCTCTGGGTGGTGCTCATCCGGGTGACTCCTCGGCCGCGTGTGCTGTTGTGGGAAGGTCGCGTGTCAGGTCAAAGCCTATCTGTTCCGGCGGCGGGCTGACGATTCGGTGGCCGCTGCCGGGCAGACGGCCTCGGCGCGGGTACGCTCGCCTGCTGTGATCACTACCGGCGGCCGGGAGCGGCCGCAGCCCGGAAAGAGGAACGTGTCGATCACCACTCCCCCGCCCCGTGCCACATCCGCGTCTGACGCGCCGTCCGCGGCCGCCGCCGAGTCCGCTCCGTCCGCCGCGTCCGCCGCGTCCACTACGCCCGCCACGTCCGCCGCGTCCGCCGTGTCCTCGGCGTGCGACGCCCCTTCGGCCTGCGACGCCCCGCCGGTGCCCCGGCGGCGGAGTCTGCTGCTGGGCGGCGGAGCGCTGGGGGCCGTCGCGCTGCTGAGCGGCTGCTCCGACGACTCCGGGTCCCGGCGCGAGGCGGGCGGGGCGGATGTCGCGCTGCTGCGGGCGCGGGGCGCGCGCGACTCCACCGCGCTCCTCGCGCGCTACGACGCGACCGTGGACGCGCATCCCGCCCTGGCGGAGCGGCTGGCGCCGCTGCGGGAGGAGACGGCCCGGCACGTCGCGGTCTTCACCGCCAAGGGCCGGTCACCCTCCCCGTCCGCGACCGTCTCGCGCTCGCCCTCGGCGGGCGGGCGGCGGGTGCCGAAGGTCCCCGGGGACGAGAAGCAGGCCCTCGCCGCCCTGGCCCAGGCCGAGCGCCGGACCGCCGACACCCGCACCGCCGCGCTCGCCACCGCGCCGCCCGAACTGGCCCGGCTGCTGGCCTCCGTGGCGGCCTGCGGCGCCGCCCACGTGTATCTCCTCACGCAGCGCGACACGGACTCGTGATCACGCTCGGGACCACCGGGAAGGGGTACTGACATGGCCGCTCGAGCAGACCGCCCGGCCGTCGGCGAACGCGCCGCGGCGCTCAGGGCCGCGCAGGCGGCGCTCGCCGCCGAGCACGCCGCGGTGTACGGCTACGGCGTCGTCGGCGGGCGGATCGGCGACGACCGGCTCGCGGAGGCGCGCGAGGGCTACGCCGCGCACCGCGCGCGCCGGGACGACCTCGCCCGCACCGTGCGCGACCTCGGCGGCCGCCCCACGAGCGCGGCGCCCGCCTACGCCCTGCCCTTCGCGGTGCCGGACGCGCCCGCCGCGGTGCGGCTCGCGGCCGAGCTGGAGAACCGGGTCGCCGCCGTCTACGCCGACCTCGTACGGGCCTCGACCGGTTCCCTGCGCCGCCAGGCGGCGGGCGCACTGCGGGAGGCGGCGGTCCGGGCGGTGCGCTGGCGGGGCGGCGGCGTAGCCTTCCCTGGGCTCACCGAACGCGCCACACCGGCCACTCCGTCGGCGTCGCCGAGCGGTGGGTCGGACGGGGTGTGACGTCATTGATGGTGGAGGGGACGGCTCAGGAATGGCATCGGCACCACAGCCCGGCGGCCGCGATACGGACCGCGTCCCCGTGCCGAAGCGGCTTCTGGACGCGCTGGGCGACGACCCCGCCAGCGCCGTGCGGAGCTGGCTGGACGGCCTCCCCGCGACGGCCGAGCGGCAGCTGGCGGCGTGGGAGCTGACCCTGGAACGGGTGGCGGCACCCGGAGGGCGGCGCGGGCTCGTCGCGCTCGTACGGCAGGCGGACGGCACCCCGGCGGCGCTGAAGTTCCCGGTCCCCGGCCCGGACGCGGACCGTGAGCGGGCCGCCCTCGCGCACTGGAACGGCTGGGGCGCGGCCCAACTGCTGCGCGCCGACCCGGACACCGGTGCGCTGCTGATCGAGCGGCTGCACGACGCGGTGTCACTGCGCTCGCTGCCCGAGCCGAAGGCGCTGCTGGAGGCGGCGGGCACGGTGCGGCGGCTGTGGGTGCCGCCGCCCGAGGGGCATCCCTTCGCGTCGGTCACCGGGCGTACCGAGGAGGAGCGCGAGATCCTGCGGGTGCTCAGTGCCGGGGACTGGGCGGCGGACGCCCGTCCGCTGACCGACGAGGCGCTGGAGCTGCGGGAGGCGCTGCCCGCCGAGCCGCCCGAGGAGGTGCTGCTGCACGGCGACTTCCGGCAGGGGAAGGTGCTGGCCGGGGAGCGCGCGCCCTGGCTGGCGGTGGGTCCGGCGCCGGTCGTGGGCGAACGCGCCTACGACCTGGCGCGGCTGGTGCTCGACCGCTGCGAGGACCTGGCCGCGGGCCCCGGCCCGGCCGCGGCCGCGCGCCGCCGGGTCGCCAAGCTGGCGGATTCCCTGGACGTCGACCGCGACCGGCTGCGGGGCTGGTCCCTCTACCGCGCCGTCGTGACGGGCCTGCGCCAGGCCGCCGCCGGCGACCGCCGCCGCGCGGAGCTGCTGCTGGAGTTCGCGGGCTGGCTGTAGCGGGTTGGGCGGCGTGGCTGGGTGCGGGTTTCGTCGCGCGCCTTCGGCGCACTTGAGCGGCGGGGCAGAGGGTGGGGGCGCGGGTCGCGTCGCCGTCCGACGGGCCGGTGGCGGCTTCCGTTGGCCCAGGGCGGGAGCCGAGGCCGGACAGCAGGGGGTGAGGCACCCTCTTCGGAAATCGCTTGATGCATTAGTTGCGCCAGATCAAGCATTTTTTCAGGGGATACCGAACCCCCGTCGCCCGCACTCCGGAGGGGCCCCGGCCCCTGAGCACGGAAGCCGCCACCGGCACCACGCCCCACCGGCCCGTCACCCGGCGGCGGCGCCGCACCCCGGCGCCCCTGCCCCCGTTGCTCGACTGCGCCGAAGGCGCGAGACGAAACCCGCACCCACCCACACCGCCCAGCACCCGACATCCCCGGCTCCCAAGAGCCGGGGGACGGGGCCGTCAGTCGTCAGGCGGCGGTGGTGGTGAGACGAGCGACCGCCGCATCGATGGCGAGGTCCTCGCGCTCGCCCGTGCGGCGGTCCTTCAGCTCGACGACGCCGTCCTTCGCGCCGCGGCCCACGACCAGGATGGTCGGCACGCCGATCAGCTCGGCGTCGGTGAACTTCACACCCGGGGAGACGCCGGCGCGGTCGTCGACCATCACGCGCAGGCCCGCCGTGCCCAGCTTCTCGGCGAGGTCGAGGGCCATCTCGGTCTGGAGGGCCTTGCCCGCCGCCACGATGTGGACGTCGGCCGGGGCGACCTCGCGGGGCCAGCAGAGGCCGGACTCGTCGTGGGTCTGCTCGGCGAGGGCGGCGACGGCGCGGGAGACGCCGATGCCGTACGAGCCCATCGTGACCCGGGCCGGCTTGCCGTTCTGGCCGAGCACATCGAGCTGGAAGGCGTCGGCGTACTTGCGGCCGAGCTGGAAGATGTGGCCGATCTCGATCGCCCGGTCCAGCTCGATACCCGCACCGCAGCGGGGGCAGGGGTCGCCCGGCTCGACCACGACGACGTCCAGGTACTCGTCGACCTCGAAGTCACGGCCGCAGACCACGTTGCGCGCGTGGGTGTCGGGCTTGTTGGCGCCGGTCACCCAGGCGGTGCCGGGGGCGACGCGCGGGTCGGCGATGTAGCGGAAGGACTTGCCCGCCAGGCCCTGCGGGCCGACGTAGCCGCGCACCAGCTCGGGGCGGCCCTCGAAGTCCTCGGCCGTGACGAGCTCGACGACGGCGGGGGCGAGGTGCTCGCCCAGCTTGCCCAGATCCACCTCGCGGTCGCCGGGGACGCCCACCGCGGTGATCTCGCCGTCGACCTTGACCAGGAGGTTCTTCAGGGTGGCGGAGGCCGGGACGCCGAGGTACTCGGCGAGGCTCTCGATGGTGGGGGTGTCGGGGGTGTCCAGCTCCTCGAGGGGGCCGTGCCCGGCGCCCTCGACGGGCGGCACGGTCACCGTGACCGCCTCGGTGTTCGCGGCGTAGTCGCAGTTCGGGCAGTCGACGAAGGTGTCCTCGCCGGCCGCCGCCGGGGCCAGGAACTCCTCGGAGGCCGAGCCGCCCATCGCGCCGGAGACCGCGGAGACGATGCGGTAGTCCAGGCCGAGGCGCTGGAAGATCCGCTGGTACGCCTCACGGTGCAGCCGGTAGGACTCGGCGAGGCCCTCGTCGGTGGTGTCGAAGGAGTACGAGTCCTTCATCAGGAACTCGCGCCCGCGCAGCACACCCGAGCGGGGGCGGGCCTCGTCCCGGTACTTGGTCTGGATCTGGTAGAGCATGACCGGCAGGTCCTTGTAGGACGTGCACTGGTCCTTGACCGTCAGGGTGAAGATCTCCTCGTGGGTCGGGCCCAGGAGGTAGTCCGCGCCCTTGCGGTCCTTGATCCGGAAGAGCAGATCGCCGTACTCGTCCCAGCGGCCGCTCGTCTCGTACGGCTCGCGGGGCAGCAGCGCGGGCAGGAGGACCTCCTGGGCGCCGATGGCGTCCATCTCCTCGCGGACGATCCGCGAGACGTTCTCCAGGACCTTCTTGCCGATCGGCAGCCAGGTCCAGATGCCCGCGGCGGCGCGGCGGACGTACCCGGCGCGGACGAGCAGCTTGTGGCTGGCGGTCTCGGCGTCCGCCGGGTCTTCGCGCAGCGTCTTCAGCATCATCGTGGACATGCGCTGGACGTTGACGGCGTGGGCCATGGGGTCTCTCCTGCGTGCGATGGGATGTTCAGGAGGTTAGCCGCCCGGGCTGGTTTCCCGGAAATGCGCACGGCGCCGAGGACGCGCCCCGCCGAAGCCGCGCCCCCGGTATCTCCCGCCCGCGGGGATCCGGTCCGCGGACGGGGTCAGCGGCGCAGCGGCAGGGGGGCTCCCATGACGGCGTACGGGCTCGGGGCGCTCGGGAAGAGCACGGGGCGGGCGAGGTCGCGGTAGCCCAGTGAGCGGTAGAGCGCGCGGGCCGGGCTCTCGGTGTCGATCGCGGAGAGGATCGAGCGGGGCTCGTCGGCGCCGTCCGTGATGGTCGTGATCAGCCGCCGGCCGATGCCGCGGTGCTGGTAGTCGGGGTGCACATGCAGCTCGGTGATGACGAACGAGTCGTCCAGCCAGTCCTCGTGCCCGGCCGCGCGCAGATACGGCTGGACGACCGTGGACCACCAGTGGGTGCGGTTGTTGGGCATGCCGTAGACGAAGCCGACGAGCCGGCCGGAGGGCGTGGTCGCGCCGAGCGCGCGGGCGCCGGGGCTCTTGAGGTGGCGCAGCACGATGTGGCGTCGTACGCCGACCTCCTCGTCCGTCAGCCCGAAGGCGACGGCCTGGACGGCGAGCGCTTCGTCCACGCGTGCGGCGAGGTCGAGCGACCCGACGACGACGTCTTCGGGTTCCGGGGTCCGGCCCCCGGGGAGATGCAGCATGGGCGGCACCCTACTGGCCCGTCGATCAGAACAGCACACTCATGAACGCGCCGACTTCCCGGAAGCCGACCCGGCGGTACGCGGCGCGGGCCGCGGTGTTGAAGTCGTTGACGTACAGGCTCACCACCGGGGCGACCTCGCTCAGCGCGTAGCGCAGCACGGCCGCCATCCCGGTCTCGGACAGGCCGCGGCCGCGGTGCTCGGGGGCCACCCACACGCCCTGGATCTGGCAGGCGTGCGGGGTGGCCGCGCCGATCTCGGCCTTGAACACCACCCGCCCGTCCTCGACCCGGGCGAAGGAGCGCCCGGCGGTGACGAGCTCGGCGACCCGCGCCTGGTAGAGCAGCCCGCCGTCGCCCGCGAGCGGCGAGACGCCGACCTCCTCGGTGAACATCGCCACGCACGCCGGCATGATCACGTCCATCTCGTCCTTGCGGACGCGGCGCACCAGCGGATCGGGCGGGACGTCGGCGGGCATCGAGCTGGTGACCATCAGCGGCTGATGGGCGCGGACCTCACGGGCCGGGCCCCAGCTGGGCTCGAGCAGCGACCACAGCCCGGCGGTGGTCTCGGCGGGGCCGACGATCGAGGAGCAGCGGCGGCCCGCCCGGCGGGCGCGCTCGGCGAAGCCGCGCACGGCCTCGGGGGTGGCGCAGATGGGCACCAGGTTGGCCCCGGCGTAGCAGAGCGACTCCAGCCGTCCGCCGGAGTACCACCCCCACATCTCGCCGCCGAGCCGCCACGGGTCCAGGCCGGCGACCTGGACGCGGGCGGCCACGAAGGCGTTCGAGACGGGGTCGCGGTCGAGCACCGCGAGGGCCGCGTCGAGCTCATGGGGCTCGAGGACCCTGGTGGTGGACGTGGTCAGCACGTGTCGGTCTGCCTCACGTGGTGTGGGCCTGCGGGCCGGGGACGTCGATTCTCCAGACTCTACCGCGCAGGCCAAGAGGGCCCTTTTCCGAGGGCTCGGTTCTCCCCAGCTACCGCTGGGAGGTGCCCCCAGCCGCTCAGCCCCACGGGCCGGAAGCTCTACGGCACCCGCAGCTTTCAGCCGCCGCTGACCGAGACCTCGGGCTCGCCGGAGGCGATGCCGTCCTTCTCCATCTGCTCGGCGATCTTCATGGCCTCGTCGATCAGGGTCTCCACGATCTTCGACTCCGGCACGGTCTTGATGACCTCGCCCTTGACGAAGATCTGCCCCTTGCCGTTGCCGGAGGCGACGCCCAGGTCAGCCTCGCGCGCCTCACCGGGGCCGTTGACGACACACCCCATGACCGCGACCCGCAGCGGGACCTCCATGCCCTCCAGACCGGCCGTGACCTGGTCCGCGAGCTTGTACACATCCACCTGCGCCCGGCCGCACGACGGACACGAGACGATCTCCAGCCGCCGCTGCCGCAGATTCAGCGACTCCAGGATCTGGATCCCGACCTTGACCTCCTCGGCCGGAGGCGCCGACAG
>NZ_JAEEAP010000367.1 GCF_016103465.1 Streptomyces sabulosicollis
GCCCTTCCCTCCCTATCGGGCCGAACCCCCCATTACGGGCGCGAGGTTACTGCTGCGTTCTCGTGTCGCGACCGTCCGTATAGCGGAGCGGTACTCCTCACATCACGGTTAGGCATCCATTGCCCGGGAGTACTGGCGGGTGATCACAAACGCGTTGAAGACTCCCGCTCCAAGGGGTGCGGTTCCTGCGTACGACCCCTTCCAGAAAGGTTCCGTACCAGAACGCGACTTTCACCCAGGTTGTGAACGAAGCCGCCACAGCGGCGAGTCGTGGGCCGGTCACCACCGGTCGAGAGGGGTCTCCACCACGATGACGGCACCATTGCACGGCACGAGCACGGACAGCGATCCGGTCGCGACTGCCGATGTAGCGGCGGATGTGGTCAAAGCGTCCGTCGAAGGCAGATCGCTGCGGCAGATCGCCTGGTCACGCCTGAAGCGGGACAAGCTCGCACTGGCGGGTGGCATCGTTGTCGTCTTCCTCGTACTGGTGGCGATCTTCGCCCCGCTCATCGTGAGTCTGCTCGGGCATCCGCCCAATGAGTTCCACCAGGAGGAGATCGACCCGCTGTTCGGCACCCCGAAGGGGTCCCTGGGCGGTATCAGCTCGGACTTCCTCTTCGGCGTGGAGCCGTCCAACGGCCGCGACGTGTTCAGCCGGGTCGTCTACGGCGCCCGGATCTCGCTGCTCGTGGCCTTCCTCGCGGCGGTGGTCGCGGTGGTCCTCGGCACCGTGTTCGGCATCATCGCCGGGTACTTCGGCGGCTGGGTGGACTCGGTGATCAGCCGGGTGATGGACATGCTGCTGGCCTTCCCGCAGCTGCTCTTCATCATCTCCCTGGTCTCGGTGCTCCCCAACGACCTGCTGGGACTGACCGGCAGCGGCGTGCGCATCGCGATCCTGGTCTCGGTCATCGGCTTCTTCGGCTGGCCGTACGTCGGCCGCATCGTGCGCGGCCAGACGCTGTCGCTGCGCGAGAAGGAGTACATCGAGGCCGCGCGGAGCCTGGGCGCCGGCCGGCGCTACATCCTCTTCCGCGAGTTGCTGCCCAACCTGGTGGCGCCGATCACCGTCTACACGACGCTGATGATCCCCACCAACATCCTCACCGAGGCCGCGCTCAGCTTCCTCGGCGCGGGCGTGAAGCCGCCCACCGCCTCCTGGGGGCAGATGCTCTCCAAGGCGGTCGGCACCTATGAGGACGACCCCATGTTCATGATCATCCCGGGTGCGGCGATCTTCATCACGGTGCTGGCCTTCAACCTCTTCGGCGACGGCGTCCGCGACGCACTGGATCCGAAGGGCACCCGATGACGGTGCGGCACACGGCCCCCCGGTCGTACTCGAACGCATCAGCCCCTGCCGCATCCGGCAGACGGCTCCCCATGGAATTCCGCGGCGCCATGCCTAGGACCGCTAACCCGGAGGTTGCAGCAACTATGAAACGTTCGTCGAGAAGCAGGCGGATCGCCGGAGCGGCGGCTGTCGTCGGCGCTCTCCTGGCCACCGCCGCCTGCGGTGGCGGCGGTTCCGACGACGAGGGCTCGGGTGCCGGGTTCAACGCCGCGGTGAAGGGTGTCGCAGCCAAGTCCGCCAAGAAGGGCGGCACCCTCAAGTTCATCAACAAGCAGGAGTTCGACTCCCTCGACCCGCAGCGTCAGTACTACGGGTTCGCCTGGGACTTCTCCCGCTTCTACGCGCGCCAACTGATCTCCTACGCGCCGAAGCCGGGCAACGCCGCGAACGAGCTGGTCCCGGACCTCGCCACCTCCACCGCCAAGATCTCAAACGGTGGCAAGACCTACACCTACACCCTGCGCGACGGGATCACCTGGGAGGACGGCTCCCCGATCACGTCCAAGGACGTCAAGTACGGCATCGAGCGCATCTGGGCCAAGGACGTCGTCTCCGGCGGCCCCGGCTATCTGCGCCAGGTCCTGGACCCCAAGGGCGAGTACAAGGGCCCCTACAAGGACAAGTCCAAGGACAAGCTGGGCCTGAAGGCGATCCAGACGCCGGACGACAAGACCATCGTCTTCAACCTCGCCAAGCCCAACGGTGACTTCGAGCAGATGCTCGCGATGCCGACCGGCTCCCCGGTGAAGGCGGACAAGGACACCGGCGCCAAGTACACCAACCGGCCGTTCTCCTCCGGTCCCTACAAGGTCCAGTCGTACACCCCGGGCAAGAGCCTGTCGCTGGTCCGCAACACCAACTGGAAGAAGGCGTCCGACCCGATCCGCCCGGCCCTGCCGGACAAGGTCACGGTCACCTTCAACTCCAACCTCGAGGCGATCGACCGGCTGCTGATCAAGGGCGACTACGACGTCTTCCTCAGCGCCACCGGTATGACCCCCTCGGGCCGCAACGACGCCCTCAAGCAGCACAAGGGCAACGTCGACAACATCACCACCAGCTTCGTCCGGTACGTCGACTTCGCCACCAAGGTCAAGCCGCTCGACAACATCCACTGCCGCAAGGCGGTCATCTACGGCGCCGACTACAAGTCGATCCAGACCACCCGCGGCGGCCCGCAGGCCGGTGGTGACCTCGCCAGCAACATGCTCCCCAAGAGCGTGAAGGGCGCGGACGACTACGACCCGTACGGCATCCTCAAGCGCGGCGGCAAGCCGGACGCGGCCAAGGCCAAGGACGAGCTCAAGCAGTGCGGCAAGCCGGGCGGCTTCTCCACCACCATCGTGGCCCGCAACGACCAGCCCGCCGAGGTCGAGGCCGCCGAGGCGCTCCAGGCGTCGCTGAAGAAGGTCGGCATCACCCTCAACGTGGAGCCGATCCAGGGTCAGTCCTCCGCCAGCATCACCGGTTCGCCGTCGGTGATGAAGAAGCGCGGCTACGGTATGTCCATGACCGGCTGGGGCCCCGACTTCCCGACCGGCCAGGGCTTCTCCCAGCCGCTGATCGACGGCCGCTTCATCGAGCAGACCGGTAACTACAACGTCTCCGAGACCAACGACCCGGAGATCAACAAGTTCTTCGACGACGCGCTCAAGGAGACCGACCCCAACAAGGCCGGCGCGATCTACCAGAAGATGAACCACAAGGTCAGCGACCTGGCCGTGCAGATGCCGTTCATCTACGAGAAGAACATCACCTGGCGCAGCTCGCGGCTGACGAACGCCTTCTCGTCGGCGGCCTACAACGGCCGCTACGACTACTCCCAGCTGGGCGTCGTCAAGTGACGGCAGGTCACCTGACCCGCCGCACACGTTAACCATCGCCGCACCCGATAGGCCCGAAGGGCAGGTGATGGCCGCGGGCGGTGGCCCGTGATCCCCCTCGACCGGGGGGTCACGGGCCACCCCCGGGCCGCGCACAGTGCTTGCTTATCTCATCCGGCGCTTGTTCGCCGTCGTCGTGATGCTGTTGGTCGTCACCCTGACGACCTTCGCCATCTTCTTCGTGATCCCGAAGTGGGCCGGTACCGATCCCGCGCTGCTGTTCGTCGGCAAGCAGGCCGACCCCGCGGCCATCGAGGGCATCCGGCAGAAGCTCAGCCTCGGTGATCCGGTCCTGGTGCAGTTCTGGCACTTCGTCCAGGGCCTCTTCGCGGGCCGGGACTACGCCAACGGCTCGGACGTCACCCACTGCCCGGCCCCCTGCTTCGGCTACTCCTTCCGTACCGAGCAGGCGGTGTGGCCGCAGCTCACCGACGCCATGCCGGTGACCCTCTCGCTCGCCGCGGGCGCCTGTCTGCTGTGGCTGGTCGGCGGCATCACCACCGGTGTCGTCTCCGCGCTGCGCCGGGGCACCCTGTGGGACCGCTCGGCGATGACGATCGCGCTGGCCGGTGTCTCGCTGCCGATCTACTTCACCGGTCTGCTCTCGCTGGCGATCTTCAGCTACTCGCTGAAGTGGGTCAACGTGGACTACAAGCCGTTCGGCGACGATCCGGCGATGTGGTTCGAGAGCCTGATCCTCCCGTGGATCACCCTCGCCTTCCTCTACGCGGCGATGTACGCCCGGCTCACCCGGGCCACCATGCTGGAGATCATGGGCGAGGACTACATCCGCACCGCCCGCGCCAAGGGCCTGCGGGAGCGGGTGGTCATCGGGCGACACGCGATGCGCTCGACCTGGACGCCCGTCCTCACCCTGCTCGGGCTCGACCTGGGCGCGCTGCTGGGCGGCGCGGTCCTCACCGAGAGCACCTACAACCTGCCCGGCCTCGGGCGGCTCGCGGTGAACGCGATCACCGACAAGGACCTTCCGGTCATCCTCGGCGTCACCCTGATCGCGGCCATCTTCATCGTGGTCGCCAACCTCGTCGTGGACCTCCTGTACGCCGTCATCGACCCGCGAGTGAGGCTCGGATGACCGATCTGACCAAGTCCTCCGGACAGCCGGGGAACGGCGATCTGCCGGCCACCGGCACCGCCGCCGTGGGCGAGGTGGCCGCGGCGGGCTCGCCCGCCCCCACCGCCTTCCTCGAGGTGCGCGACCTGCGCGTCCACTTCCCGACCGACGACGGTCTGGTGAAGTCCGTGGACGGGCTCAGCTTCCGGCTGGAGAAGGGCAAGACCCTCGGCATCGTCGGCGAGTCCGGCTCCGGCAAGTCCGTCACCTCGCTCGGCATCATGGGACTGCACACCGCCGGGCAGTACGGCCGCCGCAAGGCGCGGATCTCCGGCGAGATCTGGCTCAACGGCCAGGAGCTGCTGGGCGCCGACCCCGACGAGGTGCGCAAGCTGCGCGGCCGCGAGATGTCGATGATCTTCCAGGACCCGCTGTCCGCGCTGCACCCGTACTACACCATCGGCCGCCAGATCATCGAGGCGTACCGGGTACACCACGAGGTCACCAAGGAGGTGGCCCGCAAGCGCGCGATCGAGCTGCTGGACCGGGTCGGCATCCCGCAGCCCGACAAGCGCGTGGACAGCTACCCGCACGAGTTCTCCGGCGGGATGCGCCAGCGCGCCATGATCGCGATGGCGCTGGTCAACAACCCCGAGCTGCTGATCGCGGACGAGCCGACCACCGCCCTGGACGTCACCGTCCAGGCGCAGATCCTCGACCTCATCCGGGACCTCCAGAAGGAGTTCGGCTCCGCGGTCATCATCATCACCCATGACCTGGGCGTGGTCGCCGAGCTCGCCGACGACCTGCTGGTGATGTACGGCGGCCGCTGTGTCGAGCGCGGCCCGGCCGAGAAGGTCTTCTACGAGCCCCAGCATCCGTACACCTGGGGGCTGCTGGGTTCGATGCCCCGTATCGACCGCGACCAGACCGAGCGGCTCATCCCCGTCAAGGGCTCCCCGCCCAGCCTCATCAACGTGCCGTCCGGCTGCGCCTTCCACCCGCGCTGCCCGTACGCCGATGTGCCGAAGGACAACATCACCCGCACCGAGCGGCCGGAGCTCAGGGAGCTGCGCGGGAAGGATGCGGGCGGCGGGCACTTCTCCGCGTGCCACATGACGCAGGAGGAGCGCACCCGGATCTGGACCGAAGAGATTGCGCCGAAGCTGTGACCGACACGAAGGATCCGAAGATGACGGTCCCGGAGAAGGCGACGACGTCGCCCGAGCCCCTGCTCAAGGTGTCGGGCCTGGTCAAGCACTTCCCCATCAAGAAGGGGCTGCTGCAGCGGCAGTCCGGCGCGGTCCAGGCGGTCGACGGGCTCGACTTCGACGTCCGGCCGGGGGAGACCCTGGGCGTGGTGGGAGAGTCGGGCTGCGGCAAGTCCACCATGGGGCGGCTGGTCACCCGGCTCCTCGAACCCACCTCGGGCACGATCGAGTTCGAGGGCAAGGACATCACGCACCTGAACACCGCCCAGATGCGGCCGATGCGGCGTGACGTCCAGATGATCTTCCAGGATCCGTACTCCTCGCTGAACCCCCGGCACACCGTCGGCGCGATCGTCAGCGCGCCCTTCCGGCTCCAGGGCGTCACGCCCGAGGGCGGGATCAAGGCGGAGGTCCAGCGGCTGCTCGCGCTGGTCGGGCTCAACCCCGAGCACTACAACCGCTATCCGCACGAGTTCTCCGGCGGTCAGCGGCAGCGCATCGGCATCGCCCGGGCACTGGCCCTCAAGCCCAAGCTGGTCGTGGCCGACGAGCCGGTCTCGGCGCTGGACGTGTCGATCCAGGCGCAGGTGGTCAACCTGCTGGACGACCTCCAGGACGAGCTGGGCCTGACGTACGTGATCATCGCGCACGACCTGTCGGTCATCCGCCACGTCTCGGACCGGATCGCGGTGATGTACCTGGGGAAGATCGTCGAGCTGGCGGACCGCAAGGACCTCTACGAGCGCCCCATGCACCCGTACACCAAGGCGCTGCTGTCCGCGGTGCCGGTACCGGACCCCAAGCGGCGCGCCAAGCGCGAGCGGATCCTGCTCAAGGGCGATGTGCCCTCGCCGATCGCCCCGCCGTCCGGCTGCCGCTTCCACACCCGGTGCTGGAAGGCGACCGAGGTGTGCGAGCGGCAGGAGCCGCCGCTGGTGTCGCTGGCCACCGGCCACCAGGTGGCCTGCCACCACCCGGAGTCTGTGTCCGATGTGCAGCTACCGCCGCGTGGCCCTGACCAGGCGCCGGAGGAGAAGGCCGGTGCCGAGGCGGCACAGAAGGTGACGAAGAAGACCGAAAGCTGAGACGGGACGGGGCCCGGACGGGATCGTGGGCGTTGGCGGATAACAATGTCGCGTGCCCATCGAACTGTTCACCCCGTCCGTCCAGCACGCCCTGGAAGTCGCCGGGATCTTCGTCTTCGCGATATCCGGCGCCCTGCTCGCCGTGCGGAAGAACTTCGATGTCTTCGGCATGGCGGTGCTCGCCGAGGTCACCGCGCTGGGCGGCGGTGTCTTCCGTGACCTGGTGATCGGCGCGGTGCCGCCCATCGCCTTCACCGACCTCGGCTACTTCCTCACCCCGCTCGTGGCCACCGCCCTCGTCTTCTTCCTCCACCCCGAGGTCGAGCGGATCACGGCGGCGGTGGGGGTCTTCGACGCGGCCGGGCTGGGGCTGTTCTGCGTCGAGGGCACGATGAAGGCGCATGACTTCGGGCTGGGCCTCACCTCGTCGGTCACCCTCGGCATGGCCACGGCGGTGGGCGGCGGTGTGCTGCGCGACCTCCTCGCCCATGAGGTGCCCTCGCTGCTGCGCTGGGACCGGGACCTGTACGCCGTCCCGGCCATCGTCGGCTCCTCCATAGCGGCGCTGCTGCTGCACTTCGACGCCCTTACGGCGGCCACGAGCGCGCTCGCGGCCGCCGTGGCGTTTGTGGTGCGGCTGCTGGCGATGCGGTTCGGCTGGCGGGCGCCGAGGGCGTGGAACCGGCGCAGCACGGCGATGGAGGAGCCCTGAGAGCACTCGTGCACTCGTTCACCGCTTTCATTCCCTTGCGGTTATATAGCCGGGCCGTTATGTTGAGGCGATGGCCATACCGTTCGATGTGCTCGCGGAGCCGAGCCGACGGCAGATCCTGGACCTCCTGCTGGAGCGGCCCCGCCTGGTCGGTGAGCTGACCGAGCACCTGGGGCTGACCCAGCCGGGCACCTCCAAGCACTTGCGGGTGCTGCGCGAGGCCGGTCTGGTCCGGGTCCGCCGGGACGCCCAGCGCCGCTGGTACGAGCTCTGCCCGGAGCCGCTCGCCGAGGTGGACGCCTGGCTGGCGCCGTACCGTCGGCTGTGGACCGACCGTCTCGACGCGCTCGAACGACACCTGGACACGATGCCGGGGCTCCCCGGCGGGACCGGCGAAACCGGCGAAACCGTCGGGTCCGAGCCCCCCGACGCCCGCGACGCACCCCCCGACGCACCCGACGGAGAAGCGCCATGAAAGACACCCTCGCCCAGACCGGCGGCGGCCGCTCGGCCCTGCGCCTCGAGCGCCGGCTCGCCCATTCCCCGGAGAAGGTCTGGCGCGCGCTGACCGAGCCCGCCCAGCTCGCCCACTGGTTCCCCTCCGAGGTCCAGGTCGAGCTCGAGGTCGGCGGCCGGATGGGCTTCGTCTTCCCCGGGCGCGAGGCACCGGACATGGACGGCGTCGTCACCGAGCTCGACCCGCCCCATGTCTTCGCCTTCACCTGGGGCGAGGACGAGCTCCGCTGGGAGCTGCGCCCCGAGGGCGAGGGCTGTGTGCTGACCCTCACCCACACCTTCGGCGACCGCTTCGGCGCGGCCAGCTTCGCCTCCGGCTGGCACGCCTGCGTCACGGGGCTGGCGGCCCTGCTCGGCGGCGAGGAGATCGCCCACGGCGACATGGCCGAACTGCACGAGCGGTACGTCGAGGCGTTCGGGCTCGCCGAGGGAACGGTGGAGACCACCGAGGACGGCGGCTGGCGGCTGCGCTTCGAGCGCCAGCTGGTCCGCCCCGCCGAGACGGCATGGCGGGCGCTGACCGGCCCGGCCGACGGCACCACCGCCGAACCGACGGCCGGGGCGCCGGTCCCCTTCGGCTTCCGTACGGACGCGGTCCCGGCCGGTCCGGTCACCGAGGCGCGGCCGCCCCGGGTGCTCGCCTACGACTGGGAGCGCGGCGGCCGCCCCGCCGGAACGGTCCGCTGGGAACTCACCGAAGGCACCGGCCACGGCGCCCGCCTCATCCTCACCCAAACGGGCCCGGCGGACGCCCAGGCGGAACGCGGCGAAGCCCAGAAATCCTGGCGCCACCACATCGGCCTGCTGGCGGCCGAACTCCTCCGGATGAGCGCCTGACCCTCGAGCCCGTGCGGTGCTATAAGGTCCCGTTCCATCCCGCCCGGCGCTTGAGGGCGCCGTTCCGGCCCGTCCGGTGCTTGCGGATCCCCCGTCCAGCCCGCTTGGTGCTTGAGGGCGCCGTTCCGGCCCGTCCGGTGCTTGAGGGCCTCGTCCAGCCCGCTTGGTGCTTGAGGGCGCCGTTCCGGCCCGTCCGGTGCTTGCTGGCCTCGTCCAGCCCGCTCGGTGCTTGAGGGTCCCGTTCAGCCCGCTCGGTGCTTGCGGACCCCCAATCCAGCCCGTCCGGCGTTTGAGGACCGGGGCCTGGGGCGGAGCCCCAGTTCGGGAAGGGGCGGGG
>NZ_JAEEAP010000368.1 GCF_016103465.1 Streptomyces sabulosicollis
GGCTCGGGGCCGGAGACCGGGGCGGTCAGCCGGTGCGCGGCCCGGACCGGTGCACGTCGGCGGGTACCGGTCATGGCCGGTATGGAAGAGGGCGCGGGACATGCGGAGGTTGCGCGTCCTGGCGCGCGGCCGGGGATGCCGACCGCGTACCGCGCCTCCGGTGGGGCGGCAGCGGCCGCACTGGCTGCCCGGCGGCGAGGGCAACCACGACTGGCTCGCGGTGCTCATCCGCGGGGAGCCGGAGTTCGCCGACCGGGCGCGGACCGGCGGCACGCCGATCTGTAGTGCGTGGGCACCAGAACACGTGGCCGGCTGGTCCGGGTGCACCAGGGGAGGACGGCGGCCAGGGACGATGCCCGGCGTGGGCGCCGGAGGGGAGTGTGGGAGGCGCGTGAATCTCGCGCCTTTCCCTTGCCTAGCGGTGTCTGGAGTGATCAACAGGTGGCGACTTTTCTTTACCGGATCGGACGGTGGGCCTTCCGGCGGCGCCGGCTCGTGGGTGGACTGTGGCTGGGGGTCCTGGTGCTGGCCGTCGTCGCCGCCGCCGTGGCGCCGGCCGGGGAGGAAGAGGACCTCTCCATGCCCGGCACGGAGTCGCAGAAGGCGTTCGACCTCCTTGACGAGCGCTTCCCGCAGGGCAACTCCCAGGGTGCCGAGGCCCGTTTGGTGTTCCGGGCCCCGGACGGGCAGCGGGTGACGGCCAGGGAGAACAAGGCGGCCGTCGAGGACGCCCTCGGCTCGCTGGACGGGGGCGAGCAGGTCGAGTCGGCCACCGATCCCTATGAGACCGGCGCCGTCAGCGAGGACGGCACCATCGCCTACTCCACGATCACCTACACCGCGGACGCCGTCGACCTGACCGAGCCGACGAAGAGCGCCCTGGAGGACGCCGCGAGTAGGGCCCGGGACGCGGGGCTGACCGTGGAGATCGGCGGCTCGGCCCTGGACGCGGAAGAGGAACCGGGCGGTACGACGGAGATCATCGGCGTGGCGGTGGCGGCGCTGGTGCTGCTCCTCGCCCTCGGGTCGCTGGCCGCGGCCGGAATGTCGCTGCTGACCGCCTTCGTGGGCGTGGGCATCGCCTTCGGGCTGGTCTCCGCGCTGGCCGTTCCGCTGGGCCTGACGTCCACCGTCGCCATCCTGGCGCTGATGCTGGGGCTGGCGGTCGGCATCGACTACGCCCTCTTCATCACCTCCCGCTTCCGTGACGAGCGCGCCCAGGGCAGCGAGCCGGAGGAGGCCGCCGGCCGGGCGGTGGGCACGGCCGGGTCCGCCGTCGTCTTCGCCGGTGCGACCGTCTTCATCGCCCTGGTCGGGCTGGGGGTCGTCGGCATCCCCGAACTCACCAAGATGGGCATGGGCGGCGCGGGCGCCGTGGCCCTTGCCGTACTCGTCGCACTGACCCTGGTCCCCGCGCTGTTCGGCTTCTTCGGCTCTCGGATACTGTCCCGCGCCGTCCGCAAGGCACCCTCGTATCGCCGGTCGGGGGGCGAGCACCCGCACCGGGTGCCCACCGCGGCCGGTCGGCCGGGGCTCGGCACCCGCTGGGCGCGGTTCGTGCTGCGCCGGCCGGTGGCCGTGCTGATGGTCGCCGGACTCGGTCTCGGCGCCGTCGCCCTGCCGGCGCTGCGCCTCGAACTAGGGCTGCCCGGAGACGAGTCCAAGTCGGTGGAGACCACCCAGCGCCGCGCCTATGACCTGCTGTCAGAGGGCTTCGGTCCGGGCTTCAACGGCCCGTTGACCGTGGTCGTGGACACATCGGAGTCCGGGGACACCCGGGCCACCACGAACCTGGTCGTGAAGACCGTACGGGGAGTGGACGGGGTCGCGTCGGTCGGTGATCCGGTTCTCAGCCGGACCAAGGACACGGCCGTCCTCACCGCCGTTCCGCGGACCGCGCCGAACACCGGCGAGACCAAGGACCTGGTGGAAGCGATCCGCGGCGCGGTCTCCGGCGTCGAGGCCGACACGGGCGCCGCCGTCCTGGTGACCGGCACCACCGCGATGAACATCGACATCTCCGAAGCCATGTCCGACGCCCTCATCCCCTATCTGACCGTGGTCATCGGGCTGGCGGTGCTCCTGCTGATGGTGGTCTTCCGCTCGGTCCTGGTCCCGGTCAAGGCCGCGCTCGGCTTCCTGCTGTCGGTGGGTGCCGCCTTCGGCGTCCTCGTCGCCGTCTTCCAGTGGGGCTGGGCGGCGGACCTGGTCGGCATCGAGCAGACCGGACCGGTCATGTCGCTGATGCCGATCCTCATCATCGGGATAGTGTTCGGCCTCGCCATGGACTACGAGGTCTTCCTCTTCACGCGGATGCGGGAGGCCCACGTCCACGGCGCGTCCCCCGGCGAGGCCATCGTGGGCGGGTTCCGGCACAGCGGACGTGTGGTGGCCGCGGCCGCGATCATCATGATCAGCGTGTTCGCCGGATTCATCGGGATGAGCAGCCCGACCATCCAGACGATGGGCGTCGGCCTGGCCGCCGCCGTCGCCTTCGACGCCTTCGTGGTCCGGATGGCGATCGCGCCCGCGGTCCTGGCACTGCTCGGCCAACGGGCCTGGTGGCTGCCCCGTATCCTGAACCGTGTGCTGCCGAATGTGGACATCGAGGGTGCGGACTTGAGCAGGCGTGTCCCGGCCTCCGCGACCGGGCCGGACGCGGCGGCGCCGCGGTTCCCCGTCGGCCGGCACTGAGCCGGCCATGACGAACACGGGTGGCGGTGGCCCGCGACCACGCGGCAGGTGGTGGCGGGAGGCGGCGATCACCGCGACGGGGTTCGCGCTCTGTCTGCTCGGCGGCGTGGTGCGGGAGGACGGCAGCACCCTGTCACCGCCGCCCGCCGCCGCCTACGTCATCGCCGTGGTGTCCTGTGCCGTGCTGCCGGTGCGGCACCGGGCGCCCCTGGTCGCCATGGCGGCCACGACCGCGAGCGGGGCGCTGGTGCCGCCCCTGGGCCTCCTGCTGAGCCCGCTCATCGTGGCCCCCGCCGTGATCACCGCCTACTCGCTCACCGTGCGCACCGAACGGCACGCGGCGAGCGCGGTGTCGCTCACCTCGGTGGCGCTGCTGGTCGCCTCCACCCCCTTGTTCGGGGCGCTCTCGTGGAAGGACGCGAGCAGGGTGGGAGCGGTGGCGGCGTTCCCGCTGGTGGCCGGTGTGCTCGGGCACTCGGTGCACAACCGGCGGGCCTACCTGGCGGCCGTGGAGGAGCGGGCCCGGCGGGCCGAGAGGAGCCGGGAGAGCGAGGCGCGCCGGAGGGTGGCCGAGGAACGGGTGCGCATCGCCCGGGAGCTGCACGACCTGGTGGCCCATCAGATCACCCTGGCCAACGCGCAGGCCACGGTCGCCGCCCACCTCTTCGACGCCCGCCCGGAGCAGACCCGCAAGAGCCTGACGGAGCTCGTCGAGACCACCGGCCACGCGCTCGACGAACTGCGGGCCACGGTCGGTCTGCTGCGTCAGTCCGGGGACGCGGCCGCGCCCGACGAACCGGCACCCGGGCTGTCCCGGCTCCCCACGCTCCTCGAGTCCTTCCGCCGCGCGGGGCTGGAGGTGTCGGTGCACCAGGAGGGCACGGCCAGGCCGCTGCCGCCGGGAGTGGACCTCACCGCCTACCGCATCGTCCAGGAGGCCCTGACCAACGTGACCAAGCACGCCGGTACCGGTAGCGCCCGGGTGCGCCTCGCCTGGAACCGCGATCGCGTGACCATCACCGTCGCCGACGACGGAGGGGGCGCCCGTACGACACCGACCGTGTCCGCGGGAACGGGTGGGTACGGCCTGATCGGGATGCGTGAACGTGCCACCGCGGTCGGGGGACACCTCTCCGCGGGCAGGCGCCCGGAGGGCGGCTTCCTCGTCTCCGTCCAACTGCCCCTCCCGCCCGCCAAGGACACGACGCGGAGCACGAGCACTGACGGGGCGACAACCATCGAGGGACGGATGGCGGACGGAGGGGCAGTGGCAGGCGACGGACAGGCGGGCGACGGGGCGGCAGTGGCAGGCGACGGACGGACGGGTGACGGAGAGACCGGGGGTGCGCCGTGACGCTCCGGGTGCTGCTCGCCGACGATCAGGCCCTGCTGCGCGGGGCCTTCCGGCTGCTTCTCGACAGTGCCGACGACATCACCGTGGTCGGCGAGGCCGCCGACGGCAGGGAGGCGGTGAGACTCACCCGTGAGCTGCGCCCGGACGTGGTGATCATGGACATCCGTATGCCCGGGGTGGACGGACTCACCGCCACGTCGGAGATCTGCGCGGACCCGGAACTGCGGGCCAGCCGCATCCTGATCCTCACCACCTACGAGACCGACGAGTACGTCGCCCAGGCGCTGCGCGCGGGGGCCGGCGGCTTCATCGGCAAGGGCATCGGGGCCGAGGACCTGCTGGACGCGGTGCGGACGATCGCCGACGGCGACACTCTGCTGTCCCCGGCCGCGACCCGCTCCTTGGTCGCCCGTTTCCTGGCCACCCCGGACGACACCCCGCCGCGCCACTCCGAACAGCTCGCCGTGCTCACCCCGCGCGAGCGCGAGATGGTGGCCCTGGTGGCGACCGGCCTGTCCAACCAGGAGATCGCCGAGCGGATGTTCCTCAGCCCCTTCACCGTCCGCGCCCATGTGCAGCGCTCCATGACGAAGCTGGGGGCCCGCGACCGGGCGCAACTCGTCGTCATCGCCTACCGGACGGGTTTGGCCCACGCCGCCCCCGACGACGGCACCGGCCCCCTGCCGTCGTCGGATCCGTGCTGAGCGCGGCTGCCGTACCAGGTCACCGCATCGGGGCGACGTCGGGCAGCGTAAGGGCCGAGTGGGCCGGCCGTGGTGTCGCGGGGGGCATGGTGACGAGGCCGCGCAGCATGGTGTTGCGTTGCTCCAGGGCCCGTGCCGTGGTGGGGAAGAGCGTGGCCGCGCCGTTGTCGACCAGCGCCTGATTCATGGCCACGAACTCGCGGACGTCGCGTTCGTAGGCGGCGAAGGCCGCGGTGTGGTCCCGGTTCGTGGCCAGGGCGTTGGCGAGCATATAGGCACCGACCAGCGCAAGGCTCGAGCCTTGTCCGGTGAGGAACGAGGGTGCGTACGCGGCGTCGCCGACGAGCCCGACGCGGCCGCTGGACCAGTGGGGCATGCGGATCTGACCGGCCGTGTCGAAGAACAGGTCATCCGCGTCCCGCATGGCGTTGACCATGCCGGGGACCTCCCACCCCGCGCCCGCGAAGACCGTGGCGACCAGGTCCCGCTGGGCGTCGGGGTTCCGGAGGGCGTCGTACGGCGGTTCCGGTTGGTGGAAGGTCAGGAAGGCGTGCAGCTCCTCGTCCCCGACGGCGTAGAGGGCCGCGGCCTTCCCCGGGGTGTTCCACATCATGACCTCACCGGAGAGCCCGAAGGTGTTCGGCATGGTGAAGATGGCGAAGCAGTAGCCGAGGTAGCGGTGGAACCGCTCCTCGGGGCCGAACAGGGACTCCCGGGTGGGTGAGTGCATACCGTCGGCGCCGACCACCAGGTCGAACGTGCGCCGTCGCCCACTGTGGAAAGTGACGTCGACCCCTCGTCCGGACTGGTCGAGGGTGTCGATGGAGTCGTTGAACAGGAATTCCACGTCGTCGCGGACTTTTCCGTACAGGATCGCGGCCAGATCCCCACGACGCACCTCGAGGTCCTGTCCCTCGACACTGCCGGCGACGGCGTGCGCGCCGACCGAGGCCACTTCACTGCCATCGGCGTCGAGGAAAGTGCAGCGACGCGAGTCGATGTGCGCGTCCCGCAGTCGCGGCAGTATCCCCATCCGCCGGACCACCTCTATCGCGGTACCGCGGATGTCGATCGGGTAACCACCGTCGCGCAGCGCGCCCGCCTTCTCCACCACGGTGACCGCGTATCCCGACCGCTGCAGCCAGTACGCCAGCGCGGGTCCGGAGATACTGGCCCCGGAGATCAGGACTCCGCGCTTCGCGGTGGTACTCACATCCGTCGACCGACCGGTGGGTGTCATGCGTGGGCTCCCCTTTTCCTCGTGATGCGGACAACGAGCGGTGACAGCGCGGCGACGAGACCCGCGACGGCGAAACCCGTGACGAAGGCCGATTCGGCGGGCAGGCCCGTCGCCGCGTCGGCCCCGGCGTCCAGGATCGCGGCGGCGATCTGGACGCCCAGGGCGATGCCGATCACGCGTGTCACCACGAGCACGCTGGTGGCGATGCCGGTGTCCTTGGTCTCGACGGCGGTGGCAGCGCTGGTGAGCAACGCCGTGGTACCGACGCCCGCGGCCATCGCGGCCAGCGCCTTCGCGAGGACGAGCTGCCATTCCGCGGTGTGCAGCGACACCAGGGCGACCATCGTGGCCGCCGTGACGACGGCGCTCACGATGACCACGGCACGCAGACCGAAACGCCGTGCCGTGAGCCCGCCGACCGAATCGCTCACCGCTCCGGCGATGGCGCCGGGGAGCAGGAACAGTCCGATGTCGGTGGTGTCGGCTCCGAAGCCGTACCCGTCGCCCGGCACCCCGAACAGCTGTGGGAGCAGAAAGCTCACCATCCCGAAACTGGTGGTGATGACGATGGTGAGCAGGCACGCATGCCACATCGCGGGCTTCGCCAGCATGCGGAGATCGACCATCGGCGAGGCTGCCCGGCGCTCGACGACGACCCATCCGGCCGCGAGGGCGGACACGACCACCGCGAGGGCCCCGACCGCGAGTGGCGGCAGGCCGTCGTCGCCGGTCACCCTCACGAGCCCGAGCATGAATGCGAGCAACGTGCCGCTCAGCAGAACCACGCCCGGCCAGTCGAACCTGTACTCCGCTGCGATCGGCGGATCATGCGGCATCAACCGAGCCACGACCGATGTCATCGCGATGACCGCGATCGTCGGCAGCGCGAACATCCCATGCCAGGAGAGTCCTTCCGCGATCGGCCCGGCAGTCAGCGTTCCCACCATGCCGCCGCCCGTGAACAGCGCCATGACCAGCCCCATCCCCAGCTGTGACTCCGCTGCCGGGAGGTGTTTGCGCACCAGGATGAAGGAAAGGGGCAGCGCACCCACCATGGCGCCCTGCAACACCTGACCGAGCAACAACACCGGCAGGTTCGGTGCCAGCCCGGCCAACAGACCACCGGCCGAGACCACGGCCATCAGCCGGACCAGCACCCGCTTTGCGCCGTAGCGGTCGCCGAGTTTGCCCGCGACGGGCGCGACGGCGGCGCCGGTGATGAGCACCGCGTTGGAGACCAGTGCCCCTTCGCCGGAGCTGACCCCCAGCTCACGTTGCAGCAGCGGGAGCGCGGGATCCACCACGGTCTGCAGGGTGCCGAGGGCGAGAGCCAGGATGCCGAGGGCACCGATCGACAGCCTCCCGACGCGGACCGGGGGAACCACAGCTTGGGACGTGGATGTCAAGACCACTCCAGACGCCGTTGGACAAGGGGAAGGCGCGGGATTCACGCGCCTCCCACCCTTCCCTCCGGCGCCCGCGCCGGGCATCGTCCCTGGCCGCCGTCTTCCCCTGGTGCACCCGGACCAGCCACTCACCTGCCCTGGTGCCTCCGCACTACCGCGAGCGGGACGGTCCTCGGCGTTGCCCCGGACGGGCCCCGGCCGCTCCTGGTGACGGCCTCGTGCCGCCGGTCATCCGGTGCGAAGACCTGACGCACAGGGCTTGACCCGCTCCGCCCGCTGCCTGCAAGGTGCTGGTTATGCGCATAAGTAATGCGCATAACCAGTCACTCGAGGAGAGGGACGCAAGCGTGGAGCAGTCGCGGAAGCGGGCAAGGCGAGGCCGCAACACCGGCTCCGCGGGCCGCACCTCCCGGCCCCGGCAGGCCGAGGTGGCGCAGCTCGCCGGGGTCTCTCAGGCCACCGTCTCGCTGGTGCTGTCGGCGCGTACGGACGGCAAGGCCGCGACGATCTCCGAGGAGACGCGGCAGCGCGTCCTCGACGCTGCCCGCAGCCTCGGGTACGCGCACGACCCGGCGGCCCGGCGGCTGGCCGCCGTGCGCAACAACCTCCTCGGCGTCTTCAGCTTCACCGCGACGTTCCCGACGGATGTGCAGCACTCGTACTACCCGTTCCTCGTCGGTGTGGAGCAGGAGGCGGCGGCCCGCGGCTTCGACCTGGTGCTCTTCACCGGGTCGAGCAGCGGCGGAGCGGGCGCGGCGGGGCCGGACGCGCTGAGCCGGGTGCGCCTGGCCGACGGCTGCCTCTTCCTCGGCCGCCACGTGCCGCGCGCGGAGCTGAAGCGGCTCGTGGCCGACGGCTTCCCGGTGGTCCACCTGGGCCGCCGTGACGAGTTGGAGGGGCTGGCCTGGGTCGGCGCCGACTACCGCAGTGCCAGCCGCGCCGTCGTGGCGCACCTGGCGGAGCTGGGTCACCGGCGGATCGTCCTGGTGCGCGAGGACGACGACGCCCCGGCGTCCGCGGACCGCGAGCGCGGCTTCCTGGAGGGGCTCGAGGAGACCGGTGCCGACACCGGCCCGGCGGCGGTGCTGCGCTGCGCCGACCCGGTGCACGAGGTGACGGCGGAGCGGGTGCGCGCCCTGGTCGCAGACGGGGTGACGGCGTTCGTCGCGGAGGAGACGGACACCGGCGCGGCCTGGCGGGCGCTGGACGCCGCCGTCCGGGGGGCGGGGCTGGACTGCCCCGGGGACGTCTCGCTGGCCCTGCTCGGCAGTCCGCCGCCGGACCTGGCCGGGGCGCTCGTGCCCACGGGGTTCGACGTGCCCCGGCACCAGCTCGGCGCCGCCGCCGTACGGCTCCTCGCCGCCCTGGTCGCCGGTGAGCAGGTGCACGAGCCGTTGGTGGCCTGCGAGTTCCGGACCGGCGCGACGGCGGGACCTGCCTCTTATACACATCTCCGAGCCCACGAGACACTCGCTAAGCTCGTATGCGGTCTTCTGCTTGAAAAAAAACAGGAT
>NZ_JAEEAP010000369.1 GCF_016103465.1 Streptomyces sabulosicollis
GCTGCCGGGCAGTCGCCGCTCGGGACACCGTTCAGCGGACCGCGACGACCGACGAGCCGTGCCCGAACAGCCCCTGGTTGACGGTGATTCCGGCGCTCGCGCCCGGCACCTGCCGCTCGCCCGCCTGCCCGCGCAGCTGCCAGGTCAGCTCGCACACCTGGGCGATGGCCTGCGCCGGAACCGCCTCCCCGAAGGACGCCAGCCCCCCGCTCGGATTGACCGGTATCCGCCCGCCGGGCGCCGTCGCCCCCTCGCGCAGCAGCTTCGCGCCCTCCCCGGGCGCGCACAGCCCCAGGTCCTCGTACCACTCCAGCTCCAGGGCGGTGGACAGGTCGTACACCTCGGCCAGCGACAGGTCCTCCGGCCCAAGACCCGCCTCCTCGTACGCCGCCCGCGCGATGGAGGGCCGGAACGGATCGGGGGCGGGGGAGCCCGGTGGTGCGGAGTCGGTGGCGATGTCCGGCAGGTCCAGCGCGGTGCGCGGATGGGTGGGGGAGACCGACGAGACCGCGCGGATGCGGACCGGGCGCGCCATCCCGAGCCGCCGCGCCGTCTCCATGCTGCCGAGCACCAGCGCCGCCGCCCCGTCGGAGGTGGCGCAGATGTCCAGCAGCCGCAGCGGATCGGCGACGACCGGTGACGCGGCGACCTCCTCGGCGGTGACGGGGGAGCGGTAGCGGGCGTACGGATTGGCCGCGCCCGCGGCCGCGTTCTTCACCTTCACCCGCGCGAAGTCCTCGGCGGTATCGCCGTACAGCGCCATCCTGCGGCGCGCCCAGAGCGCGAAATAGGCGGGGTTGGTGGCGCCCAGCACCCGGAAGCGCAGCCAGTCCGGATCGTCCGGCCGCTCACCGCCCGCGGGGGCGAAGAAGCCCTTGGGCGCCGCGTCGGAGCCCACCACCAGCACGGTGTCCGCCATCTGGGACAGGATCTGGGCGCGGGCGGTGTCGATGGCCCGCGCACCGGACGCGCAGGCCGCGTACACGCTGGTGACGCGGGCGCCCTGCCAGCCCAGCGCCCGGGCGAAGGTCGCGCCGGCGACCTGCCCGGGGTAGCCGCAGCGCACCGTGTTGGCGCCGACGACGGACTGGATCGAGGACCATTCGAGCCCGGCGTCCGCGAGCGCGGCCCGCGCCGCCTTCGTGCCGTACTCCACGAAGCCGCGGCCCCACTTCCCCCAGGGGTGCATCCCGGCGCCGAGCACCGCTACCTCACCGGTCATGACGCCTCCTCGGGAACGGGCCGCTCCCGGGGGACGGGCCGCTCCCGGGGGACGGGCCGCTCCCGGGGGACGGGCCGCTCCTCGGAAACGGGCCGCCAGTGCCAGGTGGTGAGGGTGCGCCCGTCCTCCTCGGCCAGCACCCCCGGAACCACCTCGACCTCCATGCCGACCGCCAGATCGGCCACGGTCAGCCCGGGAGCGCCCTGCCCCAGCACCACCATCCGCTCGGCCGCCAGCTCCACGGCGATGAGTGTGTACGGGCGCCATGAGCGCTCGGAACCGGACGGGTAGGGGGCGGGCGGCCGGTAACGGCCGTCGGTGTAGGACCACACCCGGCCGCGCCGGGACAGCGGCACCTCCGCCAGCTCGGTGCCCGCGCAGCCCGGGGCGCGGCAGAAGACGTCCTCCCGGGGGAAGTACACCGCCCCGCAGTCCCGGCAGCACGTCCCCAGCAGCCGGAACTCCCCGCCCTCGGCGGTGAACCACCCGTCGACCACGGGCACTCGTGTGGGGGACACGGTCCCTCCCGATACCTCGTAACTGACGCTGCGTCAGAAGTGTGGCACGGGGACCGTATGGCGCGTAACCCCGGTACAGTGACCGCGATCACGGGCCGCGATCACGGGCCTGATCAGCCGGAGGGCGAGGGGAGCGGTCGGTGGCGGAGACGGAGACCAGGACGCGGACCGGAACCACGGCGACGCGCACCGCCGTCCGGCTCGAGGCCGTCACCAAGGACTTCGGGACGGTGCGCGCGGTGGACGCCGTCGACCTCACCGTCCACGAGGGCGAGTTCTTCTCCCTGCTCGGCCCCTCCGGCTCGGGGAAGACCACCCTGCTGCGGCTGGTCGCGGGGTTCGAACAGCCCACCGCGGGGCGGATCGAACTCGCCGGGCAGGACGTCACCGCGACGCCCCCCAACCGCCGCGACGCGCACACCGTCTTCCAGGACTACGCGCTCTTCCCGCACATGACGGTCGAGCAGAACGTGGCCTACGCCCTGACCGTGCGCGGCGTCCGCAAGGCCGAGCGGCTCGCCCGCGCCCGCGAGGCGCTGACCACCGTACGGCTGGACGGCTTCGCCGCCCGCCGCCCCGCCGAGCTGTCCGGCGGCCAGCGCCAGCGCGTCGCCCTCGCCCGCGCCCTCGTCGACCGGCCCGCCGTGCTGCTGCTCGACGAACCGCTCGGCGCGCTCGACCTGGCGCTGCGGCAGGAGATGCAGACCGAGCTCAAGGAGCTGCAGCGCACCACCGGCATCACCTTCCTCCTGGTCACCCACGACCAGGACGAGGCGCTCACCATGAGCGACCGCATCGCCGTGGTCCGGGACGGCCGCATCGAGCAGACCGGCCCGCCCGTCGAGGTGTACGAACGCCCCGCCACGGCCTTCGTCGCGGGGTTCGTCGGGACCACCAACCTGCTGCGCGGCGAGGCCGCGGTGCGGGTCGTGGGCCGCCCCGGCACGTACTCCATCCGGCCGGAGCGGATCCTGCTCACCGACCCCGCGGAGCCGTCCGCGGTGCCGCTTGTGGAACCGGAACCGCCCGCCGACGGCCGGCGGACCGTCACGGGGCGCATCACCGATATCGTGCACGCCGGGGCGCACACCCGCTTCACCATCGCGCTTCCGCACGGCGACCGGCTCACCGTGCTCCGCCAGAACCTCACCGGACTCCCCGAATCCGCCCGCCCCGGATGCGAGATCGGGCTGTCCTGGGACGAGAAGGACGCCTTCCCCGTACCGAGTTGACCTTGTCATTGCCGACGGCACCCTGGCGAGGGCCCAGCGCCCGCCCGATACTGGCCGAGCCTCAAGTGCCAAGTGGGACGAGGAGGACCGGATGCGGAAACGGAAGACGTCTGCGTGGAGGTCCGCGGCCGCCGTCTGCGCGCTGCTGCTGACCGCGGCCGGGTGCGGTTCCGGCGACGACGACGGCAAGGGCGGTCACGCACCCGACCAACTCGGCAAGGGCGAGGGCAAGGTCAACATCATCGCCTGGGCCGGCTACGCCGAGGACGGCTCCAACGACCCCGAGGTCGACTGGGTTCACCCGTTCGAGAAGAAGACCGGCTGCCAGGTCAACACCAAGACGGCCGGCACCTCCGACGAGATGGTCTCGCTGATGAAGACCGGGCAGTACGACACGGTCTCCGCCTCCGGAGACGCCACCCTGCGCCTCATCGCCTCCGGCGACGCGGCCCCCGTCAACACCAAGCTGGTCCCCCACTACAAGGACATCTTCCCGGCCCTCAAACAGCAGCCGTTCAACTCCAAGGACGGCCAGATGTACGGCATTCCGCACGGCCGGGGCGCCAACCTCCTCATGTACCGCACCGACAAGGTGAAGCCCGCGCCCGACTCCTGGCGCGCCGTCTTCGACGACTCCGCGCGGTACGCCGGGCACGTCACCGCCTACGACTCGCCCATCTACATCGCCGACGCCGCGCTCTACCTGATGCGCGCCAAGCCCTCGCTCGGCATCAAGAACCCCTACGCACTCGACCGGAAACAGCTCGACGCCGCCGTGGCCCTGCTGAAGAAGCAGCACAAGGCGGTGGGGGAGTACTGGAGCGACTACCAGAAGGAGATCACCGCCTTCAAGGGCGGCGACAGCGTCATCGGCACCACCTGGCAGGTCATCGCCAACCTCACCAAGGCCGAGAAGGCCCCGGTCAAGGCGGTGCTCCCCAAGGAGGGCGCCACCGGCTGGTCCGACACCTGGATGGTGTCGGCCAAGGCCGAGCACCCCAACTGCGCCTACAAGTGGCTCGACTGGATCGTCTCGCCCAAGGTCAACGCCCAGGTCGCCGAGTACTTCGGCGAGGCTCCGTCCAACCGTAAGGCGTGCGCGGAGACCTCCGCCCCCGACCACTGCGCGACCTTCCACGCGGACGACGAGAAGTACTTCCAGCGGGTCCACTTCTGGACCACGCCCATCAAGGAGTGCCTCGACGGCCGTAAGGACGCCACCTGCACCGACTACGCCCAGTGGACCCGGGCCTGGACGGAGGTCAAGGGCTGAGATGCCCGCCGCGCCCGCCCCAGGCTCGCGGCTGCGCCTCACCGCGCTCCTCGCCCCGCCCCTGCTCTGGCTGACCCTGGCCTATCTGGGCTCGCTCGCCATCCTGCTGCTGTCGGCCTTCTGGGCCACCGACTCCTTCACCTCCGATGTCGTCCACACCTGGAACACCGACAACTTCCACGAGCTGCTGACCACCCCCGTCTACCGCACCATCGCCCTGCGCACCCTGTCCATCGCGGTCGCCGTCACGGTCATCGACGCGCTCCTCGCCCTGCCCATGGCGTTCTGCATGGCGCGGGTCGCGGGGCGGCGCTGGCGGCGGCCGCTGCTGGTCGCCGTGCTCACCCCGCTGTGGGCCGGCTATCTGGTCAAGGCGTACGCCTGGCGGGTCATGCTCGGCGAGGACGGCGTCGTGGGCGCCGCCCTCGCCCCCTTCGGGCTGCACGGACCCGGCTACGGCACCACCGCCGTCGTCATCGTGCTCGCCTACCTCTGGCTGCCCTACATGATCCTTCCGGTGTACGCGGCCCTCGAGCGGCTCCCCGAGCGGATGCTGGAAGCCTCGGCCGACCTCGGCGCCGGCGCCTGGCGCACCCTGCGCTCCGTCGTCCTGCCCGCCGTACGCCCCGCCGTGCTCGCCGGATCCGTCTTCACCTTCTCGCTCAGCCTGGGCGACTACCTCACCGTGCAGATCGTCGGCGGCAAGACCCAGCTGCTGGGCAATGTCATCGCCTCACAGGTCACCCTGGATCTGCCGATGGCCGCCGCGCTCTCCGCCGTACCCGTGGTTCTCATCGTCTGCTACCTGGCCGCCGTACGCCGTGCGGGCGCCCTCGACTCGCTCTAGTCGCTCCAGGAGGTGGGTGCATGCGCCTCTCGCGCACCGCCCGAGTGGTCCTCGGCTGTGTCACCGTGGCCGGCCTCGCGATCGTCTACGTCCCCCTGCTGCTGGTGCTGCTCAACTCCTTCAACGCCGACCGCTCCTTCGGCTGGCCGCCCAGTGGCCTCACCGGCCGCTGGTGGCGGGCCGCCCTGCACAGCGACGGCGCCCGCGAGGCCCTGCTCACCTCGCTCGAGGCCGGACTCGCGGCCACCGCGATCGCCCTGGTCCTGGGCACCCTGGCCGCGTACGCCGTCCACCGCCACCGCTTCTTCGGGCGGCGGACGGTGTCCTTCCTGCTCGTCCTGCCGATCGCGCTGCCCGGCATCGTCAGCGGCATCGCCCTCAACGCCGCCTTCCGCACCGTCCTCGACCCGATCGGCATCGGCTTCGGCCTGTTCACGGTGGTCGTCGGGCACGCCACGTTCTGCGTCGTCATCGTCTTCAACAACATCGGCGCCCGGCTGCGCCGCATCGCGCCGTCCCTGGCCGAGGCGTCCGCCGACCTCGGGGCGCGCTCCTGGCAGACCTTCCGGTACGTCACCTTCCCCGCCATGCGCTCGGCGCTCTTCGCGGGCGGGCTGCTGGCCTTCGCGCTCTCCTTCGACGAGATCGTCGTCACGACCTTCACCGCCGGGCCCGGCACCCGCACCCTGCCCATCTGGATCTACGAGAACCTGGCCCGCCCCCACCAGGCCCCCGTCGTCAATGTCGTCGCCGCGCTGCTCATCCTGGTGTCCGTGGTGCCCGTGTACATCGCCCAGCGGCTGTCCTCGGACACCGCGGGCGGACGGCTGTGAGGCCGGGGCGGCTGTGGAGCCGGGACGGGGCGGTGCGGCAGGGACAACTGTGGGGTCCGCTCAGCCGGTCAGCGAGCGACGCGAGACGGGGAAGTCGAAGTAGGTGTCCGGGAACAGCTCCGGCTTGAAGGTGTAGTGCCACCACTCCTCGGCCAGATTGACGAACCCGAGCTTCTCCAGCGTGCCCTTGAGCAGCAGCCGGTTGGCCCGCCGCACACCCTGGATCCGCGGATCGAGCGTATGCGAGCGCGTGTCGAAGCAGTCGTACCCGGTGCCCATGTCCACCGAGTTGTCCGGGAAGCGGTCCTTCTTGGCCGCGTAGCACGGCACCAGCTTCTCGCCCGGCACATACGGGCGCGTGGGCAGCGCGGGCAGCCGCACGAGCGTCAGGTCCACGGTGCTGCCCCGGCTGTGCCCCGACTTCTCGGCGATATAGCCGTCCTCGAACAGCCGCGTCTTGTCGACCTCCGGATAGAACTCGCCCTTCATCCGCTGATCGTCCAGGTCCTTGGCCCATTCGACGAAGTCGTTCACCGCGCGCTGCGGCCGATAGCAGTCGTACACCTTCAAGGTGTAGCCCCGCCGCAGAAGCTGACGCTGCGCCCGGTGCAGCGCCTCGGCCGCCGGGCGGGTCAGGATGCACATCGGCCGGCGATAGCCGTCCACCGGATCGCCGGTGAAGTTGTGCGGGGTGAAGTAGCGGATCTCCTGCCGGATCGTCGGATCGACCTCGCTGAGGGCCACGAACTCCTTCGGAGCCTTCGGCTCCGCCTTCGCCCGCGCCGGGGTGTACGGCGCGAGGGCCAGCAGAGCGGCAACGGGCAGGGCGAGCGCACGCAGCGCCACGGAGAGTCTTGGCATGCCCATCACTTATCCCACCCCCAGAACCGAAAACAACCCCGCGACCGCTTACCGCGGTCACGGGTCCGGCAAGCCGCGCCCGGCCCGCTCGGGGCCCGCGCCACCGCCCCGTCGCCGTGCTTCCGCGCCGCCGCGTGGCGAGCGGCATCCGGCGCGACCGACGCGCCCCGTCAGTCCGTGCGACGCGGCGGCCTGCCCTCCTCCGGTGGCGCCTCGCCCCGCACCCGTACCGGATAGCCCACCGCACCGCCGCCCTCGCGCTCGACCGTCACCTCGCCGTCCCGCAGCCGGGTGGTGAAGCGCAGCAGCGCCGGCTTTCCCCAGCCGTCGCCGGTGTCCACGGCGAGCGTGCCCGCGCCCGCGCCCCTGCGGCCCTGGCACGGGGTCCACACCTCCAGCTCCACCCCGCCGTCCGGCGCCGCCACCGGTACCACCGAACCGGCCCGGGCCAGGACCGGGATGCCCGACAGCGGGGCGTCCAGCACCACCTGGCCGGGGCCGTGGTACGCCCGGCCGGTCACCGTGTCGTACCAGCGGCCGCGCGGCAGCCGGACCGGGCGGCGCCGGGTGCCCTCCTCCAGCACCGGCGCCACCAGCAGCGCGTCCCCCAGCAGAAAGGCGTCCTCGCAGTCGCGCAGCGCACGGTCCTTGGGCGTCCGCCACCACACGGGCCGCACATACGGGGCGCCGGTGCGCGCGGCGAGCTGCGCCAGCGTGATGAAGTACGGCAGCAGCCGCTGCCGCGTCCGCAGTGCCGCCGCCGCGTGCTCCAGCACCCGCGACCCGAACTCCCACGGCTCCCGCCGCCCCGCCGAGATCGCCGAGTGGGTGCGGAACAGCGGCAGATACGCGCCCAGCTGGAACCACCGCAGGTACAGCTCCGGCGAGGGAAAGCCGGTGAAGCCACCGATGTCGGGCCCCGAATACGGCACCCCGGACAGGCCCAGCCCCATCACCAGCGACAGCGAGGCCCGCAGCCCCGCCCAGCCGGTGGCCACGTCGCCGGACCAGCTGCCCCCGTACCGCTGGAGCCCCGCCCATCCCGAGCGCGAGAAGAGAAACGGCCGCTCGTCGGGGCGCAGCTCGCACAGGCCCTCGTAGCCCGCCCGCGCCATCGCCAGCCCGTACACGTTGTGCGCCTCGCGGTGGTCGCCGCCCCGGCCCTCCAGGGCGTGCCGGGCCGAGCGCGGCAGCGTGCTCTCCCCGAAGGCGGCGAACGACACCGGCTCGTTCATGTCGTGCCACACCCCGGAGAAGCCCTGCGCCAGCCGCTCCGCGTACAGCCCGCCCCACCACTTGCGCACCCGCGGATCGGTGAAGTCGGGGAACACCGACTCGCCCGACCACACCACTCCGCGCACCTCACGCCCCTGGGCGTCGCGCACGAAGACGTCCTCCGCCGCCCCGCTGTCGTACACCGTGTTGCCCGGCTCCGCCTTCACCGCGGGGTCGACGATCGACACCAGCCGCACCCCGTCCTTGAGCAGCTCGGCGGCGAGCCCCGGCAGATCGGGGAAGCGCGTGCCGTCGACCGTGAAGATCCGGTGGCCGATGAAGTGGTCGATGTCCAGGTGCAGCGCGGACAGCGGCAGATCCCGCTCCCGGTAGCCCGCCACCACCTGCCGTACCTCCTCCGCGTCGCGGAACCCCCAGCGCGCGTGGTGATGGCCCAGCGCCCACCGCGGCGGCACCGCCGGGGCGCCCGTCAGCGCCGTCCAGCCGTGCAGCACCCGCGCCGGGGTGGTGCCCACGATCACCCAGTAGCGCAGCGGGCCGCCCTCCATCCGCGTCCGGCAGGAGCCGGGCCGGTCGTGGCCCGAGCCCGCGCCCTCCTCGCCCTCCCGCAGGGTGACCGTCCCGTCCCAGGAGTTGTCGTGGAACACCAGATGGGTGCCCGCGTCGGCCACCACCAGCTGCACCGGCATGGTCAGATACAGCGGATCGTCCCCCGGCTCGAAACTGCCGCCCGGATCGGTGTTCCACAGCCGGTACACCCCGTCCCGCAGCCGGGGCCCCGAGGCCCGTCCGCCGAGCCCGAAGAACCGCGCGTCCGCGGCCACTTCGGACCGCTGCAGCCAGCGCGCCCCCTCCCCGCCCAGCTCGGGCCCGGGCTCCGGC
>NZ_JAEEAP010000036.1 GCF_016103465.1 Streptomyces sabulosicollis
GTGCCGCCGCCACCGCTGCTGGAGCTCTCGTAGCCCGAGTAGAGCCCCAGCGCGTCGCAGTGCCAGATGTCGACGGCGGCCTTCGCCACGGGTTTGCAGCTCTCGGAGTCGATCACTTTGAGGCGGAGGGTCATCGGAATGCCCTCCCGGTCCTCGGTGATGTCCTTTCTGATCTTGTCGGCGTCGATGTAGTACGGCCCCTCGGTGGTCTCCGAGGTGAGCCGGTAACAGACCTCGCCGGACGGGGAGGACGCGGCGGCCGAGGGGGTGGCGGAGGACGCGGACGTCTCGCCCGCCGAGGCGGTGGTGGCGACGGCCGCACCCAGGCCCGCCGCCGCGACCGCCGCGCCGCTCGCCACCACGACCCGTCGCCTCGTCATGTCCCGCTGGGGCTGCGGCTCGAGGCCGTTGCTGCTCTGCTGTTCGGTCATGGGCCGGGACAGTAGGGGGGCAACCTGGCAGCCCCATGGGTGCCCGCTGTGAATGGCTGTGCGAAGAGCGGCATTCGGCCACCCCACACACCCACGGGGCGGGGGCGCGCCGTTCGGCACGCCCCCGCCCCGTGGGTCTCGTCCGGACCCGCCTACTCGGCGGGCTGCTCGGCCTGCTCGCCCGCCTTTTCGGCCTTCTCTGCCTGCTTGACCTGCGGCGGCTTGCGCAGCGACAGGTGCAGCTCGCGCAGCCGGGCCTCGTCCACCTCGCTGGGCGCGCCCATCAGCAGGTCCTGGGCGTTGCCGTTGAGCGGGAAGGCGATGGTCTCGCGGATGTTGGGCTCATCGGCCAGCAGCATCACGATGCGGTCGACGCCGGGGGCGATACCGCCGTGCGGCGGGGCACCGAAGTGGAACGCGCGCAGCATGCCGCCGAACTCGCGCTCGACCTCCTCGCGGGAGTAGCCCGCGATCTCGAACGCCGTGTACATCACGTCCGGCTCGTGGTTCCGGATGGCACCGGAGGACAGCTCCACGCCGTTGCAGACGATGTCGTACTGCCACGCCAGGATATCCAGCGGGTCCTTCGTCCGGAGCGCCTCCAGGCCGCCCTGCGGCATGGAGAAGGGGTTGTGGGAGAACTCGATCTGCCCGGTGTCCTCGTTCCGCTCGAACATCGGGAAGTCCACGATCCAGCAGAAGCGGAAGACGTTCTCCTCGAAGTGGCCGGCCCGCTTGGCGGCCTCGACCCGCACCGCGCCCATGATCTTGGAGACCTCGTCGAACTCACCCGCGCCGAAGAAGATCGACGTGCCGGGCTTGCCCTCGACCTCGGCGATCAGCTTCTCGACGTCCTCGTCGGTGAGGAACTTCGCGATCGGACCGGTCAGCTTGGAGTCCTCGCCGATCCGGACCCAGGCTAGCCCCTTGGCACCCTGCTCGACGGCGAACTCACCGAGCTGGTCGAAGAACTTCCGGGGCTGCTCGGCGGTGTCCGGCACGGCCAGCGCGCGCACGTGCTTGTCCGCGAACGCCTTGAAGCCGGAGCCCTCGAAGACGTGGCTGACGTCCCGCAGCTCCAGCTGGGCCCGCAGATCCGGCTTGTCCGAGCCGTACTTCAGCATGGCCTCGCGGAACGGGATCCGCGGGAACGGCGAGGTCACGTGGCGGCCGCCGCCGAACTCCTCGAAGAGCTCGGTCATGACCTTCTCGATGACCCCGAAGACGTCCTCCTGCTCGACGAAGCTCATCTCGACGTCGAGCTGGTAGAACTCGCCCGGCGAGCGGTCGGCGCGGGCGTCCTCGTCGCGGAAGCAGGGCGCGATCTGGAAGTAGCGGTCGAAGCCCGCGATCATCAGCAGCTGCTTGAACTGCTGCGGGGCCTGCGGCAGCGCGTAGAACTTGCCCGCGTGCAGCCGGGAGGGGACCAGGAAGTCCCGGGCGCCCTCCGGCGAGGTGGCGGACAGGATCGGGGTCGCCAGCTCGTTGAACCCCTGCGCGGTCATCTTCTGCCGGATGGCGGAGATGACGGCGGAGCGCAGCATGATGTTGCGGTGCATGCGCTCGCGGCGCAGGTCCAGGAAGCGGTACTCCAGCCGACGCTCCTCGCCGACCCCGTCCTCGGGGAAGACGGTGAAGGGCAGCGGGTCGGCGGCGCCGAGCACCTCGACGTCGGTGACCTCGACCTCGATCTCGCCGGTCGGCAGCTCGGGGTTGACGTTGTCCGCGCCGCGCTCGATGACCCGGCCGTCCACGCGGACGACGGTCTCCTTGGCCGTGGAGCTCAGGGCCTCGTTGGCGGGGGTGCCGGGGCGCACCACCAGCTGGACCAGACCGTAGTGGTCACGGAGATCGATGAAGAGGATGCCGCCCAGGTTCCGTCGATTGTGGAGCCAGCCGGAGAGCCGGACGTCGGTGCCGACGTCAGCGGCGCGGAGCTGACCACAGGTGTGGGACCGGTACCGATGCATCATTCATCCAAGTCGTGTCGATCGGGAGGCGTACGTACCCTCGGGAAGCTTCCGGCCAAGCCTACCGGCGCCGCGACCCTCACTGGTAAGCGGTTGGCAAACCCCCATAAGGTAGCGCAATGCGCACCGAGGACCTGCTGGCCGCCATAGCGACCGGCCTGTGGCGCTGGGACAGTGTCTCGGGCGCCGTCACCTATGACGCGGAGGCCGCCCGGCTGGTCGGCCGCCCCGCCGAGGCCGTCACCCTCCCCGAGGCCGCCGCCCGCGCCTGCTTCCACCCGGCGGACTGGCTGGAGGTCAAGGCGATAGTCCAGCTCGCGGTGGCCGAGGGCACCCTGGCCGAGGCCCGGCTGCGCATCGTGGACGAGAAGGGCACCGTACTGCGGACCGTGCGCACCCGGTCCCGGCCGATAGCGCGGGGCGGCACCGAGGACGGCTACTCCCTGCTCGGCACCCTCCAGGAGGTCCCCGACCCGCTGCCGGGCACCTCGGCCGGCGGCCCGCCGATCACCGGCGACTGGCGCCGCAACCGCGAGGCGTTCCTGCTGGACGCGGGGCGGGCGCTGGCGGAGGCGATGTCCACCGCCGAGGTGCTGCGGGTGGCGGCGGGGCTGTCCATGCCGGGCTTCTCCCCGGACGGGCTCGCGGTCTTCGGCGTCCAGGGCGACCGGATCTCGGTGCTCGGCCACCACGGACCGCGGGCGGGCGCCGACCGCCCCCTCCACGACATCGCGCTGAGCACCGACCATCCGGCGGCCGTGGTGGTGCGCACCGGCCGGGCGGTCTATCTGCCCACACCGGAGGAGTACCGCGGCCGGTTCCCGGCCGGGTGGTCGCCGGGCCGCTCCCGCAAGCGCCGGTCCTGGGCCTTTCTGCCGCTGATCGTCGCGGGCCGCACCATCGGCGCGTGGATGGCCGGATTCGCCCATCCGGTGTCGTTCTCGCCCGATGAACGCTCGGTACTGACCACGATCGCCCGGATGCTGGCCCAGGCGCTGTCCCGCACCGCGCTCCAGGAGACCGAGCGGGAGCTGGCGGACGGGCTCCAGCGCTCGATGCTGCCCGCCAGCAAGCCGGACATCCCGGGGCTGACGGTGGCGGCGCGCTATGTGCCGACCGGCGGCGGACTGCAGGTCGGCGGCGACTGGTACGACGTGATCGGGCTGCCGTCGGGGCGCACCGCGCTGGTGATCGGCGATGTGCAGGGCCACGATGTGCGCGCGGCCGGGATCATGGGGCAGCTGAGGATCGCGGTCCGGGCGTACGCCTCCGAGGGCCACCACCCGGACGCGGTGCTCTCCCGCGCCTCCCGCTTCCTCGCCGGGCTGGCCGAGCCCGGTGGCCCGGACGGCCGCTCCGACCCGAGGTTCGCGACCTGCCTCTACATGGAGGTGGACCCGGTGGCGGGCACCCTGGACATCGCCCGCGCGGGCCACCCCGACCCGGCGGTCCGGCTGGCCGACGGCACGATGATGATCCGGCCCACGGCGGGCGGGCTGCCGCTGGGCATCGATCCGGACACCGACTATCCGACCACCCGGGTGGTGCTGGAGCCCGGCGAGACGCTGCTCATGTGCACCGACGGGCTGATCGAGACCGGCGGCCACGACCTGGAGACCGGCTGGGACCGGATCCGGGAGGTCTTCGAACGGCCCGCCCCGGGCGCCGGCTCCGGCGGGCTCGACTCGGACGACCTCGAGATCCTGGCCGACTCCCTGGTGCAGGCGGTCCACGGGCCGCCCTCCCACCACACCACCGGTCCGCTCGCGGACCGGCGCGAGGACGACATAGCGCTGCTGCTGATCCGCCGGGAGGCGGAGGTGTGCCTGGTCGGACCCGGCTCCGCGCCAGTGCGGCGTACGGCGGTCACGGTCGCGCAGGCCGAGCCGGAGCGGATAGCGGGCGCCCGGCGGCAGCTGCGCGACATGCTGCACGACTGGGCCGACCCGGACCAGGTGGAGTCGGCGGTGCTGATGCTCTCCGAGATGGTCACCAACGTGCTGGTGCACACCGACGGGGACGCCCTGCTGGTGGCCGAGGTCAGCGGGCGGCACGGGGCCCGGCGGCTCCGGCTGGACGTCGCCGACAGCAGCGACGAGCTGCCGCACCGCCGCCGCCCGGGCGAGCTGGCCTCATCGGGGCGCGGGCTGCTGCTGATGGAGATGCTCGCCGACAACTGGGGGGTGGATCCGCGCGGCGACGGCAAGTGCATCTGGTACGAGCTGTACGAGGCCGCGCCGGAGGGGCGGCCCGGCCCGGACGCGGCGGCCGGGCCGGCTCCCCGCGGGTGATCAGCTCCCGCCGGCGGGACCGTGGCGAGACGGCCGGGACGTTCACCGCCGGGCCGTTCACCGGCCGGGATGGTGCCGAGTCGGCCGGGCCGTTCAGCGGAAGAGCCGGGAACCCAGCGGGTGCTGTTCGTCGAATCCGGGGAGTATCAGGAAGGTCGCACTGGCGGTCGTGGTCGTGAAGTCCAGCAGGGCGTCGGAATTGTCCATGCTGGTGAGGGTGTTGGTGAACGTTCGTATGTCGTTCTGGAAGCTCATGAAGAGCAGGCCGGGGGCGGGCCCGTCGATGCTGTAGGAGCGACGGAGCATGAGGCCGACGCCGACCGCGGTGGCGTGGGCTCTGCGGGCGTGGGCGTCCGCCGGGACGAGGTAGCGTCCGTCCGGCGTTTTGGCCCCGAGGTCCGGGCCCGAGGCGATGGTGCCACCGGAGAGGGGCACGCCGGTGGCTCGGCGGCGGCCGAAGACCGTTTCCTGTTCGGCGACGGACAGCTTGGCGAACCGCGGCAGGTCGAGTTCCATGCGCCGTACCACGGCGAGGGTGCCGCCGGCGACCGGAGCCGGCCCGGACAACCAGAGGTCGCGTTCTTGTTCGGCCCTGGTGTGGGGGCCCACGATGCCGTCGACGAAACCGAAGAGGTTTCGTGGCGCGGAACGGCCCCGTTCCACCGGCACGTTCGCACCGCGGCTTCCGGACTGCCGCCAGCGTTCCCGTATCCGGTCACCGGCCTGCTCCAGAAGCGCGGCGGCCACGATCGGTACCACCAGGGCGTCACCGGCGCAGATCTGGATCAGCAGGTCGCCACCGCGTGCCCGGGAGGCGATCCGTTCGCGGGAGAACCGTGGGAGGTCCTTCGCGCCGGGCAGGGCGGGATCGACCGTGCGCACCAGTCGGGGGCCCACCCCGATCGTCACGGTCAGATCGCCCGGCTCCAGACCCATCAGCCGTGCGTCGGTCCCCGCGGTGAGGGTGCGGACGGCCTCGCCGAGTTCGGCCAGCAACGGGCGGACGGGCACGGCGTCGACGAGGTCGGCCACCACGGCCAGCAGGTTCCGCTGGGCCGGCTGGGGAAGCGTGATGCCCGCCTGGTACCGGCCCGTCGGGGACACCGGCGGGGTCGGCGCGGGGGCGTCGTCCCGGTCCGGCGGGGCGGAACGCGATTGGCACCCGGCGGAGAGACCGACGGCGGTCACCGTGCCGGTGGCGCCGAGGAACGCGCGGCGTGACGGGCGGGAGTCGGATTGGCACACAGTGTGAACTGTGCCATATCCGTTCCGGCACCTGCGACCCCGTCAGCACCCGTGCCAGGATGAGGCCATGCCTCGTCTCCGTCTTCGCCTGATGGCCGCGGTGTTCGGCACCCTGGCCCCCGTACTGGTCGGCTGCGCCGGGGGCGATGACGGATCGGACGACGGCCGGCGACCGTCCGGTGAACACGTGACGATCAACGTGCCGGCCGACGCCCCGACGATCTCGGCCGCGGTGTCCCTGGCCCGGCCCGGCGATCTCGTGCTGGTCGCGCCGGGCACGTACCACGAGTCGGTGAAGATATCGACGGCTCGCATCACCCTTCGCGGCGCGTCTCGGGACAAGGTCGTCATCGACGGGCGGTTACGGCAGCCGAACGGCATCGTCGTCACCGCTCCCGGGGTGGCCGTGGAGAACCTGACCGTGGAGAACAACACACAGAACGGGGTCCTGGTCACCGGCTCGGCGAAGGCGGCCGCCGGAATGCCGGGGCAGTCCGGCGGCTACGACACCGGCGACGAGCCCGTCACCTTCCTGAAATCGTTCCTGGTCTCCCACGTGACCGCGACCCGCAACGGGCTGTACGGCATCTACGCGTTCTCCGCGCAGAACGGTGTCATCGAGCACTCGTACACATCGGGCTCGGCCGACTCGGGCATCTATGTCGGACAGTGCAAGCCCTGTCGCATCGTGGTGCGGGACAACATCGCCGAACTCAACGCGGTCGGTTACGAAGGCACCAACGCCAGTGGGGACATGTACGTGGCCGGAAACCGCCTGGTCGGCAACCGGGTCGGACTCACCACCAACTCCGATCACCAGGAGAAGTTGCTGCCGCAGCGGGACGCCGTCATCGCGGGCAACCTGATCGCGGCCAACCAGCGGGCGGCCACCCCGGAACAGGCCGACGGCGGATGGGGCATCGGCATCGGCGTCGACGGCGGCACCGACAACCAGTTCGTCCGGAACCGCGTCACCGGCAACAGCAACGCCGGGCTGGTGATCACCGCGACCGCCGACCTACCGCCGAACGGCAACCGGATCCTGGACAACACCTTCGCCGCCAACGGCGTTGACATCGGCTGGACGTTCCCCACCGCCACGAAGGGGCGGGGCAACTGCCTGCGCGGCAATGATCTGCGGACGACGGTGCCCGCCCGGCTCGCGACGACCGCGTCCTGCCCGCGTCCCGCCCGGCCGTCCTCGCCGTCCGGCACCTGGGCGAAGCCGAGCGCACCCGGCGGCATCCCGTTCACCGATGTGGCGGCGCCCAAGCGACAGCCGCAGTTCCCGAACGCCAAGACCACGGGCGCCACCGCCGTCCCGGCCGTTCCAGCGCTCCCGGACACGGCGGACATCCGGCTCCCGTCGGCGTCCCTGCTCGCCGCGGGCGCGCGGGTGGGGACATCCTGAGCGGCGGCTACCGCGCCGGGGTGACTCCGGGTACCGGCCGGACCGGAACGTACTTGTGGGTGTCGAAATCGATGACCACCGGCTGCGACGCGGACGCCACGCCGACGCGAACCCGGTACATGGTGCCGTCCGAGCCGATCCAGTAGCGCACGGCACCCGCCGTGCCGGACGTGGGCACGGCACCCGCCGTACCGGACGTGGCGCGGGCGGTCGGCCCGGTCATGATGTCCACCCGGCGGCCGTCCAACCGTTCCCGTCCCACCCAGGCGGCGCCGTTCTGCGGCAGGAGTTCGGCGTTGTCCGGGCGGTCGCTGCCGAGTTTCAGCGCGATGGCCAGCGAACTGTCCAGCGAACTGCCGTACCTCTGCAGCGGACGGCTGTACCAGCCCGACCCCGGCGGCCGTGCCGGTGCCTTCGCCGGGGTCTTCGCCATCGGGTGGACGAACACCGTGGTGGCCGTCCACTGGATCAGCCCGTCGCTGGAGGTATCGCGCCCGGTGCCGTGCACCACGCCGTAACCGACCTTGCCGCGGTAGTCGATGGATCCGGTGAGGGTCAACTCACCCGCGGTGCCCGGCACGTCGATCGTCACGGCGCGCCCGCCCGCCTGGTAGTTGAGGAACCGCGTGACCGCCAGACGGCTCGCCTGGTCCTCGGTCAATTCCCTGGGCCCGGTGGGGGCGGAGCCGCTGCCGAGGACCAGGAACGTGGCCACCGCGACGGCCACCGCGCCGATCACGGCCACCACCCAGCGTGGCCGCGGCCATCGGCGCCGACCGGCCGCGCCCCGCGAGAGAACGTGTCCGATTTTCATACTCCGCGCACGGCGCATTGCTAACACGTTCCGCTTATTCATTCCCTGCTCTCCCCCCGATCTTGGCGTATACCCGCTACAGTATCGCTGCTGGTGGGGCGGTTCAGGATGACTATTCCAACTCTTGTGCTGTTTCCGGATGAGGAAGCGAGGACGAGTGCGACTGACCCGGGAAAGGCACTCCCGAGTCCCTGAATTCGCTACATCCGCCAAGACCACCAAGAACGACCGGGCCCACCGAAACAGCGGTGGGCCCTTTTCATGGCCGACGTGTTACCCGGGGCCGGGAAGCGGATGCACGGCTGACAACGGGCGTTCGGTTCACATCACGAGGGGAGTGTGATGGCTGTGCGAAGAGTGTGTAGAAGGTTACGCCGGACAGCCGGAAAGCGTACCGGTCCACTGGCACGAGCGGGCCTCTGCGCTTTCGTACTGTTGGGCAGCACCATGGGCGCGACGGCCGGGACCGCCACCGCTTCGACCGGAGACGGCACCCTGACGGTTCAGGTGCTGCGGGATTTCTTCGGCACCGGCGTGATCAATACGACCATGGATGTGCCGCAGCGGGGCATGAAGGTCGAGGTGACCGACCCCGAGGGCCATCGGGTCACCGGCACCACGGATGCCACCGGAAAGGTAGTGGTCTCGAAGTCGACCGAGCTGACCGGCGGCCAGTACCGCGTCGATGTCACCATCCCGGCGCCGTACGACAAGTATCTGCAAGCGGCACCGGCCTCGACGGCAGAAAACCACTTCGACAGCTTCACGACGTTCGTGAACGTGTCGGACGGCAAGGACGACTCGGTCATTACCGGGGTCTGGGACCCGGCCGACTACGCACTGCCGGACACGCGGTATTTCGTGCCGATCCAGAACACTGCCGGCGGGAAAGACACCCGGGCACTGGTGGCGTTCGGGACGGACAAACGAGGTACGTGTCCTGGCGACACGGCGTGCCCGACCACGCTCAACACGCAGGACCAGGTGGGCACCACGTTCGCACTGGCCTACGACAAGGACCGGAAGCGGCTGTTCCAGGGCGCGTTCGCCCGGCGGTACACCCCCTACGGGCCGGAGGGCGGTGACGCGATCTACACCACGCCGACCGACGGCGGTGCCGCGCCGACCCTGTTCGCCAAGGTGCCGGGCGCCGCGGTGACACCGCACGACGCCTCCAACATGAACAAGGACGCCGGGTTCACCGATGCGCCGGGCAAGGAGAGCATCGGCGGCCTGGCCCTGTCGGAGGACGGCTCGACGCTGTACGCGGTGAACCTGCTGACCCGGCGCCTGGTCAGCTTCGACGCGACCGGGACCACCGCGTCCGCCCCGAAGGCGACGGTGCGCATCCCGGACCCGGGCTGCGCGGTGTCCACCGACTGGCGGCCGTTCGCGCTGTCCACGCACGACAACACGCTCTACGTCGGTGGTGTGTGCAGCGCGGAGAGCACACAGAAGCGCGAGGACCTGAAGGCCGTCGTCTACGCCTATGACGGCGAGCGGTTCGAAACGGTGCTGGACCACCCGCTCACCGCCAAGCGCGGCTCCGTCTTCGGTTCCGACGACGTCGTCCAGGCCACCCACTGGAACCCGTGGAACACCTCCCTGGCCACGTGGGACGAGCGGAAGGTGGGCAACGTCTTCATCGATCCGCAGCCGGAGCTCGCCTCCCTCGCCTTCACCCGCGACGGTTCGATGATCCTCGGTTTCCGCGACCGGTTCATGGACGTCGTGAGCTGGGGTGGACTGGACCCGAGGCCGAACAACGACACACCGGAGAACGGCATGGCCGGCGGCGACATCACCATGGCCTGTGCCACTCCCACCGGTGGATACGCGTGGGAAGGCACCGGGAACTGCCCCAACCACGCCACCCCCGCCACCAATGGCGGCCAGGCCAACGATGTCGTCGAGTACTTCCCGGGCGACTTCTTCCGCGGCGCGCACCTGGAAACCGCGCTGGGGTCGGTGGCCTACATTCCGCAGCAGCAGTGGGTCGTCAGCACGGAGTTCGACCCGACCGTCAACGTCGCGACCTCCGGGACCGGTTACTACGACGTCACGACCGGTCAGGGCCCGGGCAATGCTCCGGCTGCCAACGCGTACCAGTTCGTCAGTCAGGAACAGAGCGGGTTCGGTAAGGCCGGCGGGCTCGGCGATATCGCCTATGAGGCGGCGAACGCGCCGATCCAGATCGGCAACCGGGTGTGGTTCGACGGCGACCACAATGGGATCCAGGATCCCGAGGGTCCGAACGAAGTGCCGCTGCCGGACGCGACGGTCAACCTGCTGGACGCCGACGGCAAACAGGTGGCGACGACCAAGACCGATGCCGCCGGCGAGTACTACTTCGGTGGGGTCGGCGCCGCCTACCAGCTCGAGCCGGGTGCGAAGTACACGGTGCAGTTCGATGTGTGTACCGCGGACACCGGAAAGGTGCCGACTCAGCCGCCCGCCACCGAGCTGCGGTTCACGCTCCCGCGGGCCGGTGACGACCGGGCACATGACTCGAATGTGACCCCGCCGAAGACCGGGCAGCCGTGCAACGGACGCGCACCTGTCACGGCGCCGGACAAGCCGGGCGAGGTCGATCACACGATCGACGCCGGAGTGCACATCCCCAAGGAGGAACCGCCGACTCCTACGCCGACGCCCACTCCGTCGTCGTCCGAACCGCCGTCATCCGAGCCACCGACCTCTGAGCCGCCCAACAATCCCGGCCCCCAGTCCGGCGGAGGCTCAGGGACTGGAGGCTCAGGGACTGGCGGCTCAGGGACTGGCGGAGGCTCAGGGACTGGCGGAGGCGGCGGATCGCTGGCCAACACGGGTACGTCCGGCCTGCTGAAGATCATCTCCCTCAGTGCCCTGCTGGCCGGTGCGGGCGCGGCAGCCGCCTTCGTGACCCGGAAGCGTCGCGCCGGGCAACACTGAGACAACACGCGAAGAAGGGTGATCCGCCCGCCCGCGCCATCACAGCGCGGGCGGGCGGTCGCATGTGGTCCCGGCGAGCCCTACAGTCCGCCCTCGGACATCCCGTGCACCGCCGGGATGGTCCCCAGACGGCCCTTCTGGAAGTCCTCGAACGCCTGCTGAAGCTCTGCCTTGGTGTTCATCACGAACGGCCCGTAATGCGCCATCGGCTCCCTGATCGGCCGGCCGCCGAGGAGGACGACCTCCAGGTCGGGCGTGCGGGAGTCCTGCTTCTCGTCCGCGCGCACGGTCAGCGAGGAACCGGCTCCGAAGACGGCGGTCTGGCCCAGGTGGATCGGACGCCGTTCGGCGCCGGCCGCGCCGCGGCCCGCGAGCACGTACGCGAGGCCATTGAAGTCCTCGCGCCACGGCAGGGTGATCTCCGCGCCCGGAGCAAGCGTGGCGTGCACCATGGTGATCGGGGTGTGCGTGATCCCGGGACCGGCGTGGCCGTCCAGCTCACCGGCGATGACGCGCAGCAGCGCGCCGCCGTCGGGCGAGGTCAGCAGCTGGACCTGGCCACCGCGGATGTCCTGGTAGCGCGGGGGCATCATCTTGTCCTTGGCCGGGAGGTTCACCCACAGCTGGAGGCCGTGGAAGAGGCCGCCCGACATGACCAGGGACTCCGGCGGGGCCTCGATGTGGAGGAGGCCGGAGCCGGCCGTCATCCACTGGGTGTCACCGTTGGTGATCGTGCCGCCACCGCCCTGCGAGTCCTGGTGGTCGAAGACGCCGTCGATGATGTACGTGACGGTCTCGAAGCCGCGGTGGGGGTGCCAGGGGGTGCCCTTGGGCTCGCCCGGCGCATACTCCACCTCGCCCATCTGGTCCATCATGATGAACGGGTCGAGGTGCTTGTAGTCGATGCCCGCGAAGGCCCGGCGCACCGGGAAGCCCTCACCCTCGAAACCGCTGGGAGCGGTGGTGACGGCGAGCACGGGGCGCTGTCGTGCCTCGGCGGGTGCCGCGACGCGCGGCAGGGTCAGGGGGTTCTCTACGGTCACTGCGGGCATGACGGCCTCCTCGGTCGTTCACCATTCAACTTAATTGAACGCTGAACGACCCGCAAGAGGGCCTTTATTCCACCCGGGCACCCCATCGCGACAACCCGGTGAATCCGGACGTATGCCGATCTATCCGTACATACGGCGCATGGCGAAGTCGACCATCTGCTCCACCGCCTTCGCGTCGAAGACGATCCGGTGCTCGCCCTCCATGTCGAGGACGAAGCCGTAGCCGGTGGGCAGCAGGTCGATCACCTCGGCGCCGGTGATCACGAAGTACTTGGACTCCTTGCCCGCGTACCTCCGCAGCTCCTTGAGCGAGGTGAACATGGGGATCACCGGCTGCTGGGTGTTGTGCAGCGCCAGGAAGCCGGGGTTGTCACCGCGCGGGCAGTAGACCTTCGAGCCGGCGAAGATCTGCTGGAAGTCCTCCGCCGACATCGATCCGGTGGTGAAGGCGCGCACCGCGTCGGCGAGCGACGGCGGCGAGGGCTCCGGGTAGAGCGGCTGCTGGCCGTACCCCGCACCCGCCGCGTGATGTGACGCATGCGGCTGCTGTTGCGGCGGAGGTGGCGGGGCGGCGTAACCCTGCCCTGCGCTCGCGTTCTGGTCGTAGCCGTACATGCGCAGAAGCGTACTGAGTCACAGTTACCCGGTTGAGGGTTGCCCTTTATTACCCACGGGTAGCATCATGGCGACAGCTGATCCGATACGCGTCAACGCAGAGGTCCTGGCCTCCCGATCCTTACGGAGCCGTCGCCATGGGGCACTACAAGTCGAATCTCCGCGACATCGAGTTCAACCTCTTCGAGGTGCTCGGGCGCGACACGGTGTACGGCACCGGCCCGTTCGCGGAGATGGACGTCGACACCGCCAAGAGCGTGCTGGCCGAGATATCCCGGCTCTCCGAGCACGAGCTGGCCGAAAGCTACGCCGACTCCGACCGGAACCCGCCCGTCTACGACCCCAAGACCCACACGGCGCCGCTCCCCGAGTCGTTCAAGAAGAGCTACCGGGCCTACATGGAGGCCGAGTGGTGGCGGCTGGGCGTCCCGGAGTCGCTCGGCGGCACCGCCTGCCCCCGCTCGCTGCTGTGGGGCTCGGCCGAGACCATCCTCGGCTCCAACGCCCCGATCTGGATGTACGCCTCGGGCCCGTCCTTCGCGGGCGTGCTCCACGACGAGGGCACCGAGGAGCAGCTGAAGATCGCGCGGCTGATGGTGGACAAGCAGTGGGGCTCCACCATGGTGCTGACCGAGCCGGACGCCGGCTCCGATGTCGGCGCGGGCCGCACCAAGGCGACCCAGCAGGAGGACGGCACCTGGCACATCGAGGGGGTGAAGCGGTTCATCACCTCCGGTGAGCACGACCTCTCGGACAACATCATCCACTTCGTGCTGGCCCGCCCCGAGGGCGCGGGGCCCGGCACCAAGGGTCTGTCGCTGTTCATCGTCCCCAAGTACGACTTCGACTGGGAGACCGGTGAGCTCGGCGAGCGCAACGGCGTGTACGCCACCAACGTCGAGCACAAGATGGGTCTGCGGGTCTCCAACACCTGCGAGATGACCTTCGGCGCCGACCGCCCGGCCAAGGGCTGGCTGCTGGGCGAGAAGCACGACGGCATCCGCCAGATGTTCAAGATCATCGAGTTCGCCCGGATGATGGTCGGCACCAAGGCCATGGCCACCCTCTCCACCGGCTACCTCAACGCGCTGGAGTACGCCAAGGAGCGGGTGCAGGGCCCGGACCTGGCGGCCTTCACCGACAAGACCGCGCCGCGCGTGACCATCACCCACCACCCGGACGTCCGCCGCTCGCTGATGACGCAGAAGGCGTACGCGGAGGGGCTGCGCGCGCTGGTCCTCTACACCGCCTCGGTCCAGGACGAGGTCCTGATCAAGGAGGCCGCGGGCGAGGACACCTCCGCCGTGAGCCGCCTCAACGACCTGCTGCTGCCCATCGTCAAGGGCTACGGATCGGAGAAGGCGTACGAGCAGCTGGCGCAGTCCCTGCAGACCATCGGCGGCTCCGGCTACCTCCAGGAGTACCCGCTGGAGCAGTACATCCGGGACGCCAAGATCGACACCCTGTACGAGGGCACCACCGCCATCCAGGGCCAGGACTACTTCTTCCGCAAGATCGTCCGGGACCAGGGCCAGGCGCTGACCATCGTCTCGGAGGAGATCAAGAAGTTCCTGGCCGAGGCCGCCGGGGGCGAGGAGCTGGAGGCCGCCCGCGACCAGCTGGCCCAGGCCGCGGTGGACCTGGAGGCGATCGTCGGGGCGATGCTCACCGACCTGGCCGCCACCGAGCAGGACGTCAGCTCGATCTACAAGGTCGGCCTCAACTCCACCCGGCTGCTGCTGGTCTCCGGTGACGTGATCATCGGCTACCTGCTGCTCAAGGGCGCGGCCGTGGCCGCGGAGAAGCTGGGCACGGCCGCCACGAAGGACCGCTCCTTCTACGAGGGCAAGATCGCCGTCGCGAAGTTCTTCGCCCACGAGGTGCTGCCGGGCGTCTCGGTGCAGCGTTCGCTGGCCGAGTCGGTCGACAAGGGGCTGATGGACCTGGACGAGGCCGCGTTCTGAGGGCCTCCCGCACAGCGTCCAGGGGGCCGGCCGTCCCATCCTCCAGCGGGGCGGCCGGCCCCCTGGGCTGTGCGCGCTGACGTCGTCATCGTTCGTCGTCGGGCCGCTGCTCCCGCAGAGCCCGTTCGACCTCCTCGCGGGCCCACCGCCTGAGCTCCTCGCCCTGGGCGAGGAGCTCGTCGATCGACTCGCCCCCGCCCTCCGGGGGGCGCGGGCGGGTCCTCAGCTTCTCCAGCAGGTCCCGGCACGCCTCGTCCTCGGTGGCGAACCGGCTGGTGTCCCGGTCCAGGGACCGCTCCCTCAGACCGGTCTCCCAGCCGCCGTCCGGAGCGGGGCGCAGGTAGTAGTACGCGTCCGGCTGCACCGGGATGTCCTGCACCCCCGGGATGTCGTACAGCGCGTCCGGCACCTGCTCGTCGCGGAGGGTCCGGACGAGTTCCGTTCTGTCCACCGGTCCAGGATCCGCCCTCAGTTGAGCGGGCGGAGATTACCGGCCGCGACGAGTTGGGGGATCGAAGGGCCGGTCAGATACCGGAGGCCGAAGCCGGGTTGGCCGAACCAGGGCCGGATGGGACCGGCCTCGACCAGGAAGGGCTCGGTGACCTCGTACAGGTGATAGCCGTACGGATACGCCGGGTCGAGGGTGTTGAGGTTGCTGGGCGGCAGCGCGCGCTCGGCGTAGGGCGTGCCCGCCGGGGCGAGGAAGTGGCCGAAACCGCTCCCGAACAGATCGACCTTCTGACCGGCCTTCAGCCGGACCGTGGTGTGCAGGGGCGATCCGTTGAGCAGGACCCAGCCGTCGGGGTACGGGTACCACCAGCCGTTCGTCCGCTCGTTCCAGGAGCAGCCCAGGAACGCGGAGGCGGTGGGGAAGTGGTCGAGTCGTTCATAGCCTTCGAGCATGCGCCCGATCGCGCCGTAGCGGGGGAGCTGAGCGGGTCCGAGCCGCCAGTCGCCCTTGTAGTAGCGGTCGAGCGAGGGATTCGGTGCGGTGTTGGTCCCCCCGATGCGGTCCGTGCCGGGACAGGGAGGGTGCCCCTTGCCCTCGCCGTCCCCGCCGTCTCCCGGCCGCGGACCGGGTGACGGCGCCGCCGCCGGCTCCGGGGCGGCCACGGGGGCCGGCCCCGCGGTGAAGTCCATGACGGGCTTGGCCATGGCCGGTCCCCCGGCGCACAGCAGCAGCAGCGACCCCAGGACGACAAGCAGGTGTCGAAGAACGCGCATCCGGTATCCCCTCGAGTGACGACTCAGCGCGACGTTGCTCAGTCACGGGGAATATCGACCGATTCACCCGACTTCTCGCCTTAGCTGACGTGCTTTCATCAGATCGGCTCAACGTGGACCCACGGATGGATGCCACGCCCGTACCAGGGCGAGCCGCCCCCCGGCGAATCTATGCTGAGCACATGAGCGCACAACCCGGCATCGACCGCGGCCACACCGATGACCTGATGTCCTTTCTCCGCGCCAGCCCCTCGCCGTACCACGCCGTGGCGAGCGCCGCGGAGCGGCTGGAGAAGGCCGGGTTCCGCCGGATCGAGGAGACCGCGCCCTGGGACGGCGCGGCCGGTGGCCGGTTCGTGCTGCGCGGTGGCGCGATCATCGCCTGGTACGTCCCCGAGGGGGCGGGCCCGGCCACTCCGTACCGGATTGTGGGTGCTCACACCGACTCTCCCAATTTGCGTGTCAAGCCGATTCCCGACACCGGTGCGCACGGCTGGCGGCAGATCGCCGTCGAGATCTACGGCGGGGCGCTGCTCAACACCTGGCTCGACCGCGACCTCGGGCTCTCCGGCCGGATCACCCTCAGGGACGGCTCCCACCATCTCGTCACCGTCGACCGGCCGTTGATGAGAGTGCCCCAGCTCGCCGTGCACCTCGACAGATCGGTCAACACCGAGGGCCTCAAGCTCGACAAGCAGCGCCATATGACGCCCGTGTGGGGGCTCGGCGGCGTCGAGGAGGGCGACCTGATGCGCTTCGTCGCCGAGGAGACCGGGGTCGCGGCCGAGGAGATCGCCGGCTGGGACCTGATGACCCACAGCGTCGAGCCACCCGCCTACCTCGGCCGGGACCGCGAACTGCTCGCCGGGCCCCGGATGGACAACCTCGTCTCCGTGCACGCCGGTACGGCCGCGCTCATCGCCGCCGCCCGCCAGGATCTGACCTGCATCCCGGTACTGGCCGCCTTCGACCACGAGGAGAACGGCAGCCAGTCCGACACCGGCGCCGACGGCCCGCTGCTCGGCACCGTGCTGGAGCGCTCGGTCTTCGCCCGCGGCGGGGCGTACGAGGAGCGGGCGCGCGCCTTCGCGGGCACCGTCTGCCTGTCCTCCGACACCGGCCACGCCGTCCACCCCAACTACGCCGAGCGCCATGAGCCGGGCCACCACCCGCGGCCCAACGGCGGCCCGATCCTGAAGGTGAACGTCAACCAGAGATACGCCACCGACGGCGCCGGGAGAGCCGTCTTCGCCGCCGCCTGCGAGCGCGCCGGGGTCCCCTGGCAGAGCTTCGTCTCCCACAACTCCATGCCGTGCGGCACCACGATCGGCCCGATCACCGCCGCCCGGCACGGCATCACCACCGTCGACATCGGCATCGCGATCCTGTCCATGCACTCGGCCCGGGAGCTGTGCGGAGCGCAGGACCCGCGGCTGCTGGCCAAGGCACTGCACGCCTTTCTGGGGGCTTAAGTTGGACTTCTCCCTGCTGGGCCCGGTGACCGTCACCGCGGGGCCGCAAGCAGCGCCCGTCGAGCTTCCGCTGGGGCCTGCCAAACGGCGCAGCGTGCTGGCGATGCTGCTGCTGCGGCCCAATGCGACGGTGTCCGTGGAGCAGTTGATATCCAGCCTGTGGGAGGACGAGCCGCCCGCCCACGCCCGGACCGTCATCCAGGGCCATGTCTCCCGGCTCCGCGCGGCCCTGGCCGAGGGCGGCGCCGAGGACCACGGCGTCGAGCTGACCACCCACAGCTCCGCCTATCTGCTGCGCATCCCCGAATCCCTGATCGACACCCAGCGCTTCGACCAGCTGACCGCCCAGGCCAGCCCGGAGTCCGCCCCCGGCGAGGCCGTCCAGCTGCTCCGCCAGGCGCTCGGCCTGTGGCGCGGCCCGGCGCTCACCGGGACGGTGGCCAGCCCGCCGTTCGCGGCGGCCGCGCACGCCCTGGAGGAGCGGCGGCTGAGCGCCGTGGAGGCCCTCGCGCGGGCGCACGAGGGCCTGGGCGAGCATGAGCAGGCGGTGCGCGCCCTGCACCCCGCCGCCGTCGCCAACCCGCTGCGCGAGGGGCTGATCGCCGCCCTGATGCTGGCGCTGTACCGCTCCGGGCGGCAGTCCGACGCGATCGCCTGGTTCCACCGCACCCGTCAGCTGCTCGACGACGACCTGGGGGTCGACCCGGGCCAGCGGCTGAGCGCCGCGTACCAGGAGATCCTGCGGGCGGCCCCCGCGGCGGACGGGCCCCGGGGCGGCACCGAGGCCGCCGGGCAGCCGGGCGCACAGCCGGTGGCGCCCACCCCGGCGCATCCGATGTCCGCGCCCGCGGCCGCCTCGGCCCCGGCGCCCGTGCCCGAACTGCTCCCCCGGCCCCCGGCGGGCTTCCACGGCCGCGGCTCGGAGCTGGCCGAGCTGACCCGGCTGACCCTGGGCACGGCCGACCCGGCCCAGGGCGGCGCCGCGGGCGGCTCCGGTGGCTACCCCCAGGCAGGCGGCATCGCGCTGCTCACCGGGCCCGCCGGGGTCGGCAAGACCGGTCTCGCGGTCCACTGGGGCCATGCCCACGCCGCCGCCTTCCCCGACGGACGGCTCTTCGCGGATCTGCGCGGCTTCAGCGGCGGCGAGGCGGTGGTGCCCGCCGAGGTGCTGCGCGAGTTCCTGCTCGCCCTGGGCACCCCGGCCGAGCAGATCCCCACCTCGCCCGAGGCCGCGTCCGCGCTGTACCGCTCGCTGGCCGCCCGCCGCAGGCTGCTGGTGGTGCTGGACAACGCGGGCAGCTCCGCCCAGGTGCGCCCGCTGCTGCCCGGCGGACCCCACTGCGCCACGCTGGTCACCAGCCGCAGCAGGCTGGACGGGCTGATCGCCACCGACGCCGCCCGCCCGGTACGGCTGCACGCCCTCGGCCCCGAGGACGGGGTGGGCCTGCTGGGCGCGCTGCTGGGGCCCGCGCGGGTCGCCGAGGACCCGGAAGCCGCGCGGGAGCTGGTGGCCCTGTGCGACGGGCTGCCGCTGGCGCTGCGCGCCGCCTCCGCCCAGCTGATGGCCCGGCCCCGCTGGCGACTGGCCCGGCTGGCCACCGCGCTGCGCGACGAGCGCCGCCGGCTCGCTCTGCTGTCGGCGGAGGACACCGGAGTGGCTGCCGCGCTGCGCAACTCCGTGGCCCGGCTCTCGGCGGACGACGCACAGCTGCTGCGGGCCCTGGGCGCCGGTTTCGCGCGCGAGGTCAACACCGCCGAGGCGGCCGCGCTGTCGGGCGCGGACCCCGAGCTGATCCAGGACTCCCTGGAGCGGCTGGCGGAGATGCACCTGCTGGACGAGGAGGCCACCAACCGCTACGTGATGAGCGACTTGGTGAAGCTCTTCGCCCAGGGCGACGGCGGCGACCGCGGCGACTCCCCGGGCGAGGCGCCCGGGGGAGCCGCCGAGGGAGCCGCTGGCGGGCCCTCACAAGGGGGCTAGGGATGTCCACGCCCGCGGCGGGCCGCTGACGGGTCGTGACGCGTGCGGCGGGCCGCTCCCCTCCCCGCCCCTTCCCCGTTCCCCGGGGCTCCGGCCACGGGGAACGGGTCCCTGGGGCGGAGCCCTGCCACGCGGCGGAGCCGCGGGTCGATGCCGCGGGAGGGGCCGGAGGGAAAGAACCGCCGGACACCCCGTCGGGCTCGTCGTCGGGGCGCCCGGCGCGAGCAGGGGCACCCGGCGACGGTGAGCACGTCAGCGGCGACGGTCACCCCGGGCCGCGCCTCCCGGCCCGTCCGGCGAAGGCGGCGGCCGACAACAGGCCCGAGCAGCGGCGAACAGCGGGGCGTTAGCGAGACGTTAGCGGGGCGTTAGCGGGCGGCAGCCGTTCACCAGCCGGACGGCAGCGCGTCCGGACAGGCTTGAGCCGTACCGGAAGACGCCCGAACGCCCGCTGAGGGGAGACCCGCCATGCCGCTCACCACCGCTCGCCTCGCCCACCGCGCCGGCACCCTGCGCTCGGTCGCGGCCGGACTGACGGTCGTCGCCGCGGGCATCACCCTCGCGGCGTGCGGCACCGCCGACGCGTCGGGCGTGAAGACGGCCGGCGCGGCGGAGAGCATCGCCCCCGCCGTCCCCGCCGCCCACGAGGACGGCCTCCAGGGCGGCGCCCAGCGGGCCCCGCGGGACACGGTGGCGGGCGGCGGGGCCGACGCCGGGGCCCAGGGCGGCCTGCGGGCCGACAGCGGCGTCGAGGGGGAGGCCGGGGCCTGCCGTCTCGACACGATGTCGGTGAGTGTCACCTCCGTCCCCCGCCCGGCCAACCACCTCCTGCTGGAGATCACCAACCAGTCCGGCGCGGCCTGCCGTCTCATCGGCTTCCCCGCGGTGCGGTTCGACGACGCGAGCCCGGCCGTGCCGGAGGCCACGGGCACCCGGCCGCAGACGGTCGTCACGCTGGCCCCCGGCGAGAGCGGCTACGCGGGCCTGACCACCTCCGCGGCGGACGCCGCGGCCGACGGCCGTAAGGCCACCGGGCTGACGGTCTCCCTCCCCGGCGAGGACGGCCGCCGCGCCGTCGACCTCCCGGGCGACTCGGTGGAGGTCGGCCGCGGGGCGGAGGTCGGCCACTGGCAGAGCGACGCGTCCGACGCCCTGCTCTGGTGACCTCCCCCACCCTTCCGCTCCGGTGACCGCTCGGCCACGAGCCACCCAGCCGGACAGGTAGCCGCCTCCCCCCGGCTACCTGCCCCGGACGGCCCCCGCTCCGGCGGGGGCCGTCTCGTCATGTCCCACGGCACGGCCTTCCATGTCCCGCACCTGTCCGTCCCCGAGGGCGTTGTGGCAGGCCGTCAGGGGTGCGTCCGGATGGGATGTCCCAAAGGACGGCTCGGCCGCCGGAATGCCCCGCCGCACGGCCCAGAGTGGTCCCATCGCCGCGGCGGACCGCAGCCGCGGCCCGGACCGAGCGGTGCCGGCACCCCGTCGGCACCCTCACCCAGGGGGAATCCAGACATGACGCACTCCATCGGCCGCGACCGGCGACGCCGGGCCCTCCTGCGCAAGGTGCTCCCCGCGCTCGCCGCGGCGGGCATCGGCGCCACCGGGCTCGTGGGCTGCTCGGGCGGGGACGGCACCGCGGGCCATGACACCAACAAGACGGCGAAGGCCGGGAAGGTCGCCGAGAAGGGCGCGACGAGCCGCGACACCTCGGCCAAGAGCTCGGGCGGGGGCGGGGGCGCCGCGCTCACGCTGAAGACCACCACGGGCGAGTTCGGCACCAAGGCCGCGGCCACCGCCGACTTCCCCACCTGGGGCACCCGCTGGGTGGTCCACCAGAGCGCCGACACCGGCTCCCCGTCCGTGGGCATGCTGAACAAGACCGCCCCGGGCCAGGACCGCATCACCGCCGACTACCAGGTCAACACCGGCAAGAGGGTCTGCGAGGACGGGGCCTGCTCCACCTACATGGCCCACATCACCGGGCCGGTCAACGGCTTCGTGACCGTCGTCGCGGTGGACATCCCGCAGGACTCGCTCCCCGGCGTCCCGGTGCAGAACGGCGGCGGCGAGCCGCCGCAGCCGCCGCGGCCCGGCGGCAGCCGCGCCGAGGCGCTCCAGCGGGCCGCCACCTGGCTGACCGCAGACAACGGCGGCCGGGTGCCCTACAGCCAGGCCAAGGTCTGGAAGGACGGCTACCGCCAGGACTGCTCGGGCTACGTCTCCATGGCGCTGGGCCTGCGGGCGCCCGGCACCAACACCGTGGGCCTCACCGGTTCCAGCATCACCAAGCCGATCGCCCTGAACGACCTCCGGCCCGGGGACCTGCTGATCGACGCCTCGGGGGACAACAACACCCGCCACGTCGTGATGTTCGAGAAGTGGAACGACGCCGCCCACACCTCGTACACCTCCTTCGAACAGCGCGGCGACTTCGGGACGGATCACGCGACCCGTCGCTACGGACTGGAGCCGGGCAGCGAGTACAAGCCCTACCGGCCGCTGAAGTTCACGGACTGACGCGTCCGGCGATCCGGTTCCCGTGCCGAGCGGCACGTCCACCTCGGGGGTGTGGACGTGTCGCTCGGCATGTTCATGATCCACGTGCTGCAATGGTGTACGTGCCAGCGCATCCGAATCGCCCCGAGAACCCACGACGAAAGCCGCTCGCCCCGCTTCCCGAGGAACTCTCCGGCCCGGTACGGGACTTCGTGACCGCACTGCGCCGGATGCACGGCGAACTGGGACTCAGTCTGAAGGAGCTGGAGGGCCGGCTGCCCGCGAGCCGGTCCTCACTCTCCCGCTATCTGCGCGGCCAGGGCCTCCCCGACGAGCGGCTCCTGATCCAGTGGGGCCAGCTCTCCTTCACCGCCGAGGACCGGCTGCCCGAGCTGGTGACCCTGCTGCACCGGGCCACCGAGGCGGAGGCCGCCGCCGAAGCAGCCGAAGCCGCCGACGGGCCGATGGCGCCCGGCGCCGCCCCGCCGGCCCCGGAGGAGACCCGGGAGGAGCCCCCGGGGGCCCGGCCGTCCCGGCGCCGGCTGCGGCTCACGCTCGCGGCGGTGGGCACGGTCGTCGTCATCGGCGGGGCCACGGCCGGCGTGATCGCCTTACGGTCGTCCGACGACAGCGGGTCCCCGGGCGGCGCGGCGGGCTCCTCGCCCCTGGGCAACGCCCGGATCACCGTCTACAACGCCGAGAAGACCTGTCAGCACAAGCGCGTCCGCGAGTGCTCCCTGGGCCTGGCCGAGGACCCGTACCTGGCCTACCGCCCGTCGAACATCGTGGGCCGGGCCTGGCACGGCGATGTGCTGCGCGCCGACTGCCGCATCGCCAACGGCGTCACGGTGACCGACGAGGCGGGCGGGCACAGCAGCATGTGGTTCCGCGTCTCCAAGGACGGCAAACGGATGTGGGTGCCGGGCATCCGCATCCGCCAGGACCAGGTGCAGTACTCCACGCTGCCCAACTGCCCCGACTGACCACCGGTCAGGAACCAGCCGGTCAGGAACCAGCCGTCGGAGATCAGCCGTCGGAGATCAGCCGTCGCGTCCCGGCCGTCGGGTTTCAGTCGTCCATCCCGGCGAGCACCAGCGGCAGCCGGGTCGCGCCGCCCTCGGTGATCCGCACCGGGACGCCCCAGTCCTGCTGGTGCACATGGCAGGCCGGGTACTCGTTCTCCCCCGCGGCGGAGCCGTCCGTGTCGTCGCAGGAGGCGGCCATGGCCGAGACGTGCAGCACGCCTTCGGTGACGCCCTCCGTAAGGACGAGCTCACGGTGCAGATCCGTCCCCGCGCCGTCGCCCTCCGCCAGCAGCTCCGGCGGGGTGGAGCTGACCAGCAGCCGGGTGGAGGGCCCGTAGCGGGTGTCCAGCTTCTGCCCCTCGGGTGCCTGGAAGACCACGTCCAGCCGGAGCGTCCCCGGGGCGATGTCGGTCGCGGCACGCTGGGTGCGGTGGGCCACCGCCTCGACCCTTACGGCCTCCTCCGGCAGCCGCAGCCGGGTGAGCCGGTGCCGGGCGGACTCCACCACGACGATGTCCCCGTCGGCCAGGACCGCGCCGGAGGGCTCGCGCAGATCCGTGGCGAGCGTGGAGACCTCGCCGGTGCCCGGGTCGTAGCGGCGCAGCGCGTGGTTGTAGGTGTCCGCGATCGCCACCGAGCCGTCGGGCAGCGCGGTGACGCCCAGGGGATGCTGCAGCAGCGCCTGATCGGCGGCGCCGTCCCGGTGGCCGAAGTCGAAGAGCCCGGTGCCGACGGCGGTACGGACGGCGAAGCCCTCACCGTCGCGTTCGACGTAGCGCACCGCGGAGGTCTCGGAGTCCGCGATCCACAGCCGGTCTCCGGAGGCGGCGAGCCCAGAGGGCTGGGCGAACCAGGCTTCCCCGGCGGGGCCGTCCACCAGGCCCTCGTTGGTGGTCCCGGCGGCGGCCCGTACGGTGCCGGACTCAGGGTCGTAGGTCCACAGCTGGTGGACGCCCGCCATGGCGATCCACAGCCGGTCGGCGAACCAGGCCACGTCCCAGGGGGAGGACAGGTCGACCTCGCGGGCGGGTCCCCCGGTGGGCGAGCCCTGCCACCACTGGCGGCCGGTCCCGGCGAGCGTGGAGACCTCGCCGGTGGCCGGGTCGAAGCGGCGCAGCGCGTGGTTCACGGTGTCGGCGACGGCCACGGTGCCGTCGGGGAGCAGGGCGAGCCCCTGGGGCTCGCTGAAGCGGGCCCGCTCGCCCGTGCCATCGTCAAGGCCGCGCTCGCCCGCGCCGATCCGCCGCACCACGCTCTCGCCGTCCGCCGCGAGCTCCACCAGCTGATGGCGGGTCGTGTCCGAGACGAGGAAGGTGCCGCCGGGCAGCAGCAGCGCCTTACCGGGGAAGCGCAGCTCGGTGGGGACCGGCTCCGGGGGCACGTACGGGCCGTCGCCGCGGCGCAGGGTGCCCTTGGCGGCGTGCTCGGCCTCCAGCTGCCCCACGAGGGTCTCCAGGGCGTGGGCGTGGCCCTCGCCCGCGTGCTGGGCGACCACATAGCCCTCGGGGTCGATGACGACGAGGGTGGGCCAGGCCCGTACGGCGTACTGCTTCCAGGTGGCCAGCTCGGGGTCGTCGAGGACCGGGTGGTGCACCTCGTAGCGCTCGACCGCGTCCACGACCGCCTGGTGCTCGGCCTCGTGGACGAACTTGGGCGAGTGCACCCCGACGATCACCACGGTGTCGCGGTGCTTCTCCTCCAGCTCGCGCAGCTCGTCCAGGACATGCAGGCAGTTCACACAGCAGAACGTCCAGAAGTCGAGGATGACGATGCGCCCTCGCAGGTCGGTGAGGGTGAGGTCGGTACCGCCGGTGTTGAGCCAGCCGCCCCGGCCGATCAGCTCGGGGGCGCGGACGCGTGCACGTGAAGCCATATCCCCATGAAACAGCAGTCCCGGTCCCGCCATTCCCCCGCCCCCCGGAGGCTTTCGACCGATGCGTACGGATCTGTCCGGAGATAAGGCCGGGGCGGGCGCACACTACCATCGCGGGCAGGCCGCCAGCCGCCGATCCGGGCCTACGATCAGACCGGAAAGCACTGCCCGTGCGCTCGTGGGCAGCGTAACTTGAACGCACACACCAGCACCCAGCCCGCGCACCAACCGCCCGAGGGGTCCCGTGACCGTCCATCCCAGCCTTCAGACCTCCATCGACGCCTGGACCCACTCCATCGACGCGATATCGGAGTTGGTCAACCCGCTAGCGGAGAGCGAGTGGAACCGCGCCACCGAGTGCCCGGGATGGTCGGTTCGGGACGTCGTCTCGCATGTGATCGGACTCGAATGCGAGATGCTCGGCGATCCCCGCCCCATCCACACCCTGCCGCGCGACCTCTTCCACGTCACCAACGAGCTCTCGCGGTACATGGAGGTCCAGGTCGACGTCCGGCGCTGCCACACCGCGCCCGAGATGACCTCCGAGCTGGAGTACACGGTCATCCGGCGGGGCCGCCAGCTGCGGAACGAGAAGCGCGCCCCGGAGGCCATGGTGCGCTGGCCCGGCGGTACCGAGGTGACGCTGGGGGAGGCCCTGACGCGGCGGGCCTTCGACATCTGGGTGCACGAACAGGATCTGCGCCGGGCCCTGAACCGGCCGGGCAACCTCGACTCGCCGGGCGCCTCGATCACCCGTGACCTGCTGCTGTCGGCGCTGCCGAAGGTGGTCGCCAAGGACGCGGGCGCGGCGCCCCAGTCGGCCGTCGTCTTCGATGTGCACGGCCCGATGGAGTTCATGCGGACGGTCCGGGTCGACGCGGACGGCCGGGGCACCATCGACGGCAGCGTCTCGCTGGGCCCGACGGTCACCCTCACCCTGGACTGGGAGACCTACGTCCGGCTGGCCTGTGGGCGGGTGCGGCCCGAGGCGGTCTCCGAGCGGCTGAAGATCGAGGGCGACCAGCAGCTGGCGGATGCGATCCTCCAGCACTTCGCGATCACGCCGTAGCGCTCCGGGGCTCGGCCCCCGCGGACCGGGACCACGCCGTAAGGCCCTCGGGCCGCACACCGCGACGGCCCTGGGGACGACCGCGCAGGCCCTGGGGCTCCACAGCGCGACGGCCCTGGGACTCCACAGCGCGACGGCCCTGATGGGCCACGGCGCGACGGCCCCGGAGGGCCACGGCGTCAGGCCGGTACGTGCACCGCCTCGACGCGGCTCGCGACCACGCGCTCGCGCTCCCGGCGGTGCGCCCGTCCGCGCAGCCGCAGGATCTGGGCGACGCCGAGCGCCTGCAGCACGAACACCGAGGCGAATGCGATCCGGAAGTTCTCGCCGGTCAGGTCCAGCAGGACGCCGACGGCCAGCAGGGTGGTCATCGAGGCCGTGAAACCGCCCATGTTGACGATGCCCGAGGCGGTGCCGATCCGCTCGGGCGGATTGGCGGGCCGGGCGAAGTCGAAGCCGATCATCGACGCGGGCCCGCAGGCCCCGAGCACCACGCACAGGACGATCAGCAGCCACATCGGCGCGTGGGCGGACGGCCACAGCAGCACGGTGCCCCACAGCAGCGCGGTGGCGCCGACCGTGCCGAGGGCCAGCGGGGCGCGGGCGGCGTGGTGCCGGGCGATGACCTGCCCGTAGACCAGGCCGACCGCCATATTGGACAGCACGACGAGCGTCAGCAGCTGACCCGCGGTCGCCCGGGACAGCCCCTCCGCCTCGACCAGGAACGGCATCCCCCACAGCAGCAGGAAGACCATCGCCGGGAACTGGGTGGTGAAGTGCACCCACATGCCCAGCCGGGTGCCGGGCTCGCGCCAGGCGTCCGCGATCTGCCGGCGGACGTAGTCGGCGCCCATGTGCGAGGCGGGCGCGGGCTCGAAGCCCTTCGGGTGGTCCTTGAGGAAGAACAGCACCAGGACGAAGACGGCCACACCGCCGAGCGCGCTGCCCGCGAAGGTCGTGGTCCAGCCGGCGCCGTGCAGCGCGCGGGCGATCACCAGCGTGGAGACCAGGTTGCCCGCCATGCCGAAGAGCGCGGCCACCTGGGCGATCATCGGCCCCCGGCGGGCCGGGAACCAGCGCGAGCCGAGCCGCAGCACGCTGATGAAGGTCATCGCGTCACCGCAGCCGAGCAGGGCCCGGGAGACCAGGGCCATCGGGTACGAGTGGGAGAGCGCGAAGCCGAACTGCCCCAGGGTGAAGAGCAGCACGCCGAGCATGAGCACCTTACGGGTGCCGAGACGGTCGACCATGAGCCCGACCGGTATCTGCATCCCGGCGTAGACCAGCACCTGGAGGATCGAGAAGGTCGACAGCGCCGAGGCGTTGATGTGGAAGCGCTCGGCGGCGTCGATACCGGCGACGCCGAGGCTGGTGCGATAGGTGATGGCGACGAAGTAGACGGCGACACCCAGGCCCCATACGGCGACGGCACGACGTCCGCCGGGTGGGTCCCCGGGCAACTGGGCCGAGGTCATCGCACCTCACCCCGGGCGAGGTTGTTCACCCAGCTGATGTGGCGCTGCACCAGCCCGGACGCGAAACCGGCGTCCCCGGCGCGCAGGGCCTGGAGGATCTCCGTGTGCTCGGTGATGTTCTTGGCGATGCGGTCGGGCTCGGCGTGCATGGTGGCCACGCCCATCCGCAGCTGCCGGTCCCTCAACTGGTCGTACAGCTGCGCCAGGATGGCGTTTCCCGCGGCCCGGACGATCGCCGCGTGGAAGCAGCGGTCGGCGGCCGCGAAGGCGGCCAAGTCCCCGGCCGCGGCGTGCGCCCGCTGTTCCTCCAGCAGCTCCTCGAGCCGGGCCAGCAGCTTCCCCCCGGCCGGGACGACCTTGGCGACCGCGTGCTGCTCCACCAACAGCCTGGTCTCGACCACGTCCGCGATCTCCTGGGAGGAGACGGGCAGCACCAGGGCGCCCTTCTTCGGATAGAGCTTGAGCAGCCCCTCGGCCTCCAGGCGCAGCAGCGCCTCCCGGACGGGGGTGCGGGAGACCCCGACGGCGTCCGCGAGTTCGCCCTCGCTCAGCAGTGTGCCGCCCTCGTAGCGGCGGTCGAGGACGGCTTGTTTGACGTGGTGGTAGACGCGTTCGGCGGCAGGGGGCGGCTTGGTGGCCGTATCGGCGGGACTCATGATGCGCACATCATAGATACAAGATGCATGCGCGCTCATCCCCCGTCCGCGATGCGGACGGGGGATGAACGTCAGAGGGTGATCACGCCCAGGTGATCACGCCCAGGTGATCACGCCCAGGTGATCACGCCCAGGTGATCAGGCGCTTGGGGCGCTCCAGGACGGCCGCGACGTCCGCGAGCACCTTGGAGCCCAGCTCGCCGTCGACCAGCCGGTGGTCGAAGGAGAGCGCCAGCGTGGTCACCTGGCGCGGCTTGACCTCGCCCTTGTGGACCCACGGCTGGAGCTTGACGGCGCCGAAGGCGAGGATCGCGGACTCCCCGGGGTTGATGATCGGGGTGCCCGCGTCGATGCCGAAGACGCCGACATTGGTGATGGTGATCGTGCCGCCGGACATCGCCGCCGGGGTGGTCTTGCCCTCACGGGCGGTGGTGACCAGCTCGCCCAGGGCGGACGCCAGTTCGGGCAGGGTCTTGGCCTGGGCGTCCTTGATGTTGGGGACGATCAGCCCGCGCGGCGTGGCCGCCGCGATGCCCAGGTTGACGTAGTCCTTGTAGACGATCTCCTGGTTGTCCTCGTCCCAGGTGGCGTTGATGTCCGGGTTGCGCCGGATCGCCACCAGCAGGGCCTTGGCGACCAGCAGCAGCGGGTTGACCCGCAGCCCGGCCAGCTCCGGGTCCTGCTTGAGGTCGGCCACGAGCTTCATGGTGCGGGTCACGTCGACCGTCACGAACTCGGTCACGTGCGGGGCGGTGAAGGCGCTGTGGACCATCGCCTGCGCGGTGGCCTTCCGTACGCCCTTCACGGGCACCCGCCGCTCCCGGGCCGGGGCGGCCGTGACGGCCTCGGACGGGGCCGTCACGGGCGTCTCCCGGGCCGCCTGGACGGCCTCGGCGGCCGCGTGGACGTCCTCCCGGGTGATGATCCCGTCCGCGCCGCTCGGGGTGACCGTCTCCAGGTCGATGCCCAGGTCCTTGGCCAGCTTGCGGACCGGCGGCTTGGCCAGCGGCCGCGCGGTCCGGCCGCTGCCGTTCAGCTCGGGCGAGGGCGAGGGAGCGGGCGAGGGAGCGGGCGCGGCCTCGGGGCGCGCGGGCGCGGCCGCGGACTCCCGCGGCGCGGGCGCCTCGGCGGAGGGGGCGGGCGCGGACCGCTGGAGGCCCGGCAGCGGCTTGCGCGGACGGCGCTTGGTGGAGGCGGGCGCCGCCCCGTAGCCGACCAGATTGGCCTGGCGGCCCGCCTTCTCCTCGGGCTCGGCCGCGGCGGCGGGCTCCTCGGCGGCGGGGGCCTCGGCCGCGGGGGCCTCGGCGGCGGGAGCGGCCTGGGGCGCCGCCTCCCCCGCCCCGGGGTTGGTGTCCACCGAGATGATCGGCGTGCCCACGTCCACGGTGGTGCCCTCGTCGAAGCGCACCTCGTGCACCACGCCGTCGAAGGGGATGGGCAGCTCGACGGCGGCCTTGGCGGTCTCGACCTCGCACACCACCTGGCCGTCGGTCACGGTGTCGCCCGGTGCCACGAACCACTTGAGGATCTCGGCCTCGGTCAGCCCCTCGCCCACATCGGGCATCTTGAACTCACGGAAGCGCTGTTCGACTGCGGTCATCGTCACGATCTCCTCAAGCCCTTCAGTACGCCAACGCGCGGTCTACGGCGTCGAGCACCCGGTCCAGCCCCGGAAGGTACTCGTCCTCGAGCCGTGACGGCGGGTACGGCGAGTGGAAGCCGCCGACCCGCAGCACCGGGGCCTGGAGGTGATAGAAGCACCTCTCGGTGACGCGTGCGGCGATCTCCGACCCGGTGCCCAGGAATACCGGTGCCTCGTGGACGACGACCAGCCGCCCCGTCCGCTCCACGGAACGCTGGATGGTGTCGAAGTCGATCGGCGACATCGACCGCAGGTCCAGGACCTCGATCGACTTGCCCTCCTCGGCGGCGGCCGCGGCGGCGTCCAGGGCGACCTTCACCATCGGGCCGTAGGCCGCGAGCGTCAGGTCCGTCCCCGGCCGCACCACCCGGGCGGCGTGCAGCGGACCGGGGATCGCGGCGGTGTCGACCTCGGACTTGTCGTGGTAGCGGCGCTTGGGCTCGAAGTAGATCACCGGGTCATCGCTGTCGATGGCCTGCTGGAGCATCCAGTAGGCGTCGGAGGCGTTGGCGGGCGAGACCACCTTCAGACCCGCCACATGCGCGAACAGCGCCTCCGGCGACTCGCTGTGGTGCTCCACCGCGCCGATGCCGCCGCCGTACGGAATGCGGACGACGACCGGCAGCTTGACCTTGCCGAGCGAGCGTGCGTGCATCTTGGCGAGCTGGGTGACGATCTGGTCGTAGGCGGGGAAGACGAAACCGTCGAACTGGATCTCCACCACCGGTCGGTAGCCGCGCAGTGCGAGCCCGATCGCGGTGCCCACGATGCCGGACTCGGCCAGCGGGGTGTCGATGACCCGGTCCTCGCCGAAGTCCTTCTGCAGCCCGTCGGTGACGCGGAAGACGCCACCGAGCTTGCCGACGTCCTCGCCCATGATCAGGACCTTGGGGTCGGTCTCGAGGGCCGTGCGCAGGGACGCGTTGATCGCCTTGGAGAGCGACATCTTCTCGGCGGCCATGTCAGATGCCTTCCTCAGCGGTGACGAACGAAGCCTGGTACTCGGCGAACTGCGCCCGCTCCTCGTCGACGAGCGCGTGCCCGTCGGCGTAGATGTGCTCGAACATCGCCATGTCCTCGGGGTCGGGCATGGCCCGTACGGCGTCCCGAACCCGCTTGGCCAGCGCGTCGCTCTCCCGCTCGAGGTCGGCGAAGTACGCGTCGTCGGCCAGGCCCTCGCGGGTCAGCAGGGTGCGCAGCCGCAGGATCGGGTCCTTGGTCTCCCACAGCTCCCGCTCCTCGGGCGAGCGGTAGCGCGTGGGGTCGTCGGAGGTGGTGTGGGCGCCCATGCGGTAGGTGAACGCCTCGATGAGCATCGGGCCCTGTCCGGTGCGCGCCCGCTCCAGCGCGGCCTTGGTGACGGCCAGACAGGCGAGCACGTCATTGCCGTCCACCCGTACCCCGGGGAAGCCGAAGCCCTGGGCGCGCTGGTAGAGCGGCACCCGGGTCTGCTTCTCGGTGGGCTCGGAGATGGCCCACTGGTTGTTCTGGCAGAAGAAGACGACCGGGGCGTTGTAGACCGCGGAGAAGGTGAACGATTCGGCGACATCGCCCTGGCTGGAGGCGCCGTCGCCGAAGTAGGCCAGGACCGCGGCGTCCGCGCCGTCCTTGGCCACACCCATCGCGTAGCCGGCCGCGTGCAGCGTCTGCGAGCCGATCACGATGGTGTACAGGTGGAAGTTGTTGCTGTTCGGGTCCCAGCCGCCGTGGTTCACCCCACGGAACATCCCCAGCAGATTGGTCGGGTCCACGCCCCGGCACCACGCCACACCGTGCTCGCGGTAGGTGGGGAAGACGTAGTCGGCGTCGTTCAGCGCCCGGCCGGAGCCGATCTGCGCCGCCTCCTGGCCGAGCAGCGAGGCCCACAGGCCCAGTTCGCCCTGGCGCTGCAGGGTGGTGGCCTCGGCGTCGAACCGCCGTGTCAGCACCATGTCCCGGTACAGACCGCGCAGCTCCTCCGGGGTGGGGTCGATGGCGTACTCGGGGTGCTCGACACGCTCGCCCTCGGGGGTCAGCAGCTGTACGAGTTCGGTCTGGCCCGCAGGCTGCTTCTTGGTGTCCCGCGCGGTGGTGCTGCGCTTGGCTCCGCTGCGGCGCGGCTTGCGCGCGGCAGTGCTCTCCACGGTCACGTGTGCTCCTCCGTCTGTCCGGCCCCCGGGATCCGCCGGCGGCCAGTTGCGGCTCGCCCGTTCCGTCGCGGCGCACGGGGTGGGTGCGCCGAGACATGACCGGGCGTGACAGGTTCCCGGCGGCTGGCCCTGCACAAGGCACGTTACCCAGTGCGTCGCATCTCTGCGAAACCCCACCTGACCTGCAATTTTGCTTGGATTTCCAAGTAAATCGCGCGGGTGGCGAAACATCCACTGGTCACAGCCCCGCAGGCCGCCGGACAAGCGCACGGTATCCCGCTGGACAACGACGCGGGAAGACTTCGTGTGTGAGACTGGATCCGTGCGCGAAGAAGGAAAAATAGGTATTTTCCTGGTCGACGACCATGAAGTCGTCCGACGCGGCGTACGTGACCTGCTCGCGAGTGCGCCGGACATGGAGGTGGTCGGCGAGGCGGGCACCGCGGCCGACGCCCTGGCGCGGATCCCGGCCGCCCGTCCGGACGTCGCCGTCCTCGACATCCGGCTGCCCGACCGCAGCGGGGTCGAGGTCTGCCGGGAGATCCGCGCCCAGGACGAGAGCGTCCGCTGCATGATGCTCACCTCCTTCGCCGACGACGAGGCGCTCTTCGACGCCATCATCGCGGGCGCCTCCGGCTATGTCCTGAAGGACATCCGCGGCGACGAACTGCTCGCCGCCGTCCGGGACGTGGCCGCGGGCCGGTCGCTGCTCGACCCGGTGGCCACCGCCCGGGTGCTGGAGCGGCTGCGCGGCCAGACGGCCGCCAAACCGGACGACCAGCTCGCCGCCCTCACCGAGCAGGAGCGCCGGATCCTGCTGCTGATCGGGGAGGGGCTCACCAATCGGGCGATCGGCGAGCGGCTCCACCTCGCCGAGAAGACGATCAAGAACTATGTCTCCAGCCTGCTCTCCAAGCTGGGCATGGAGCGCCGGTCGCAGGCAGCGGCGTACGTCGCCCGCATGCAGGCGACCCAGGCCCAGAAGCGCTAGCCCTGGGCGCGGGCGACGCAGACCCGCAAGCGCTGGCCCCGGACGTGGGCGACGCAGACCCGCAAGCGCCGGCCCCGGACGTGGGCGACGCAGACCCGCAAGCGCTGGCCCCGGACGCGGGCGACCCAGACCCGCAAACGCTGGCCCCGGACGCGGGCGACCCAGACCCGCAAACGCTGGCCCCGGACAGGACGGCGCAGGCCCACGCGCCCCTCGTCCGGGCCGGAGGTGGCGGAGGACGGGGGCGCTCTGGTCCCGGGCCGGTCAACCGGCCGTGTTCCTGGGCGCCGTACCCCGTCTCCGCGCGCGCGGGCGACGATCCCCGGTGATCTAACATCTGGCAGGTGCCGCGCTCACATGTACGCTCCGCCGAGGCCGCTCCCGACGGGGAAACCCTGAGCGCCCTGCTCCGCCGCTATGACACCGCCGGTGAGGCCGTCTCCTGCGAACCGCTCACCCAGGGGCTGCTCAACCGGGGCTACCGCCTCGCCACCACCCGCGGCCGGTTCTTCCTCAAACACCACCTCGACGGCGACCGCACCGCCATCGCCCGGCAGCACCGGGTCACCCAGCGGCTGGAGGCGCTCGGGGTGCCCGTCGCCCCGCCGGTGCCCGACGCCGACGGCCGTACGGTCGCCGTCATCGGCGGCCGCTGCTACGCGTTACACCCCTGGGTCGACGGGCGGCACCGCGACGGCGGTGAGCTGACCGCCCCGCAGTGCTGGCGGCTGGGCGGGCTGCTCGGACTCGTCCACACCTGTCTGGAGCGCGTCATGCGGGCCCGTACCGGCGACCGCAGGCCGCCCGTGGAGGCCGCCGCCGACCCCGAGGACACTTTCGCCGTCATCGACGAGCTGCTCACGCTGATCCGGGGGCGCCGGAACCGCGACACCTTCGACGAACTCGCCGAGCACCGGCTGGTCGAGCGGCGGGCGCTGCTGGAGCGGCACGCCCACCGCCGCCCGGAAGCGGACGCCGTCCCGGTCGCCGGCTGGGTGCACGGCGACTTCCACCCGCTCAACCTGCTCTACCGCGACACGGAACCGGCCGCCATCGTCGACTGGGACCGGCTCGGCGTGCAGCCGCGCGCCGAGGAGGCGGTCCGCGCCGCCGCGATCTTCTTCGTACGGCCCGGTGGCACCCTGGAGCTCACCAAGGTGCGCTCCTACGCACGGGCGTACCGCTGCACGGCGGGGGCCGGGGCCTCCGAGATGGCCGCGGCCGTGCACCGGGTGTGGTGGGAGCGGCTCAACGACTTCTGGATGCTGCGCTGGCGCTACCAGCTCGGGGACCGGCGCGCCGATCCGCAGTTCCCGGCGGCCGCCGCGCTGGTGGTGTGGTGGACCCGGGAGTACGACGCGGTCCGCGACGCCTTCTGCGGGTGACGGGGAGGGGGTGAAGGGCCGCCTTCCGCGGCCGGAGAGGGCGTTCGCAGGGCAGGCAGCGGGAGAGGCGTTCCCGCAACGGCCGGACGAGGCGTTCCCGCAACGGCCGGACGAGGCGTTCCCGCAACGGCCGGACGAGGCGTTCCCGCAACGGCCGGACGAGGCGTTCCCGCAACGGCCGGACGAGGCGTTCCCGCGACGGCCGGAGAGGCGTTCCCGCGACGGCCGGAGAGGGTTACTACGGCTGAAGGGCCGCCTTCCGCGGGAAGGGGCCCTTCTGACGGCTGAGGGGGGCGGGGGCACCGTGGGGCGCCCCGGCCATTACGGGATGCCGCCACCCTCCGAGGCGCCCTCCGTGCCACCGGTGGGCTGGGTGGCGGGCGGGTCCGTCTCCGGATCCGTCGGCGGGGTGGTCTCCTCGTCGCCGCCCGGAGTGGTCTCCTCGCCGGTGGGCTCGCCGGTGCCCGGGTCCGTCTCCGGGTCCGTCGGCTCGTCCGTGGGGTCGTCCGTGTACGTCGGCGTCGGGTTCTCGGTCGGCGTGTAGTCGCCGCCCGTGCCCCCGGAGGTGTTGTTCTCGTCGCTCGGGACCGTCTCGTCGCTCGAGTCGTCGGTCGGCTTGTCGGTCGGCTTGTCCGTCTTCTCCTGGGTGACCGACGTCTGGTGCTTGCTCGGCTGCTTCCCGCCGTCCTTGTTGCCGGCCTGCAGGGCGAAGGCGACCCCCGCCGCGACGGCGATCACCGCGAGCACCGCGATCAGCCACATCCTGCCGCGGCCCTTACGGCGGCCGGAACCGCCGTGGTAGCCGCCGTCACCGCCGCCGGGTCCGGTGACGACCGGCTGCTGGGAGGTCTCACCGTGGCCCGGGTGCGGCAGCGCGGTGGTGGCCCCGACGCCCGGCATACCCATGGCGGGGGTGGCGGCACCCAGGTGCTGGGTGACCGGCCCGGTGTTCCACATGCCGGTGTGGCCGCCCGCCTCGTGGAGCATCTGGAGCGCGTACTGCACCAGTCCGCGCATCTCCTCGGCGCTCTGGAACCGGTCGTCCGGGTCCTTGGCGAGGGAGCGCATGACCAGGCCGTCCAGCTCCGGCGGCACGGTGCCGGAAATCTCCGACGGGGGCACCGGGGTGTCCTGGACGTGCTGGTACACCACCGACAGCGGGGTCTCCCCGGTGAACGGCGGGCGGAGCGCCAGCAGCTCGTAGAGCAGGCAGCCGGTGGCGTAGAGGTCCGAGCGGTGGTCCACGGCCTTGCCGAGCGCCTGCTCCGGCGAGAGGTACTGGGGTGTGCCCATGACCATGCCGGTCTGGGTCATGGTGGACTGCGCGCCGTGCAGGGCGCGGGCGATGCCGAAGTCCATGACCTTGACCGCGCCGCTGTTGGTGATGATCACGTTGGCGGGCTTGATGTCACGGTGCACGATGCCGTGCTGATGGCTGTAGGCGAGCGCCTCCAGCACCCCGGAGACGATGATCAGCGCCTGGTCCGGCGGCGGGGCCTCGGCGTTGAGCAGCAGATCGCGGATGGTCCGGCCCTCGACCAGCTCCATGACGATGTAGGGCACGGTGTTCTGTCCGACCGTGTCCTCGCCGGAGTCGTAGACCGCCACCACGGCGTGGTGGTTCAGCCCGGCCACCGACTGTGCCTCGCGGGTGAAACGGGCCTTGGACACCGGGTCCTCGGCCAGATCGGCGCGGAGCAGCTTCACCGCGACCGTACGGCCGAGCCGGAGGTCCTCGGCGGCGAAGACCTCCGCCATACCGCCGCGGCCGAGTCGACTGGTCAGCCGATATCGACCATCGCCGACAAGTCCTCCATTACCCCACGCCTCGGGCGTATCCGGCATTCCGGGCCCGCTGGCGTCAGGTTCGGAGGGCCCATGGGCGCCCTGGGTCTGTGCCATCGGTCCTCGCCGTCTCGTTCTCGGTGGGGGTCGGGTCGAGATCGCCCCGCCCACGGGCGGTACGGTTCCCGCTAGGCACGCTACAGCCTTCGCGCCGTGTATCGGTTGGTGATGGACCGGCCATCAAACCTGTTGACGGTGAAGCGATGCAAATCGCGTGACGGGTTCTTGCCCATCCGGTCACGGAACGGGCAACGCGGCTTGACGTGTCCGTGGCCTGGGGCAGACTTGGCCACGATATCCAGAACATCAAGATCAATGCGTCGAAACGTGCGCGTCAGAGTAGTGAGTGCGCCGAGGGGGAAGTACGAAATGAGCCAGTACGGCGCATCGGGCAGGTACCAAGGCCACTCTCTGGCGAACGGCCGGTACCAGCTGCGTGACCTGTTGGGCGAGGGCGGAATGGCCTCCGTCCACCTGGCCTATGACACCGTGCTGGACCGCCAGGTCGCGATCAAGACGCTCCACACCGAGCTGGGACGCGAGCAGTCCTTCCGCGAGCGGTTCCGCCGCGAGGCCCAGGCGGTGGCGAAACTCACGCACACCAATATCGTCTCGGTCTTCGACACCGGCGAGGACTCCATCGACGGCTCGCTGATGCCGTACATCGTCATGGAGTACGTCGAGGGGCAGCCGCTGCGCTCGGTTCTGGACGCGGATGTCCGGCAATACGGCGCGATGCCGACCGAAAAGGCACTGAAGATCACCAGCGATGTGCTGGCGGCGCTGGAAATCAGCCATGAGATGGGGCTGGTCCACCGCGACATCAAGCCCGGTAACGTGATGATGACCAAGCGCAATGTGGTCAAAGTCATGGACTTCGGCATCGCCCGCGCCATGCAGTCCGGGGTCACCTCCATGACCCAGACCGGCATGGTCGTCGGCACTCCGCAGTACCTCTCCCCCGAGCAGGCGCTGGGCCGCGGCGTCGACGCCCGCAGCGACCTGTACTCGGTCGGCATCATGCTCTTCGAGCTGCTGACCGGCCGGCTGCCCTTCGACGCGGACTCGCCGCTGGCCATCGCGTACGCGCACGTCCAGGAGGAGCCGGTCGCGCCCTCCTCGATCAACCAGTCCATTCCCCCGGCGGTGGACGCGCTGGTCGCCCGCGCCCTGAAGAAGAACCCGAACGAGCGCTTCCCGACCGCCGAGGCCATGCGTGACGAATGCGCCCGGGTCGCCCGTACCGGGCAGACCGGCGCCTCCCCGATCATCATCAGCGGCGGCCCCCCGGCCCGCAGCGGCGCCGGGGTCGGCTCGGCGGTCTTCCCGCCGATCGACCAGCAGACGCCCGCGCCCGGCCCCGGCAGCGTGCAGACGCCGTACCAGCCGCAGCACACCCCCGGGCAGTTCGGCGCCTGTCCCTTATACACATCTCCCAGCCCACGAGACACTCGCTAATCTCGT
>NZ_JAEEAP010000370.1 GCF_016103465.1 Streptomyces sabulosicollis
GCAACCCCTAAGATCTACACTCGACTAGTCGTCGGCAGCGTCAGATGTGTATAAAAGACAGGAGGACACCGGGGCGCTTCGGCGTGGTTACCGGATGTTTTCTGGATCACCATCCGGTGGTGAATGGGAATCGGTCACACGGTCACAGGGAATCCGGATCTGGATCGGGTCCGGAATCCACCAGGGATCAGGCGAACGAGGCGCTTACTTCGACGCCGTGCTCGGCGGCGAGGCGACGGAGGTCTTCCAGCTCCGACTGCTCCACGTCCACAAGAAAGTCGTCGCCCGTCTCACGGGCGCGAATGAGATCGGACTTGGTGTTCTCTATGCGCTGCAGAATGCCTGCGGTGAACGCGTCCATGTTGCGCCCCCTCGTCGTGGGTCGGTGGCACGGGGGTGTGCCGACGGTGGGTCGATCACGTGCGTGGCCCCTGCCGACGGCAATGCCAGCCAGATATGCCGGGGACAGGGCGTGATCGCGGGTGTGCAGTCGTCCTCCCCACCCCGTCTTCGGCGGAAACCTCCGGAACCGAAAGAATCTGCATTCGGTGTTCCGGCGGCCGCGGCCCTCCGCCGCGGCCATGATCCGTCCACGGGATCCCCCGACGACCCTCTTACCGCCGGTTTATGAGACTTCGAGGCAGGATGGAGGCGCCGGACGCTCATCGAGTTCGGCGAGATCACACGCCTACTGCGGCAATCGAGGAAGGACCAACGACGTGCGCGTACTCGTCGTCGAGGACGAGCAGCTGCTCGCCGATGCGGTGGCCACCGGACTACGCCGGGAGGCCATGGCCGTCGACGTCGTGTATGACGGAGCCGCCGCCCTGGAGCGGATCGCCGTCAACGACTACGACGTCGTCGTCCTCGACCGGGACCTGCCCCTCGTGCACGGTGACGACGTCTGCCGCAAGATCGTCGAACTCGGCATCCCCACCCGTGTGCTGATGCTCACCGCCTCCGGCGACGTCAGCGACCGCGTGGAGGGTCTGGAGATCGGCGCGGACGACTATCTGCCCAAGCCGTTCGCCTTCAGCGAGCTGATCGCGCGCGTCCGGGCGCTCGGCCGCCGGACGACCGTCGCCCTGCCGCCCGTCCTGGAGCGTGCCGGGATCAAGCTGGACCCCAACCGCCGTGAGGTGTTCCGGGACGGCAAGGAGATCCAGCTGGCGCCGAAGGAGTTCGCGGTGCTGGAGGTGCTCATGCGCAGCGAGGGCGCCGTGGTCTCCGCGGAGCAGCTGCTGGAGAAGGCGTGGGACGAGAACACCGACCCGTTCACCAACGTGGTGCGGGTGACCGTGATGACGCTGCGCCGCAAGCTGGGCGAGCCCGCGGTGATCGTCACCGTCCCCGGCTCGGGCTACCGGATCTGATCAGGCATGGCGACGACTCCGACCCCCCTGCCGCCGACGGTGCCGCCCAAGCCCAGCTGGGATCCGCAAGGCCCCTCGCGTCCCAATCCCTGGCTGCGCCCCACGATCCGGATACGGCTCACCCTGCTGTACGGCGGGATGTTCCTGATCGCCGGGGTGGTGCTGCTGACGATCATCTACCTGCTGGCCGCCCAGGCCCTGCACGTCGGCAACGAGCTGCCGTTCAAGCTGGTCGGGGGCAGTGTCCAGCCCACCAACAACACCTGCCCCGAGATCATCGGCCAGAGCAGCCCCGACCAGTTCAACGCGGTCCTGAACACCTGCATGAAGGAACAGCGCCAGCTGGCCCTGGACGGGCTGCTGCGACGCTCCCTGATAGCCCTCCTGGGCCTGTCCGTGATCGCGTTCGCCTTCGGCTACGCGATGGCCGGGCGGGTGCTCTCGCCGCTCGGCCGGATCACCCGGACCGCGCGCCAGGTGGCGGGCTCGGACCTGTCCCGCCGGATCGAGCTGGACGGCCCGGACGACGAGCTCAAGGAGCTCGCCGACACCTTCGACGAGATGCTGGAGCGCCTGGACCGGGCGTTCACCGCCCAGCAGCGCTTCGTCGCCAACGCCTCGCACGAGCTGCGCACCCCGCTGGCGATCAACCGCACCCTGCTGGAGGTGCAGCTCTCGGATCCGCAGGCGTCTCCGGAGCTGACCCAGCTGGGCAAGACCCTGCTGGCCACCAACGAGCGCAGCGAGCAGCTGGTGGAGGGCCTGCTGCTGCTGGCCCGCAGCGACAACGAGATCGTCGACCGCAAGCCGGTGGACCTGGCCGAGGTGGCCTCCCAGGCGCTGGAGCAGGTGCGGGCGGAGGCGGAGGACAAGGGCGTGGAGCTGCGCGGGCAGCGCGCCCCCGCGGTGGTCCAGGGCAACGGGGTGCTGCTGGAGCGGATCGCGCTGAACCTGGTCCAGAACGCGGTGCGCTACAACGTGGCCCGGGACGGCTGGGTGGAGGTCACCACCGAGAGCCGCCAGGGCCAGGCCGTGCTGGTGGTCGCGAACACCGGCCCGGTGGTCCCCGCCTACGAGATGGACAACATCTTCGAGCCCTTCCGCAGGCTCCGGACCGAGCGCACCGGCAGTGACAAGGGCGTCGGCCTCGGGCTGTCGATCGCGCGCTCGGTGGCGCGCGCCCACGGCGGCCGGATCGCGGCGGAGCCGCGCGAGGGAGGCGGCCTGGTGATGCGGGTGGTACTGCCGGTGTGACGGCGACGAGCGCCGGGCCGGGGACCCGCCGGGATATGTTCGCTTTGGGCGGAATTTTCGTGATCCGCCCACCCGATGTAGGGTGTGTGATCGATCACATGGGCGATTTTCCGGCCATATACTCTGCGTGATCGTCACGGTTGACGGAAAGCCGGGAAAATCCGGGTTTTCGGGGGCCGTGATCACGGGAAGTACACGTCATGGCGCATGCGAGTGCGACATTCGGACCGTGTACGGTCCCGATGGCCATCCAACCCGATCACCTCTTCAGGGGTGCGGTTGGGTGTCGATTGAGTAACAGACCTTGATGTGAGGCAAAATCTCCGCCTCGGGTCGGGCACAAGTCCGGCCTCTCACGCGTTACGTGCGCTGGAGACACCACAGACACCCAGAGGGGGAGAGCGACATGGCAACGGATTACGACACCCCACGCAAGACCGACGATGACGTCAACGAGGACAGCATCGAGGAACTGAAGGCCCGGCGGAACGACAAGTCCGCGTCCACCGTCGACGTGGATGAGTTCGAGCAGGCCGAGGGCCTGGAGCTGCCCGGTGCGGACCTCTCCAACGAGGAGCTGTCCGTCCGGGTGCTGCCCCGCCAGGCCGACGAGTTCACCTGCATGAGCTGCTTCCTCGTGCACCACCGCAGTCAGCTGGCCGCCGAGACCAAGAACGGCCAGCCGATCTGCCGCGACTGCGCGGCCTGAGCCGCGGGGTCGGCGTGGAGGCGGAGCACGACGACATGGACGAGGCCGAGCGAGGCCGGTTGGCCTCGCTCGCGACCGCCGTCGGCCGTGGTGTGCGAAGAGGCGGTGAGCGCGCGAGAGCGGGGGTCTACGCGGTCGCCGACCGGATCATCGCGAACGCTCCACGCATTCCTGTCCGCGATCTCGCGACGCTGCGCAAGCAGTTCCCGGGGCTGGGCCCCGAAGAGCTCGCGGACAAGCTGGTGGCCGGTGCCGCGGGCGGCACCGCCACCGTGGGCGCGGGCGTCGGTGCCGCGGCGATGCTGCCGGCCCCGCCCGCCATGCCCACCGAGCTGGCCGCCGAGATCGTCGGCGTGGCCTCCATAGAGTTCAAGCTGATCGCCGAGCTGCACGAGGTCTACGGAGTGCGTGCCTCCGGCTCCACGCGTCAGCGCGCCTTCGCCTATCTCGGCGCCTGGGCCGAGGAGCGCGGTATCGACGTCGCCCAGCCGGCGACCGTCAACGCGGCTCTCGGTGTCCAGATGAAGCGCGAGCTGCGGCAGCAGGTCCTCAGACGCGGCTTCCGGAACACGCCGTCCCTGGCGCCCTTCATGGTCGGCGCGGCCGTGGGAGCCGCGATGAACCGGCGCGACACCAAGAAGCTCGCGCGCAAGGTCCGCAAGGATCTGCGAGCCAAGCAGATCCCCTGGGACCTCCCCGTGGCCCTGGAGAAATGACCTCCCCGCTGCCCTGGAGCAATGACCTGCTCGCGCGCCTTCGTCACGCGGAGCGCACGGCGGTGAGCGCGGCGGCGAGCGCCTCCGGATTCCGTGTGGACACATACACATACGGTGTCGGGTCCTCCGGATCGGTGACATCCACCCGCAGCGCCGTCGGGATGTAGCTGCGCAGCAGCATGAACGCCCGCGGATCGGCCTTGTAGGACCGCCAGGCGGCCGCCTCGGCGGCGTGCAGCACCTGGGGCGTCCCCAGCGCGGAGACCGGGATCCTGGCCTCACCGGCCACCAGTGAGTCCGCCACCACGCGCACCCGCGCCGAGCCGTACGAACTCACCGCCACACAGGCCAGTGCCGCCCCGCCGATCAGCCCGCCGAGCATCGGCAGGGTGCCGAACGGCAGCATGATCAGCCCCACCGAGACCCCGATCAGAACGGCGATGAACCACCAGGAACGGGGCGCGCTGAGGCGTTCTTCGTAAGGCTGCATGCGTATCAGCTTGGCACGGCCTCCGACCCGGGCTGTCCTCGCGGGTAAGGTCAGCCGTTGTGAGTGGACGAACGACAGGGCTGACGCCGCCGGAGGGCGCCACGGCGCCCGTGCGCCACCCCGACGCGCCCGCGCCCGGGGAGACCCTCGGCGCGCACTACGACCAGTGCTTCGGCTGTGGCGACCAGGCGGGGGGTCTGGGGCTGACCACACGGGCGGGCGAGGGCGTGAGCGTCACCGCCGAGTTCACGGTGCGCGCCGGCCACCAGGGCGCGCCGGGTCTGGCCCACGGCGGGGTGCTGGCCGCGGCGCTGGACGAGACGCTCGGGTCGCTCAACTGGCTCCAGCGGGTGATCGCGGTGACCGGGCGGCTGGAGACGGACTTCGTACGCCCCGTGCCGGTCGGCGCCGAGCTGCACCTGGAGGCACGGGTGACCGCCGTGCACGGCCGCAAGATCTACTGCTCGGCCACGGGCCGGATCGGCGCCCCCGACGGCCCCGTCGCGGTGCGGGCGCAGGCCCTCTTCATAGAGGTGCGGGTCGACCACTTCATCGAGAACGGCCGGCCGGAGGAGATCGACGCGGCGCTCGCCGACCCGGATCAGGTGAAGGTCGCGCGCGCCTTCGAGGTGAACCCATGAGTCCGCTCCCCGTCGACGTGCTGATCCGCAGGGTGGACCCCGAGGTGCCGATCCCCGGTTACGCCCACCCCGGCGACGCGGGGGCCGACCTGGTCACCACCGAGCCCGCCGAGCTGGCCCCCGGGGAGCGCGCGGTTCTGCCCACCGGAGTGTCTATCGCGCTCCCGGAGGGGTATGCCGCCTTCGTGCATCCACGGTCCGGACTCGCCGCGCGCTGCGGCGTCGCCATGGTGAATGCCCCGGGGACCATCGATGCCGGGTACCGTGGAGAGATCAAGGTGATCGTGGTCAATCTGGACCCGCGCGAGAGCGTGCGGTTCGAGCGCTTCGACCGGATCGCCCAACTGGTCGTCCAGCAGGTCGAGAAGGTGCGCTTCCAGGAGGTGGCGGAGCTTCCCGGGTCGGCGCGGGCCGAAGGGGGCTTCGGGTCCACCGGCGGTCATGCCGCCGTGGACGGCACAACGGGTGGGAATGGATACGCTTCGGTCGGTTCCGACCGGGAAGGACGATGACGTGTTCGGACGTCGCCGCAAGCGCAGCAAGGAGGACGTCGAGTCGCTCGACGTGACCTCCGACGAGTTGGCCGAGGACGCGGAGGACGCGGACGGCGCTGAGGACACCGCCGCACCCGTGGAGAGCGGGCGGGTGAGCCTGCCGCCGGCCCCGCGCCCCGAGGGTCCCTGGGACGTGTCCGAGGTGCGCGAGCCCGGCGAGGGCCGGGTGGACCTCGGTGGTCTGTTCGTGCCCGGCGTCGAGGGCATGGAGCTGCGGGTGGAGGTCGCGGGGGACGCGATCGTCGCCGCGACCGTGGTGCTGCGGGACAGCGCCGTACAGCTCCAGGCGTTCGCCGCGCCCAAGAAGGAAGGCATCTGGGGCGAGGTGCGCGACGAGATCGCCACCGGCATCACCCAGCAGGGCGGGGTCGTGGACGAGGTCGAGGGCCCGCTCGGCTGGGAGCTGCGCGCCCAGGTGCCGGTGCAGCTCCCGGACGGCAAGAACGGTGTGCAGGTGGTCCGCTTCGTCGGCGTGGACGGGCCCCGCTGGTTCCTGCGCGGTGTGATCTCCGGGCAGGGCGCGGTGCAGCCCGAGACCGGCAGCCTCCTGGAAGCGATCTTCCGGGACACGGTCGTGGTGCGCGGCGAGGGCCCGATGGCCCCGCGCGACCCGATCGTCCTCAAGCTGCCGAACGACGCGCAGATGGTGCCCGACGGGGTGCAGCAGGACGAGGCGCAGGGCTCGCGGTTCGCGGGCGGCGCCGACCGGCTGCAGCGCGGTCCGGAGATCTCCGAGGTGCGCTGAGCCGCCCGCGCGCAGGACAGCTCAGCGCACGGCAGCTCGCGCGGGGCGGCCCGCGCACGGCAGAGAGCCAAGGCCCGGAAGGGGCCCGGGGCAGGGCCCCGGGCCCCTTCGGCATGTCCGGACCCTGCTCACCGGCCCCTTCGGGCTTTCGGGGATTTTCCGTGACCCGTTGAACACACCCGCCGCACCAGCCGTACTCATGGGCGCGAGACCTTGTGACGCTCCGAGGGGGAGAGGGCGCGTCGCGGGACACACCCCCTGTCCGACCTCAACGAGGTGAGTGATCAGATGTCGCGTGGCCTTCCGTTACTCCATCGCCGGAGAATCCTCGTCTCCGGGGCGATCGGCGGAATCACCTGTGCGGCCGTGGCGGTGGGAGCCGCCATGGCCGGTCAGGACGGCGGCGGTGACGCCAGTGCGTCGACCAAGGCGGCCTCGACCATCAGCTGCCCCGCCGTCTCCGGTTCCCTCCCGGAGATCCCGGCGGAGGCCCGGGCCGAGGTGGACCGCAACCTCGCCCTGCTGGACACCCAGCTGGCGGAGGCCAACAAGCGGCTCAGCACCAGCCAGGGCGAGGGCGGCCCCAACTTCGTGCAGAACGCCATCCTCGGGCCGCTGGCGGACAAGCGCGCCTCGACGATCGACCGCATCGAACTCTCCTTCTCCCGCCAGGGCTCGACCGCCCCCTCCGGTCTTGACGCCTTGGCGGGCTGCTCGCTCGCGTCCGGCTGAGCCGACGGCGTAAGGCCCGGCCCGATGTGAGCGTCTACCGGTGGGCCGTACTCTTCTCTGCGGAGTACGGCCCACCGGCTTTTTCCCGGGCTTTCCCCGAGGCGTTCGGGCGCCGGGCGTCAGAGACGCGTCAAGAGGGCGTCGCCGGCCGTAAGGGAGGCGTCAAGGGAGGGCCGGTCCGGCCGGGGGCGGGGTTTGCTCGACGGGTGTCGCCCGCCGGAGGCCCGGCGAGCGCTCAGGCGCCGTCCAACAGGGAAAATAGGGGCATGGGACGCGGAAAGTTGCGGATCTACCTCGGTGCGGCCCCGGGCGTCGGCAAGACCTACGCCATGCTGTCCGAGGGGCATCGCAGGGTCGAGCGGGGCACGGACCTCGTGGTGGGCTTCGTGGAGCACCACGGCCGTCGGCGCACCCAGGTGATGATGCACGGGCTCGAGGAGGTTCCCCGCCGGGAGCTGGCGTACCGGGGGTCCACCTTCAGCGAGATGGACGTGGACGCGGTGCTGGCGCGCCGCCCCGCCGTCGCGCTCGTCGACGAGCTCGCCCACACCAACGTCCCCGGCTGCCGGAACGAGAAGCGCTGGCAGGACGTCGAGGAGCTGCTGCGGGCGGGCATCGACGTCGTCTCCACCGTCAACATCCAGCACCTGGAGTCGCTGGGGGACGTGGTGGAGTCGATCACGGGGGTGCGGCAGCGGGAGACCGTGCCGGACGAGGTGGTGCGCCGGGCCGACCAGATCGAGCTGGTCGACATGTCGCCCCAGGCGCTGCGCCGCCGCATGGCACACGGCAACATCTACGCGCCCGACAAGGTCGACGCCGCCCTGTCGAACTACTTCCGGCCCGGGAACCTGACCGCGCTGCGCGAGCTGGCCCTGCTGTGGACCGCCGACCGGGTGGACGAGTACCTCCAGCAGTACCGTGACGAGCACTCCATCCGCTCCACCTGGCAGGCCCGTGAGCGCATCGTCGTCGGGCTGACCGGCGGCCCGGAGGGGCGGACGCTGATCCGCCGGGCCGCCCGGATGGCGGCCAAGGGCTCCGGCAGCGAGATACTCGCGGTCTACATCGCCCGCAGCGACGGTCTGACCTCGGCCTCCCCCAAGGAGCTGGCGGTCCAGCGCACCCTCGTCGAAGACCTCGGGGGCACCTTCCACCACGTCATAGGGGAGGACATCCCCGGCGCCCTGCTGGAGTTCGCCCGCGGGGTCAACGCGACCCAGATCGTGCTCGGCTCCAGCCGCCGCAAGACCTGGCAGTACGTCTTCGGACCCGGGGTGGGCACCACCGTCGCCCGGGACTCCGGGCCCGACCTGGACGTCCACATCGTCACCCATGACGAGGTCGCCAAGGGCCGCGGGCTGCCGGTCGCGCGCGGCGCCCGGCTCGGCCGCTCCCGGCTGATCGCGGGCTGGGTGGTCGGGGTGGCCGGACCGGCCCTGCTCACGCTGCTGCTCACCAGCACCGGGGCCACCCTCGCCTCGGAGGCCGGACCCGGGTTCGCCAACGAGGTGCTGCTCTTCCTGTTCCTCAACGTGCTGGCCGCCCTGCTGGGCGGCATGGTGCCCGCGCTCGCCTCGGCGGCCGTTGGATCGCTGCTGCTCAACTACTACTTCACCCCGCCCACCCACCTGTCTCTTATGCACATCTGACGCTGCCGACGACTAGTCGAGTGT
>NZ_JAEEAP010000371.1 GCF_016103465.1 Streptomyces sabulosicollis
CCCACGACCTGTCCACCCTGCGCCTGGTCGTCACCGGCGCCGCCGTCGTCCCGCTGGAACTGGTGGAACGCCTGCGCGCGGAGCTCGGGGTCGCCACCGTGCTGACGGCGTACGGCCTGACGGAGGCGTCCGGAACCGTCACGATGTGCCGCCGCGGCGACCCGCCCGAGATCATCGCCGGCACGGCGGGCCGCGCGATCCCGGACACCGAAGTCAAGATCGCCCTCGACAGCGGACGCGAACTCCCCCCGGGCCGGCCGGGTGAGGTCTGGGTCCGCGGTTACCACATCACCCCGGGCTACTTCGAGGACCCGATCGCCACGGCCCGCACCATCACTCCCGACGGATGGCTGCGGACGGGCGATGTCGGGGTGATGGACGAGCGGGGCAACCTGCGCATCACCGACCGCATCAAGGACATGTTCATCGTCGGCGGCTTCAACGCCTATCCCGCCGAGATCGAGCAACTCATCGCCCGCCACCCCGACGTGGCCGACGTCGCCGTGATCGGCATCCCGGACCCGCGCCTGGGCGAGGTGGCCAAGGCGTACGCGGTCCGCCGCCCGGACTCGACGCTGACGGCGGACGACCTGATCGCCTGGTCACGCCGCGAGATGGCCAACTACAAGGTGCCCCGGCAGGTGGAGTTCCTCCCCGAACTGCCGCGCAACGCCAGCGGCAAGGTCCTCAAGGCGCGGCTGCGGGCGGGCTGGAACGGGGCTACAAGGGCTTGAGCGGTGGGCCCGCGAGGTTGTTCCAGATGGCCGCTGCCGCCCCGAGCTGATCCTGCAGTGCGATGTGGTCAGCCTGTGGCCGGGGCGTCCGGGGCGCGATCACTGAAGGGCGCGGTCCGGGGTGTGCCCCCGGAGGGGCGGCGCGAAGGGGCCGGGCGGAATCGCCCGGCCCCTTCGGCGCTCACGCATGTCTCGTGGCGCCTACTGCGGGCTGGTGGGGGCATGACCCTCGCCCTGCGGGCCGGGGGCGGCAGCTGTGGTGTATTCACTACTGTCCACACCGACAATGGGGGTGTGACTATCGCTTGCAGACGCGAATGCGGCTGTCTGACTTGTGGCCCCGACCGCGGCACCTATGGCGATAATCAAGGTCGCAATGCCCTTTGTGGCACGAGTCATTCCGGTTCCTCCGTTACGGGGGGTGATTATCTGTTTTGTACTGCAAATTAACAATGAGGGGTACATGTGTTCGGCCATCTGGCCGGAACTGGCCGAAGCTTGGCGCAAAGGGTGTGCGCCCCGGTGGTGCGGGGGGTGCGGGGAGTCGCTCGTCCGGGAGGTGGCCCGCGCAAAGGGGCCGACGTCGATGACGTCCCCTCCGCGTCATCGACATCGGCCCCGCGGTGTTACCTCATGGATATGTGCGACGTTTCGTGTGTTCCTACTGGGGTGCCGAAGGCGTGTGACCCTCGCCTTCGGCGCTCAGCTGCGGCGGCGCCGGCGTGTGGCCCTCGCCCTTGGTGCTCAGCTCCGACGGCGCGGGCGTGTGGCCCTCGCCCGCGGGGCTCAGCTGCGGCGGCGCCGGGGTGTGACCCTCGCCCTGCGTACGCAGTTGCGGAGGCGCGGGCGTGTGCCCCTCCCCCTGGGTGATCAGCTGGGGCGGCGCGGGCGTGTGGCCCTCGCCCTGGGTGGACACCTGTGGAGGTGCCGGCGTATGACCCTCGTCCTGAGGGGTGAAGGGCGCCGGGTCGGCCTCCAGTGGCCGGTAGACGTCGGACTCGGGCTTCTTGTCCGTGCTTGTCACGATCAACTCCATCGGATGCTTTGGTCGGTATAGGCCGTTGACACCCGCCCGGCGACTCCCCCGTGGGTCGCCGGACGGATGTCTCAAAAGGGCCGCCCACCTTACGGTGTGACCTCGCAACCGACCCGTCTGCCCCCCGCGGGGACGGGTCGACCGCTACTAAGACTCCCGGACGGCGATAAACGATTGATGAACGGTCGGCGAGCCGCGCCGTTATGCGGCGGTCGCGGGGGCCAGCAGTCCGCGGACGTCCTCCGCCTCGGGCGTCCCCAGCCGCTGGTGAATTGACAGCGCCTCACGCCAGCAGGCGTCCGCGCGCTCGTTCTGGCCGAGCTCCAGCAGCGCCTTGCCGAGCAGCGTCAGCACGATGGCCCGGCGCCACTCGCCCCCGATGCCCCGCAGGGCGAGGGACTGTTCGGCATGGGTGGCGGCCTCGGCGGGGCGGCCGATCGACAGGTGCGCCTCGGCCAGCCGCTGGTGGGTCATGCCCTCCCAGAGCGGCTGCCGGTGCTCACGGAACAGGCCGAGCGCCTCCGTGAGCTGCTCGAGCGCTTGGGTCAGGCTTCCCGCCCCGGTCAGGGCGATACCCAGCGCGTACTTACCGTTGGCCAGGCGCAGGGTGCGCCCCAGGCTCCCGTAGATCCGCACTCCCTGCCGGGCCAGGTCCACGGCGCTGTCGATGCGGCCCATCTCCACGTACGCACGGGAGAGGTTGCACAGCGCGCTGGCCTCGCCGGGCTGGTCGTCCACGGCCCGGTAGGCATCGATGGCACGGAGGAAATGCCGCTCCGCGTCCTCCCAGCGGGTGCGGCTGAGGTGCGCGATGATGCCGCGCTCGGTGAGGGCGCGCCCCATCGTGACATGGTCCTTGACCGCGGAGCCCAGGGTCAGGGCGCGCTCCGCCTCCGCGTCGGCCTCCTCGAGCCGGCCGGTGAGGTTGCGCACCTTGGCGAGGCAGGTGCGCGCCCGGCCTTCGGCCCGGGTGTCGCCCACTGTGTGTGCCGTCTCGCTGACGACGCGGGCGACGGCCTCGTAGCGCGGGGCGTTGGCACCGGACTCGGCGAGGTCCATGGCGGCGAGCAGCAGATCCGCCACCCGGCCCAGGGTGTGGCCCGAGGCGGCCTGCTGGGCACAGGCCAGCAGGCAGTCCGCCTCGGTGAAGAGCCAGTCCAGGGCGGCGTCCTGATGCGGAAAGACCAGGCCGGGGTGGCCGGCCGGGGCCAGGTGGTCGCCCAGTCGGTCGCCCGGCCGCTCCATGGCGTACACCCGCGCCGCCGTGGCGAGGTAGAAGTCCAGCAGCCGGGAGAGCGCCGCCTCACGGTCCGCGGCCGACTGGTGCCGCTCCGCGCAGTCACGCGCGTAGAGGCGCACGAGGTCGTGGTAGCGGTAGCGGCCGGGCGCCGCGGACTCCAGCAGGGAGGCGTCGACCAGGGACTCCAGGAGCTCCTCCGCGTGGAATGTCTCCAGGTCCAGGACGACGGCCGCCGCGGCGAGCGAGATGTCGGGGCCGTCCGCCAGCCCCAGCAGCCGGAACGCCCGGGCCTGCGACGGCTCCAACTGGCCGTAGCCCAGCTCGAAGGTGGCCCGCACGGCCAGGTCGCCCGCCCGCAGCTCGTCCAGCCGACGGCGCTGGTTGGCGAGCTTGTGCGCCAGTGTGGAGACGGTCCAGGTGCGGCGCGAGGCCAGCCGGGAGGCCGCGATCCGGATGGCCAGCGGGAGGAATCCGCACGCCGCCACCACGTCCATGGCCGCGTCACGCTCCGAACTGACCCGCTCTTCACCCACTATGCGGGTGAAGAGGACCAGCGCCTCCTCGGGGCTCATCACATCCAGGTCGACCAGGTGGGCGCCCTCCAGGTCGACCATCCGGGTCCGGCTGGTGATCAGGGCGGCGCAGCCCTCCGTACCGGGCAGCAGCGGCCGCACCTGTGCGGCATCGCGTGCGTTGTCGAGCAGCGTGAGCACCCGGCGGCCGTCCAGCATCGAGCGGTAGAGCGCGGCACGTTCCTGGACGCCCTCGGGGATCGCGTTGTCCGGGGTGCCCAGGGCGCGCAGGAAGGCGCCCAGGATCGCGTTGGGCTCCGCCGGCACCGGGCCCGCCCCCTGAAGGTCGACGTAGAGCTGGCCGTCGGGGAAGTGGTGGCGGGCCGCGTGGGCGACGTGTACGGCGAGCGTCGTCTTGCCGACGCCGCCGATTCCGGCGACGGCTGACACGGCCATGACACGCCCCTCGGCGGTGGCGAGCTGATCGCTCAGTTCGTCGACAAAAGCGACACGGCCGGTGAAGTCGGCCACCGTCGCGGGAAGCTGGGCCGGTCGTACGAAACCGGCCCCCGCGTGGGCGCGGTCGTCCACCGGGGCGGCCAGCTCGGCGTCCGCTTGCAGGATGCGCTGATGCAGTTCGGAGAGCTCCGGGCAGGGGTCCACGCCGAGATCCTCGGCGAGCAGCCGCCGGGTGTCGTTGTACACGGCCAGGGCCTCGGCCTGCCGGCCGCTGCGGTAGAGCGCCAGCATCAGCAGCTCGCGCAGCCGCTCCCGGAGCGGATGGGCGGCGGTAAGGGCGGTGAGCTCGGAGACCACCTCGGTGTGGTGACCCAGCTCCAGGTCGAGATCGACCCTGGTCTCGGTGAGGACGAGATGCCACTCCGACAGGCGGGCGCGCTGGGTCGTGGCGTACGGCCCCGGCACCCCGGCCAGGGCCTCACCGTCCCAGAGGTCCAGTGCCCGGCCGATGAGTTCATGGGCCCGCAGCCGGTCGCCCGAGTGCCGTGCCTTCTCCGCCTCCGCCACCAGACGCTCGGCCACGTCCGTGTCCAGGGCCCCGAGGCCCACCTGGACCGCATAGCCGCCCGACTCGCTGACCAGGACGTCCGACTGCGGGGTGAATGCCTTGCGCAGCCGGGAGGCGTAGGTGCGCAGCGCCGCGATGGCGGCGTCCGGCGGGTCGTCGCCCCACAGGGCGTCGATGAGCTCGGGGGCGGTGGCGGTGCGCCCGCCGCGCAGCAAGAGAGCGGCGAGCAGGGCTTTTTGCTGTGGTGATCCGGTGCTCAGCTGTTCCTCGCCCCGCCAGGCCCGTACCGGTCCGAGCACGGTGAAGCGCAAAGGCTGCTCCTGCGCCCGCTCCTTCTCGCCGGCCATGGTCTCCCCCTGCCTCTGCTCCCAGTTGCACGGGCCAGTTTGCCTTGCCGATACCCCTTACGTCAGTAGGGACCGGACCTCTCCACAAGGCCCGCCACACTTCACAGCCCCCGGTATGCCGACGCCCCGTCAGGTCCAGGGGTCGCTTTCGGTCACCGGAGGGCCGACTCCATACGCGTCCCAATGGCCGGGATACGGGTCAGCGCCTGCCGGAAGGTCCGGCGCCGATGTGGACAGCAGTTGCCGCACCTCCTCGGGCTCGGGTGAGCCCAGCCCCTCACGGAGGACCCGCGCCTGCCTCCAGCAGTCCTGGGCCCGGGCTCGCTGCCCGTCCGCCATCAGGGCCTTCGCCAGAACGGTGAGAAAGGAGAAGCGCCGCCACTCGCCGCCGAGGCCGCCCAGGGCGAGGGACTGTTCGGCGTGTGCCACCGCTTCGGCGGGGCGCTGTGCGGCCAGATGCATTTCGGCCAGCCGGAAATGGGCCATGCCTTCCCACAGCGGCTGGCGGGCTTCGCGGAAGAGATCGAGCGCCTCGGTGAGGTGGGCGGACGCCTCCTCAAGGCGGTGGGCACGCGTCAGCGCGATGCCGACGGTGTACATCCCGTTGGCGAGCCGCAGCGGGGCGCCGAGCCTGCGGTAGATGGCGAGCCCCTGTTCGGCCAGTTCCACACCGGTGCGGGTGCGTCCCCGGCTCACATGGAGCCGGGAGAGATTGGCCAGGGCGCTCGCCTCACCGGCCTCGTTGGCATCGGCGCGGAACGCCTCGAGTGCCCGTCCGAGGTACCTCTCGGCGTCATCGTGCCGCCCCAGCCCGTTGGCCACGATGCCGAGCTGGTTGGAGGCTCGGCTGGCGACCACCGGGTCCTCGCCGTCCAGCTCCAGCGCGCGGCTCAGCTCCCGCTCGGCATGGCCGTACCGGCCCGTGAAGCTGTAGAGGTGCCCCAGTGCCGAGCGGGCGCGCGCCTCGGTGCGGGAATCCCCGGCGGCGTGGGCCGCGTCGCAGACCGTCCGCGCCACCGTCTCGTACTGCCGTGGCCGGGCACCGGACTCGGCGAGGTCCAGCGCGCCCAGCAGCAGGTCCCCGGCGCGGCGGAGGGTGGTCTCCCCGGTGCATCGGGGCACGCAGGCGAGCAGGCAGTCGGCCTCCGCGAAGAGCCAGTCCAGGGCGGCCTTCGAGGTCTCGAAGAGCAGTCCGGGATGGCCGGTGGGCTCCAGGTGCTCGACCATGCGGTCCCCGGGCCGCTCCAGGGCGTACACCCGCGCCGCCGTCGCGAGGTAGAAGTCCAACAGCCGCGACAGCGCCTCCTCGCGCTCCGTCGCCGCCCGCCTCTCCCGCTCCGCGCACGCCCGTGCGTAGAGCCGTACGAGGTCGTGGAAGCGGTAGCGGCCCGGTACGGCGGACTCCAGCAACGATATGTCCACGAGGGAGGTGAGGAGCCGGCCGGTCTCCGTGACGTCGAGGCCGAGCACCGCGCCCGCGGCCGGCAGGGAGATGTCCGGGCCGCCGGCCAGGCCGAGCAGCCGGAAGGCACGGGCCTGGGCCGGGTCGAGCTGGCCGTAGCCGAGTTCGAAGGTCGCCTTGACCGCCAGGTCCCCGGCCCGCAGCTCGTCCAGCCGGCGGCGCTCGTCGGCGAGTTTGCGGGCGAGGACGGAGACGGTCCAGGTGCGGCGGGAGGCGAGCCGGCAGGCCGCTATGCGGATCGCGAGCGGAAGGTAGGAGCAGGACGCCACCACGTCCATCACCGCGGCGCGTTCCACGGCCGCCCGCTCCTGGCCGACGATCAGCGCGAAGAGGGCGAACGCCTCGGGCGGGCTCATCGCGTCCAGGTCGACCGGGTGGGCGCGGTCCAGGTCGGACATGCGGGTGCGACTGGTGATCAGCGCGACGCAGTCCGGTGCGCCGTCGCCGGGGAGCAGCGGTCGCAGCTGTGCGGCGTCGCGGGCGTTGTCCAGGAGGACGAGGACGCGGCGGTCCTCGAGACACGCGCGGTAGAGCGCGGCGCGCTCCTCGGTGCCGTCCGGGATGGCGGCGTCGGGGGTGCCGAGCGAACGCAGGAAGGCGCCGAGCACGGTTTCGGGGTCGGCGGGGGAGGGGCCCGCACCGCCGAGGTCGACGTAGAGCTGGCCGTCGGGGAAGCGGTGGCGGGCGGTGTGCGCGAGATGGACGGCCAGGGCGGTCTTGCCGATGCCTCCGATACCGGCGATCGCGATGCCGGCCGGCCGGCCGGCGGGGGCCGCGAGCCGGTCGTTCAGCTCCTGTACGAGGTCCTCGCGGCCGGTGAAGTCCGCCACCGCCGCGGGCAGCTGGGCGGGGCGCACGACGGTGGTGCCGGCCAGGGGGCGTTGCGGGCGGTTGACGGCGGTGGGCCGGGAGAACGCGATGGCGGACCGCGGGGGGACGTGCGGCCGGGGCCCGCGGACGACATCGGCGCGGTAGCCGCCCTCCAGCCCCAGTTCGAGCCGGGCCCGGCCGAGGGCGGAGTCCGGGTCCTCGCCGAGGGCCAGGCTCGCCTCTTCACCGTGCCGGGACCGGTCCGGTACGGAACCGGTGGAACCTTCCTGCCGCCCCAGGCGCTCGTCGCCGGCCATGGTGCCCCCCGCACGTGCTTCCTCGCTGTACGGCCAGTCTGCCGTGCCCGTGGCTCGTACGTCAGTAAAGAGTGCGACGTGTCCGGGGTATCCGTCGAACGGCCCGGGGGCCGCCCGGATAGCTGACGATCCGTCAGATCGGCGCTACCGTGCAGTCATGGAGAGCTTCCCGAAGATAATCTCGGTGGACGACCACACGGTTGAGCCCCCTCACGTCTGGCGGGACCGGCTCCCGTCGAAGTACCGCGACAGCGGGCCGCGCATCGTCCGGGCGCCGCTGAAGGAGATGACCTTCGTCGGCGGCAGGTTCGCCCCGAAGATGGGCGCGCCCGGGGACGACGGGCCGATCGCCGACTGGTGGGTGTACGAGGAGCTGCACCGGCCGCTGACCCGCCTGGACACCGCCGTCGGCTACGACCGGGACGAGGTCAGGCTGGAGGCGATCACCTACGAGCAGATGCGGCCCGGCTCCTTCTCGGTGCCCGACCGGCTCGCGGACATGGACGTCAACCACGTCCAGTCCGCGCTCTGCTTCCCGACCTTCCCCCGCTTCTGCGGGCAGACCTTCACCGAGGCCGCCGACCGCGAGCTGGGGCTGCTCGGGGTTCGGGCGTACAACGACTGGATGGTGGAGGAGTGGTGCGGCCCCGAGGCCCGGGGCAGGCTGATCCCACTGATCATCATCCCGCTGTGGGACGCCGAGCTGGCCGCCGCCGAGGTGCGGCGGAACGCGGCGCGCGGGGTGCGGGCCGTCTGCTTCTCGGAGATCCCGCCGAACCTGGGGCTGCCGTCGATCCACACCGACGACTGGGACCCCTTCCTCGCCGCGTGCGACGAGACCGGCACGGTCATCGCGATGCACATCGGCTCCTCGTCCAGGATGCCCTCGACCTCCGCGGACGCGCCCCCCGCGGTCGGCTCCACGATCACCTTCGCCAACTGCTGCTTCTCGATGGTCGACTGGCTGATGAGCGGGAAGTTCGAGCGCTTCCCGAACCTGAGGGTGATGTACGCGGAGGGCCAGATCGGCTGGATCCCCTACATCCTCGAGCGCGCCGATGTGGTGTGGGAGGAGAACCGGGGCTGGGGCGGAGTGGCCGACAAGGTGCTGCGCCCGCCGTCCGAGCTGTTCGCCGAGCACGTCTACGGCTGCTTCTTCGACGACGCCTTCGGGCTGCGCAACCTCGACGCCATCGGGGTCGGCAACGTGCTGTACGAGACCGACTACCCGCACTCGGACTCCACCTGGCCCACGTCGCGGGAGGTCGGCGAGGCGCAGATGGGACATCTGGCGCCGGACGTCGTGGAGCGGATCGTGCGCGGCAACGCGATCGAGCTGCTGGGGCTTACGGCGGACGGGCTCTGGGCGGGGGCGCCGGGGGCGT
>NZ_JAEEAP010000372.1 GCF_016103465.1 Streptomyces sabulosicollis
CCCCCGTAGAGCGCCATCACCCGCCCCACCTGGCGCGGGCCCCCCTCCTCCAGCCATTCGGCGACGTCCCCATAGGTCATCACGCGGCCGGAGGGGATCAGCTCGGCCACCTCCAGCACCCGCTCGGCGTACTCGGGCAGCTCCTCGGCGCTGTCCCCGTCCTCCGGCTCCCTGTTCTCCCGGCTCATCCGCCCCATCCTGCCGTACCCCTCCGACAGCCTCGGCGACAACCGCGCCGCACGCCCCGCCGAGCGCCCCTCCGCGCGCCTCGCGCACGGTGGCGGCGGGCCCGATCCGGACCGGATCGCGGTTCGATCACGCATTGTGCGGGAATCCTCAGCAGGGCGTACCATTCGGGGTCCACGTCCCCGAAATGCACCCTGATGCCCCCCTCCGCAGCCCGGGCATGCCACCATCTTCCGGGCGGTGACTGGTGATACGAGATCAAGAAGAGACGGCGAAGCAGCAGGGTGCGCAGCCTCCGGAGGAGGAGGCCCGCACCCCGGAGGCGTTGCCGCACTCCACGGCACCGTCCGGTAGCCGCCCAGAGGCCCCGGGCTCGGGGGATGACTGCGGCCCGGACGGACCGGAGGGCCATGTGGACCGGGTCTCCGGCGACGAGCCGCTGCTGCCGGCCCGCGTGCACCGCCCCTCCGATCTGCTGCGGATGCTGCTCGGGGTCCTCGGCATGGCCCTCGTGCTCGCCATCGCCGCCTTCGCCCACGGCACCACCGCGGGTCTGGAGAAGGACATCGGGCACGGCGCCAACCAGGCGCCCCCACTACTGATCGACTTCGCGGGACTCACGGCCGGGGTGGCCGTCCTCGTCCTGCCCGTGGCCTTCGCCTTCGAACGGCTGATCAAACGGGACGGGCTGCGGATCGCCGACGGCGTGCTGGCCGCGGTGCTGGCCCACGGGGTGTCCCTCGCCATGGACCTCTGGGTCGCCAGGGGCGCCCCCGGCTCGCTCCGCGAGGCGCTCACCCAGCCCGCGCCCGGCGGCACCTTCAGCGACCCCGTGCACGGCTATCTGGCCCCCGTCATCGCCTATATGACGGCCGTCGGCATGGCCCGGCGCCCGCGCTGGCGGGTGGCCATGTGGTGCGTGCTGCTGCTCGACGCCTTCGCGGTGCTGGTGGGCGGCTACACCACACCGTTCTCGATCATCCTTACGGTGCTCATCGGCTGGGCGGTGGCCTACGGCACCCTCTACGCGGTCGGCTCCCCCAATGTGCGCCCCACCGGCCAGCACCTGCTCGCCGGGCTGCGCCGGGTCGGCTTCAACCCGGTCAGCGCCATGCGCGCCGAGGAACCCGAGGACGAGCACGGCGGCCACGGCGACCGGGGCCGCCGCTATCTGGTCACCCTGGAGGACGGCCCGCCCCTGGACGTCACGGTCGTCGACCGGGAGCAGCAGGCCCAGGGGTTCTTCTACGGCGTCTGGCAGCGGCTGGCCCTGCGGACGATCACCCCGCCCCGCAGCCTCCAGTCACTGCGCCAGGCCCTGGAGCAGGAGGCGCTGCTCGCCTACGCGGCCATCGCGGCCGGGGCCAACGCGCCCAAGCTGATCGCCACCTCCGAGCTGGGTCCGGACGCCGTGATGCTCGTCTACGAGCACGTCGGCGGGCGCCCGCTGCACTCCCTGCCGGACGAGGCGATCACCGACGAGCTGCTGGCCGGGGCCTGGCACCAGGTCCAGGCTCTCCAGTCGCGGCGGATCGCCCACCGGCGGCTGGACAGCGACGCCCTGCTGGTCGACCGCAACGGCACGGTCTTCCTGACCGATCTGCGCGGCGGTGAGATCGCGGCCGGTGACGTGGTGCTGCGGATGGACATCGCCCAGCTGCTGACCACCCTGGGCCTGCGCGTGGGCGCCGAGCGCTCCGTGGCCGCCGCGGTGGAGGTCCTCGGCCCGGACTCGGTGGCCGGCAGCCTTCCGCTGCTGCAGCCCCTGGCGCTCGGCCGGGGCACCCGCGCGACCCTGCGCCAGCTCGCCCGCGAGCGCGCCCAGCGCCAGCGGGAGGCCGTCCTGGAGGCGTCCCACGCCGCCAAGGAGGCCAAGGAGTCCCGGGAGGCCGAGGCGAGGGAGACCCAGGAGCCCGGGGGCCCGGAGGCGGGCGCCGGCGACCGTAAGACGGCCAAGGCCGAGAAGCAGGCGGAGAAGCGCGCCATAGAGGAGGCTCTGGAGGACGCCCGCGAGGAGGATCTGCTCTCCCAGATCCGGCAGCAGGTGCTGCTGGTGAGGCCGCAGGCGCCGATAGAGCCCGAACGGCTGGAGCGCATCAAGCCGCGCACCCTGGTCAGCTTCTGCGCGGGGGCCTTCGCCGCGTACTTCCTGCTGTCCCAGTTCACCCATCTCAAGCTGGGCGCCCTGGTCGGCGAGGCCAACTGGATCTGGGTCGTCTTCGCGCTCGTCTTCTCCGCGCTCACCTATCTGGCCGCGGCGCTGAGCCTGCTCGGCTTCGTCCCCGAGAAGGTGCCCCTCGGGCGGACGGTGCTGGCGCAGGTGGCCGCCTCGTTCGTGAAGCTGGTGGCGCCCGCGGCGGTCGGCGGGGTCGCCCTCAACACCCGGTTCCTGCAGCGCGCGGGGGTGCGGCCGGGGCTCGCGGTGGCCAGTGTCGGCGCCTCCCAGCTGTTCGGGCTCGCCAGCCATATCGTGCTGCTGCTGACCTTCGGCTACATCACCGGCACCGAGCGCACCCCGGCGCTCTCGCCGTCCCGGACGGTGATCGCCGGGCTGCTGACGGCCGCCGTCCTGGTCCTGGTGGTGACCGCCATTCCCGTCCTGCGGAAGTTCGTCTCCACCCGGGTGCGGTCGCTGTTCGCGGGCGTCGTCCCGCGCATGCTGGACGTGTTGCAGCGGCCCAAGAAGCTGCTCGCCGGAATCGGCGGCACCCTGCTGCTGACCGCGGCGAACGTGATGTGCCTCGACTCCGCGATCCGGGCGTTCGGCGGTGAGCTGAGCTACGCGAGCATCGCCGTCGTCTTCCTCGCGGGCAACGCCCTGGGCTCGGCGGCGCCCACCCCCGGCGGTGTCGGCGCGGTGGAGGCCGCCCTGATCGCGGGTCTGACCTTCGCCGGGCTCCCGTACGAGACGGCGGCGCCCGCGGTGCTGCTCTTCCGTCTGATGGTCTTCTGGCTGCCGGTGCTGCCCGGCTGGCTGGCCTTCACCCACCTCACCCGCAAAGAGGCGCTGTAGGGCCGTTACTCACCCGCGCAGAGGCGCCGCAGGGTGGGTGCTCACCCGCGGAAAGGCGCCGCAGGGCCGGTGCTCACCCGCGCAGAGGCGCCGCAGGGCTGGTACTCACCCGCGGAAAAGCGCCGCAGGGCCGTTACTCACCCGCGCAGAGGTGCCGCAGGGCCGGTGCTCACCCGCGGAAAAGCGCCGTGGAGGCTCAGCCGCGAGGAGGCGCCGGAAGGCCGTGGAGGCCCCGCTGGAGCCCCCGCGCGGGCAGCGGGCGCCCGGGCCCGCTCCCCTCACCCGTACGCCCCCGCTGTGCGCGCGTGCGGCGGCCGTGGCCCTCACGATGGCGGTACCCCCACCCACGGGAGAGCCGCCGTGTCCCGACCTCTGCGCCTCGGTGCGCTGTCCGCCGCCCTGCTGCTGACCGCCCTGGCCGCCGGATGCGGTGGCGACGGCGGACGGCCGGACACCTCGGCCCGCCAGAAGCTGGACTGGTCCACCTGCCCCGCCCCCTCCCCCAGCCAGGACGCGGCCGCCACCAAGGCCCCGGGCGGGGAGTGGGAGTGCGCGACGCTCCATGTGCCGCTGGACTACCGCAAACCGCACGGCCGGACCCTCGGCATCGCCATGATCCGCGCCAAGGCCACCGACCGGCGTCACCGGATCGGCTCGCTGATCTTCAACTTCGGCGGGCCCGGCGGTTCGGGCGTGGCCACCCTCCCGGCGCTCGCGGGCGGCTACAAGCAGCTGCGCACCCGCTACGACCTGGTCAGCTTCGATCCGCGCGGGGTCGGCCGCAGCAGCGGGGTGCGCTGTCTCCCGGACCGGCAGCTCGACGCCTACTACGCCGCCGACACCACCCCGGACAACAGAGCCGAGGTCAAGGACCTCATCCGCCGGGTCGAGACCTACGCCGCCGGGTGCGAGAAGAACTCCGGCGCGATCCTGCCGTACGTCGGCACCATCAACGCCGCCCGTGACATGGATCTGATGCGGCGCGTGCTCGGCGACAAGAAGACGCACTACTTCGGCGTCTCCTACGGCACCGAACTCGGCGGCGTCTACGCCCACCTGTACCCGAAGAACGTGGGGCGCGCCCTCTTCGACGGGGTCGTGGACCCCATGCAGACGCCCGAACAGGGCGCGCTCGGCCAGGCCAAGGGGTTCCAGCGCGCCCTCGACGACTATCTGAAGGCGTGCACCAGGACCAGCGCCTACAGCTGCCCCACCCAGAACCGGATCCGCTCGCTGCTGAAGCGGCTCGACGGCCGTCCGGTGCGCGGCTACGGCGGCCGGAAGCTGACCGAGTCCCTGGCCGACGGCGGCATCGCGCAGTCCCTCTATTCGAAGGAGTACTGGCAGTACCTCACCCAGGGGATCGCGGCCGCCCAGCAGGGCGACGGCAGGATCCTGCTGGCCCTGGGGGACGCCATGAACGGACGCGGCCCGGACGGCCGCTACAGCACCCTCCAGTCCGCCCTGACCGCCATCACCTGCGCCGACTTCAAGCAGCGCTATACGGTCCCGGACATCGAGCGGAAGCTGCCCACCTTCCGTAAGGTCTCCCCCGTCTTCGGCGACATGATGGCGTGGGGCCTGACCCAGTGCACCGACTGGCCGGTCCGCGGCGCCTGGACCACGCCCGACGTGAGCGCCAAGGGGGCCGCGCCGATCCTGGTCGTCGGCAACACCGGTGACCCGGCCACCCCGTACGAGGGCGCGGCACGGATGGCGAAGGAACTGGGCCCCGGGGTCGGCGTCCAGCTCACCTACAAGGGCGAGGGCCACGGGGCGTACGACAGCGGCAACGCCTGTGTCCGAAGGACGGTCAACGCCTATCTGCTCCAGGGCAAGGTGCCTCCGAAGGGCAAGGTCTGCACCTAGAGCCGGGGTCCGCGGCCGGACCCACCGCGCGAACGCCGCGCGAACGCCGCGAGCCCGCCGCGAGCCCGCCGCGCGGATCGTGACGGCTTTGAGAAGAGTCGCGGACGATTCCGCCCCGCCTCCTCATAGGATCTCCGGATATGCCGAGTTCCCCACGCACCATACGGACCAGGGCGCTGGTCTCCATGACCGCCATGGTCACCCTCCTCGCCGTCGCGGGCTGCGACGACGACGGGGGGAACGAGCAGGGCAGGGCGTCGTCCGAGCCCTCGGCGGCGGCCCCGGCCGCGCCTTCGGCTTCCGGGCTGCCGGGCTCGCTCACCGGTCAGAAGCTCAGCTGGTCGTCCTGCCCTGCCCCGACCGCGATGCAGGGCACCGGTGAGAAGCCGGGAAGCGAGTGGGAATGCGCCACTCTCAAGGCGCCGCTGGACTACGCGAAGCCCAGAGGCGAAACGATCGATCTGGCCATGATCCGCGCCAAGGCCACCCGACCGGACAAGCGGATCGGCTCCCTGGTGTTCAATTTCGGCGGCCCCGGCGGCTCCGGCGTCTCCTCGCTCCCCGGATTCGCCGCCGCCTACGACACCCTGCGCTCACGCTACGACCTGGTGAGCTTCGATCCGCGCGGGGTCGGCGAGAGCGCCGGTGTGAAGTGCCAGAGCGACGAGGAGATCGACGCCTCGGACGCCGTGGACAGCACTCCGGACGACGACGCCGAGGTCAAGACCGCGATGGCGGACGCCAAGGCGTTCATCAAGGGCTGCGAGAAGCGTTCCGGCAAGGTCCTCGCCCATGTGGACACGGTGAGCGCCGCGCGTGACATGGACCTCATGCGGCAGGTGCTGGGCGACGACAAGCTGTCGTACTTCGGCATCTCCTACGGCACCGAACTCGGCGGCGTCTACGCCCACCTGTACCCGAAGAAGGTGGGACGCGCGGTCCTGGACGCCGTGGTCGACCCCACCGAGGACCCCGAGCAGGGCTCCTACGGCCAGGCGAAGGGCTTCCAGCTCGCGCTCGACAACTATCTGAAGGACTGCGCCAAGAAGGGTACGGCCTGCCCGACCGGCACCGACCCGGCGGCGGGCGCCGACCGGATCGTCGCCTTCCTGAAGAAGCTCGACAAGAAGCCGCTGTCCACCGAGAGCGGCCGGAAGCTCACCCAGGACGGGGCGCTGGGCGGTATCGCCGCCGCGCTCTACGACAAGGAGAGCTGGAAGTACCTGACGCTCGGGCTGCAGGAGGCGATGCAGCTCGAGGAGGGCAATATGTTGCTCGCGATGGCGGACTCGATGTCCGGCCGCGACGAGAACGGCCACTACAGCAACATCAACGCTGCCAACGCGGCCATCAACTGCGTGGACGACAGGCAGCGTTACACGGTGACCGATGTGAAGGCCCAGCTGCCGCGCTTCCGCAAGGCGTCACCGGTCTTCGGCGAGTATCTGGCCTGGGGCATGCTCGGCTGCACCGGCTGGCCGGTGGACGGCACCACGGACACCCCGGACGTCAGCGCCGAGGGGGCGGCGCCGATCCTCGTGGTCGGCAACACCGGCGACCCGGCCACCCCGTACGAGGGGGCCCGGAAGATGGTCCAGGAGCTGGGCAGGGGCGTGGGCGTCGAGGTCACCTACAAGGGGCAGGGCCATGGCGCGTACAACAGCGGCAACGCCTGTATGACGAAGACCGTGAACGCCTATCTGCTGGACGGGAAGGTGCCCGCGAGCGGCACGACCTGCCGCTGAGACGCGCTCTCACGGCAGCCGTAAAGGGGGCCGGCAGCCGTAAGGGGGCCGGATCGCCGTCGACGCGGCGGTCCGGCCCCCTTACGGGCGGTGCGTACCGGAGATCAGTAGACCGGCTTCTCGGGCTCGATCTGGTTGACCCAGCCGATCACGCCGCCGCCGACATGCACGGCGTCGGAGAAGCCCGCGGACTTCAGGACGGCCAGGACTTCCGCCGACCGGACACCCGTCTTGCAATGCAAGACGATCTTCTTGTCCTGCGGAAGGTCCTGGAGGGCGCCGCCCATCAGGAACTCGTTCTTCGGGATCAGCCGGGCGCCGGGGATCGAGACGATCTCGTACTCGTTGGGCTCGCGGACATCGATGATGTCGATGTTCTCGCCGTCGTCGATCCACTCCTTGAGCTGCTTGGGAGTGATCGTCGAACCGGCCGCCGCCTCCTGGGCCTCCTCCGACACCACACCGCAGAACGCCTCGTAGTCGATCAGCTCGGTGACGGTCGGGTTCGGGCCGCAGACCGCGCAGTCCGGGTCCTTGCGGACCTTGACCTGGCGGTAGCTCATCTCCAGGGCGTCGTAGATCATCAGACGGCCGACCAGCGGGTCTCCGGCGCCGGTGAGCACCTTGATGGCCTCGGTGACCTGGATGGAGCCGATGGAGGCGCACAGCACGCCCAGCACGCCGCCCTCGGCGCAGGACGGGACCATGCCGGGCGGCGGGGGCTCCGGGTACAGGCAGCGGTAGCAGGGACCGTGCTCGGACCAGAAGACCGACGCCTGGCCGTCGAAGCGGTAGATCGAACCCCATACGTACGGCTTGTTCAGCAGCACGCACGCGTCGTTGACCAGATAGCGGGTGGCGAAGTTGTCGGTGCCGTCCACGATCAGGTCGTACTGGGAGAAGATCTCCATCACGTTGTCCGCCTCGAGGCGGCCCTCGTGCAGCACGACGTTGACGTACGGGTTGATGCCGAGGACCGTGTCCCGGGCGGACTCCGCCTTGGACCGGCCGATGTCCGCCTGGCTGTGGATGATCTGGCGCTGCAGGTTGGACTCGTCGACCTCGTCGAACTCCACGATGCCGAGGGTGCCCACGCCGGCCGCGGCGAGGTACATCAGGGCCGGGGAGCCGAGTCCGCCCGCGCCCACACAGAGCACCTTGGCGTTCTTCAGCCGCTTCTGCCCGTCCATTCCGACATCGGGGATGATCAGATGGCGCGAGTACCTGCGGACCTCGTCGACGGTGAGCTCGGGAGCCGGCTCGACCAGGGGTGGCAGCGACACGGGGACTCCGTAAGGGGAGGGAGCAGACGGTTCACCCCCGCGTGAGCGGGGTGGTTTTCTTCTCGTAACACTGCCACGCCCCATCTCATTCCATGACACGTGGTCCGAGTCGCGAGACGATTTCGTCCCAGTAGCCGGGCAGGGCCGTCCAGGGCGAATCAGTGCAGGTCCGCCCCTCGGGATGGGCCGTACGGTCGGTGAAGTAGATCGTGCCCGCGCCCTGCCAGCGGGCGATCCGCAGCGCTTCCTCGAGGTGTCGGCGCGGAACGCCGTGCACCTGGTGGCAGAACCGTTCGGGCGGATACCCCGCCGTCCACTCGGCCACCTGGGACCAGCGATAGTCGGCCCACGAGCCCCGGAAGGTCACCAGCTGATCGGCGAGCTCCATATAGCCCTCATGCGGATGGATGCCCTGGCCGAGCACCAGATAGGCCCCGCCCAGCAGTGCCCGCAGCGTGGCCGCCGTACGGCGGACCTCCGGCAGTCCGGGGCGGTCCACCGGGCAGCGCTCCAGGCAGAAGCCGTCGACCTGGTACCAGTCCAGGAAGTGGTTCGCGTCACTGATCACCTCGCCGAAGGGGCGGGTGCCGCACCGCAGGTCGAGATGGCCCAGCACCCGTACGCCCGTGGCGCGCAGCCGGGCCGCCGCCGTGAGGCAGTGCGGGTCCCTGCGCGAGCCGGGGCCGCGCGCGACGTTGAGGACCGCCCAGTGCAGGGGCGCGCCGGGGCGGGTGAGCTCGGCCCACTCGGTGGGGGCCAGCAGGG
>NZ_JAEEAP010000373.1 GCF_016103465.1 Streptomyces sabulosicollis
CAGCAGCCCACCGGGCACACGTCATGGCTCGGGCCCAGTGCGCCCAGCGCGCAGCGCTCCGGGGCGGCGGCCGCCCGGCCCTCGGCGAAGCGCTCGGTGGCCGCGCGCTCCAGCACCAGATCGCGCACGCACGCGGCGAACCGCGGATCGGCACCGACGGTCGAGGCGCGGGAGACCGGCAGCCCGAGCTCGGCGGCCTTGGCCGTGGCCTCGGTGTCGAGGTCGTACTTGACCTCCATGTGGTCCGAGACGAAGCCGATCGGGACCATGACGACGCCGGGCGCGCCCTCGCCGTGCAGCTCCTCGAGGTGATCGCAGATGTCCGGCTCCAGCCAGGGGATGTGCGGCGCGCCGCTGCGTGACTGGTAGACCAGCCGCCAGGGGCGCTCGACGCCGGTCTCCTCGCGCACCGCGTCCGCGATCAGCCGGGCGACGTCGAGGTGCTGGGCGACGTACGCGCCGCCCTCCCCGTGCTCGGTGTGCGCCTCCACCGGGCCCGAGGTGTCGGCGGCGGCGGTCGGGATGGAGTGGGTGGTGAAGGCCAGGTGGGCCCCGGCGCGCCGCTCCTCGGGCAGCTCCGCGAGGGCGGCCAGCGTGGCGTCCACCATGGGCCGCACGAAGCCGGGGTGGTTGAAGTAGTGCCGCAGCTTGTCGACGCGCGGCAGCGGCAGGCCCTCGCCCTCCAGGGCGGCCAGGGCGTCCGCGAGGTTCTCGCGGTACTGCCGGCAGCCCGAGTACGAGGCGTAGGCGCTGGTGGCCAGCACCAGGACGCGGCGGCGGCCGTCGGCGGCCATCTGGCGCAGGGTGTCGGTCAGATACGGCGCCCAGTTGCGATTGCCCCAGTAGACCGGCAGGTCCAGGCCGTGCTCGGCGAAGTCCTTGCGCAGCGCGTGCAGCAGCTCGCGGTTCTGCGCGTTGATCGGGCTGACCCCGCCGAAGAGGAAGTAGTGCCGGCCGACCTCCTTCAGCCGCTCGCGGGGGATGCCCCGCCCGCGCGTGACGTTCTCCAGGAACGGCACGACGTCATCGGGGCCCTCGGGACCGCCGAAGGAGAGCAACAGCAGTGCGTCATAGGGGTCGGCGGAAGGCTGTACTGACTGATCCGGCATGCTCCCGATCCTGCCACCCGCCCCTGACGGGCGGGAAACGGCCCTGCACGAACCGGGCGCGGGCCCGTAATCTGTATCAGCGCTCGACGATCCTTACCCTGCTCACGGCGGAGTCTGCCTTGCCCAGTGCCAGCCCCTACCGCGCGATCTTCGCCGCCCCCGGCGCCAAGGAGTTCTCCGCGGCCGGCTTCCTCGGGCGGATGCCGCTGTCCATGGCGGGCATCGGCGTGGTGACCATGGTCTCCGAACTCACCGGCCGGTACGGGCTCGCGGGCGCCCTGTCGGCCACGCTGGCGCTCTCCGCCGCCGTCATCGGCCCGCAGATCTCCCGGCTGGTCGACCGGCACGGCCAGCGCCGGGTGCTGCGCCCGGCGACCCTCGTGGCGCTCGCCGCCGTCCTCGGGCTGCTGCTGAGCGCGCACCGGGGCTGGCCGGACTGGACGCTGTTCGTCTTCGCCGCCGGGTCCGGCTGTGTGCCCAGTGTGGGCTCCATGGTGCGGGCCCGCTGGGCGGCGATCTACGAGGACGCCCCGCGCGAGCTGCATGCCGCGTACGCCTGGGAGTCCATCGTCGACGAGGTCTGCTTCATCCTCGGGCCGGTCATCTCGATCGGGCTGTCCACCTCCTGGTTCCCGGAGGCGGGTCCGCTGCTGGCCGCCTGCTTCCTGGCGGCCGGGGTGTTCTCGCTGACCGCGCAGCGGGCCACCGAGCCCGTACCGCATCCGCACGGGCACCACACCGGCGGTTCGGCGCTGCGCTCGCGCGGGCTCCAGGTGCTGGTGGCCACCTTCGTGGCGACCGGCGCGATCTTCGGGGCGATCGACGTGGTGACGGTGGCCTTCGCCGAGGACGAGGGCCACAAGGGCGCGGCCAGCCTGGTCCTGGCGGTGTACGCGGCGGGCTCCTGCCTCGCGGGCGCGGTCTTCGGGGTGCTGCGGCTGAGCGGGCCGGTGTCCCGTCGTTGGTTGTGGGGTATTTGTGCGATCGCCGTGAGTATGATCCCGCTCCAACTGGTCGGGAACCTGCCGTTCCTGGCCGTGGCGCTCTTCGTCGCGGGCCTGGCCATCGCACCCACGATGGTCACCACCATGGCCCTGGTCGAACGCCACGTACCACGCGCGCATCTGACCGAGGGCATGACCTGGGTGAGCACCGGGCTCGCGGTCGGGGTGGCGCTCGGCTCGTCGGCCGCCGGATGGGTGGTGGACGCGGCCGGCGCCCGGGCGGGGTACGCGGTGCCCGCCGTGGCCGGGGCGCTCGCGGCGGCGGTGGCGTTCCTCGGGTACCGCCGGCTCCGGCCGGCGCCACAGCGGGAGGGGTCGGGTGCGGATGGCCGTCAGGACCGTGAAGACCGTACGGAGCAGCGTGTGGCGTAACTGGGCGGGGAACGTGACGGCCCGCCCGGCGCGGATCGTCGCCCCGTCGTCCACGCAGGAGCTGGCCGAGGTGGTGCGCCGGGCGGCGGCGGAGGGGCTGAAGGTGAAGGCGGTGGGCACCGGGCACTCCTTCACCACCGCGGCCGCCACCGACGGGCTGCTGATACGCCCCCACCGGATGGCGGGCGTGCGCGGGCTGGACCGCGGAGCGGGGACCGTGACCGTCGCGGCCGGCACTTCGCTCCGGCAGCTCAACGAGACGCTGTCGGCCCATGGTCTTTCGCTGGTCAATATGGGCGACATCATGGAGCAGACCGTGGCCGGGGCGACCTCCACGGGCACCCACGGCACCGGCCGGGACAGCGCCTCGATCGCCGCCCAGATCAAGGGCCTGGAGCTGGTGACGGCGGACGGTTCGGTGCTGCGCTGCTCGGCGGAGGAGAACCCGGAGATCTTCGCGGCGGCCCGGATCGGGCTCGGCGCGCTCGGCGTGGTCAGCGAGATCACCTTCGGGGTGGAACCGGAGTTCCTGCTCACGGCGCGCGAGGAGCCCATGCCCTTCGACCGTGTCATGGCCGATTTCGAACAACTCGTGGCCGAGAACGAGCACTTCGAGTTCTACTGGTTCCCGCATACCGGCAACTGCAACACCAAGCGCAACAACCGCAGCACCGGCCCCGCCTCCCCGGTGGGCCGGGTCAGCGGCTGGGTGGACGACGAACTGCTGTCCAACGGCATCTTCCAGGTGGCCTGTTCGGTGGGCCGGGCGGTCCCCGCCACCATCCCCGGAATCGCCAAGATCTCCAGCCGCGCCCTCTCCGCCCGGACCTACACGGACATCCCTTACAAAGTCTTCACCTCTCCGCGCCGGGTGCGGTTCCTGGAGATGGAGTACGCCGTGCCGCGCGAGGCCGCGGTCACCGTGCTGCGCGAGCTCAAGGCGACCGTCGAGCGGTCCGGACTGCGGGTCAGCTTCCCGGTGGAGGTGCGCACCGCGCCCGCCGACGACATCCCGCTGTCCACCGCCTCCGGGCGCGAGACCGCGTACATCGCCGTCCATCTGTACCGGGGCACCCCGCACCGGGCGTACTTCACGGCGGCCGAACAGATCATGATCGCCCACGGCGGCCGTCCGCACTGGGGCAAGCTGCACAGCCGCGACGCCGCCTATCTGGCCGGGGTCTATCCGCGGTTCGGCGAGTTCGCGGCGGTGCGCGACCGGCTGGACCCGGACCGGCTGTTCACCAACGACTATCTGCGGCGGGTGCTCGGCGACTGACGCCTCACGGCCCGTCGGTGGCGCCGGGCGTGGGGGTGGTCTCGCCGGAGCCGTCCGTACCGCCCTCCGCGGCACCACCGGACGGGGTCCGGGTGGGGCCCGGGGCGGCGGGCGCGGAGGTGCCGGGCGCGGTCGTGCCGCCGGTGCCGCTCTCCGGACCGGCGCCCCTGCCGGAGTCCTTGCCGGAGCCCTCGCCGGAGCCGGACGATCCGGACGCCTCGGGCGTCGGCGCCGTCGGGGCGTCGGCCGCGCCGCCCCCGCGGGAGGCGCCCGGGGACGGTGTCCCGTCGCCGCCCCGGGAGGAGCCTGGGCGCTGCGACGGGGCGGCCGGGCCCCGGCGCGGGGGGCCGGGTGTGGACTTCGACCCCGAGGAGCCGCTCACACTGTCGCTGACGGTGGTTCCGGTCCGGTTCTCCCCCCAGACGTTGGACACCGGGCCTCCGGAGAACATCTCGATCCCCGTGATCACGCTCATGGCGGCGACGAAGACGGCGGCCGCCCCGATGGCGTGGCGCCGGCGGACGCGCGGCCGGGCGCCGTGCGTGGTCGGCTCGCCGTACTCACCGGGGTCCGGGGGCCGCGGGGGCGCGACCGGCTCGGCGGGGCCGGCGTACCGCCGGCGCCCGGTCGGCCGCGTCTGGACCCGCACCTCCTTGATCTGCTCACCGGTGCGCCGGAACAGATGCTGGAAGACGGTGCCGCCCGCGGTCGCCACCACGCTCACCACACCGGCGCCCAGGATCGTCCCGTAGACGCCCAGTTTGGACGCGAGCACCGCGGCGGCGACGGCCGCCAGCGCACTGCCGGCCACATGGGCCACGCTCAGGTCCATCCGCCCGCTCTTGTGTTGTCCGTCGCTGTCGGCCTTGCCGTGCATCTCCCGCCTCGCTTGGACATTCGTTCCAGCCTGCAGGGAGAAGTGACCGATAAACGAAGCAGATCGTTCCGATTCTGTCGTTTCTGTGAAACTTGCCACCCAAATTGGGCCTCACTTCGAAGGATTCAGGCTGCCGTCCCCCTCCCGGCCATGAACTCGGCTGGCGTGCCGCTCCACCTGAGCGGCCCGAATGGAGTACTGTGGCGAGCCCTGGCCCCGCTTTCCCGTCCGGCCGCCCGGACCCAGCGGGAGGGGTCAGAGGGCGGCAACCAACCGGCCCGGGCAACTCGGCAAAGTTGTGGCAGGCTGCACCCGGGCAGGCCACACTCGTCTAGCGGGAGAGCAGCGACGCAACCGTGACGTCGGCAGGCACCACCCGGGAGGTCCCCATGCCCGAACTGCGTGTCGTGGCCGTCAGCAACGACGGCACACGGCTGGTGCTCAAGGCTGCGGACAGCACGGAGTACACACTTCCCATCGACGAGCGACTGCGCGCCGCGGTGCGCAACGACCGCGCTCGGCTCGGCCAGATCGAGATCGAGGTCGAGAGCCATCTGCGGCCCCGTGACATCCAGGCCCGTATACGTGCCGGCGCCACCGCCGAAGAGGTCGCGCAGATGGCGGGCATCCCCGTCGACCGCGTGCGGCGCTTCGAGGGCCCGGTGCTCGCGGAGCGCGCCTTCATGGCCGAGCGCGCTCGTAAGACTCCCGTGCGCCGCCCCGGCGAGAACACCGGACCGCAGCTCGGCGAGGCCGTCGCGGAGCGGCTGTTGCTGCGCGGCGCCGAGAAGGACACCACCCAGTGGGACTCCTGGCGGCGCGACGACGGCACCTGGGAGGTGCTGCTGGTCTACCGGGTCGCCGGTGAGCCCCACTCGGCGAGCTGGACCTACGACCCGCCCCGGCGGCTGGTCCAGGCGGTGGACGACGAGGCGCGGGCGCTGATCGGCGAGGCCGACGACACGCCCGAGCCGAGCTTCCCGTTCGTGCCGCGGATCGCCCGGCTGCCGCGCGACCGGGACAGGGACCGCGACCGGGACCGGGACCGCACGTCGACCGAGCGCCTGGGCGACGACGACTCCCCGGCACCCGCGTCCGCCGCGCTGGACGACGGGCTCGGCGAGCGGGACTCGCTCACCAGCCTGCTGGAGGCCGTGCCCAACTTCCGGGGCGACATGGTCGTGCCCGACACGCCGGTCGCGTCGGCGGCCCCTCCGCCGGACGAGCCCGCCGACGAGCCGGAGGCCGTCGAGCCGCCCGCCTCCGCGGCGAGCGCCGGTTCGGCGTACGCGGATGTGCTGATGCCGCGCTCGGTGGCGGGCCATCGCGACCGGCTGACCGGTACGACGGACCGCCAGGCGGAGGCGGACGGCGTCCGTCCGGGCCGTCGGGCCGCGGTGCCGAGTTGGGACGAGATCGTCTTCGGCACCCGCCGCAAGAAGCAGGAGTAACGGCCGCCGCCGCGCCGACGGGCCCTGCCACCGCACGCCGGTGGCAGGGCCCGTCGTGGTGGTCAGCCCCGCTCGGGTCCCGTGGCCACCGGGCGGGCGTCGTCCGAGGACCATTCGCTCCAGGAGCCGACGTAGAGGGCCGCCGGAACGCCCGCGACCGCCAGCGCCAGCACCTGGTGCGCGGCGGAGACCCCGGAGCCGCAGTACACCCCGACCTCGGCGTCCTCGGTGGCGCCCAGGGCCGCGAACCGTTCGGCCAGCCGCTCGGCGGGCAGGAAGTGGCCGTCCTCGGTGACGTTCTCCGCCGTGGGAGCGGAGATCGCACCCGGGATGTGGCCGCCGACGGGGTCGATGGGCTCGATCTCCCCCCGGTAGCGCTCGCCCGCGCGCGCGTCCAGCAGCACCCCGCGCCGCGCGAGCGCCGCCGCGTCGTCCGCCTCCAGCAGCGGCAGGGCCCCGGGCCGCGGGACGAAGTCACCCTCGGGCACGTCCGGTACCTCGGTGGTCAGCGGGCCGCCGGCCGCCGTCCAGGCGGGCAGGCCCCCGTCGAGCACCCGGACGGACGGGTGCCCTGCCCAGCGCAGCAGCCACCACGCGCGCGCCGCGGCCCACCCCTGCCCGCCGTCGTACGCCACCACGCGCCGGTCCTGGCTCACCCCGGCCCGGCGCATCGCGGCCGCGAACGCGGAAAGATCGGGCAGGGGGTGGCGGCCGGACTTTCCGGGCGGGCCCGCGAGCTCGGTGTCGAGGTCGACGTAGACGGCATCGGGCAGATGCCCCGCCTCGTATGCGGGGCGGCCGGGAGGCCCGCCGAGCTGCCAACGCACATCGAGCAGGAGCGGAGGATGATCCTCCGCCAGCTCGCCCATGAGGTCGGATGCGGTGATGATGGCATGCATAGGGATCATCCTTGCGTAGGTATCTCTGCGTCGATTGGACCACCCGGTCACCCGGTGTACGTCCGGGTGACACCAGAGCGCAATGAAGCCGAAACGGATGTGTGGCAACAATTCGGGCATTCTGCTGCGAGGCACGGCGAATTGCGGCTCCGCCAGGGCGCTATGTGCGACAGGTGGTGCAAACATCTGTCGGACCCCCCGCATCAGCACCTCCGCACGACCGCCCCGCGCCGCCGACCGGCCCGGGGCCGTACGCCCACCACGATGGTCCGAGGAGAGAATGACGTATGACCGAGGCAGCGACTCGGCGCACACCGGGCACGCCCTGCTGGACGAGTCTGATGGTGCACAGCCTTGCCGCGACACAGGACTTCTACCACTCCCTGTTCGGCTGGGAGTTCAGCCCGGGCCCCCAGCAGCTCGGCGCGTATGTCCGCGCGGTCCAGGGCGGCCGGCCGGTCGCCGGGTTGAGCGAGCTGCCTCCGGAACGCCATCTGCCGGTGGCCTGGATGACCTATCTCGCGTCCGACGACGCCGATGAGACCGCCGAGATGATCCGCGCCTGCGGCGGCACTGTGGCGGTGGGCCCGCTGGACGCCGACGAGGCGGGCCGGATGCTGATCGCCGCCGACCCCGAGGGCGCGGTGTTCGGCGTGTGGCAGGAGTGCACGTACGCGGCGGCCGAGCCCGGGGCGCCGGGCACCCCGGTCTGGCACGAGCTGCTGACCCGTGAGGGCACCGGGGTGCTGAAGTTCTACCGGATGGTCTTCGGCTACGAGGCGGAGGCGGCGGCCCCGGAGGATCCGGGGTGCCGCACCCTCCGCCTGGACGGCCGGCCGGTCTGCGCGATCCAGAGCGTGGGCGCCGCCCTGCCGCGCGACCGGGGCCCGTACTGGATGACCCACTTCGCGGTGGACGATGTGGACGAGACGGTCCGCCGGGTGACCGCGCTGGGCGGTCAGGTGGTGCGGCCTCCGTCGCGGGGGGCGACCGGCCGCCGGGCCACGGTGCGGGACCCGGAGGGCGCCGCCTTCACCGTGGTGCGGCGCGCCGAGGGATGAGCCGGAGGGCGGCCGGGGACCGGTCCACGACGGAACCCGTCGGCTGGGACCGGTCCACGACGGGACCCGTCGGCTGGGACCGGTCCACGGGATGACCCGTCATTCGACGGGCAGCACCTCCGGTGACAGGGCGGCGGCGCGCGCCCGGGCGGCCGTCATCCGGCGCCGGTGGTGGCGTCGGCACAGCACCTCGTAACCGACCTCGCTCTCCGGCCGGTTGACGTCGCCCACGACCACCTGGGCGCCCTCGACGACCATCTGGCCGCCGACGGTACGGGCGTTGTGCGTCGCCCGGGCGCCACACCAGCACAACGCCTCCACCTGCAGCACCTCCACCCGGTCGGCCAGCTCCACCAGACGCTGGGAGCCAGGGAAGAGCTTGCTGCGGAAGTCGGTGGTGATGCCGAAGGCGAAGACGTCCACCTCCAGGTCGTCCACCACCCGGGCGAGCTGGTCGATCTGTGGCGGGGTCAGGAACTGCGCCTCGTCGGCGATCACGTAGTCGACCCGGCCCCCGGCGGTCAGCGCCTGGACCACATGGGTGTAGAAGTCGAGGTCGTCGGCGACCTCAATCGCCTCGGTGGCCAGCCCGAGCCGCGAGGAGAGCTTGCCCTCGCCCTCGCGGTCGTCCCGGGTGTAGATCATCCCCTGGAGCCCGCGCGCCGAGCGGTTGTGCTGGATCTGCAGAGCGAGGGTGCTCTTTCCGCAGTCCATCGTTCCGGAGAAGAACACCAGCTCGGGCATGAGGAGGCAGGGCCTTTCGTGGGGCGGGGACGGCCGGGG
>NZ_JAEEAP010000374.1 GCF_016103465.1 Streptomyces sabulosicollis
GTGTAGCGAGTGTCTCGTGTGCTCGGAGATGTGTATAGGAGACAGGGCGGGGAGCCCGGTCCGTACGAGACCAGGGTCCAGGCCCTGATGGCACGGATGACCGTCGACGAGAAGCTCGGCCAACTGCAACAGCTCGCCTGGACCGGCGACACCGGGCCCGGCGGCGGGCAGACGGCCGCCGCCGAGAAGGCGGCCCGCAGGGGCAGGCTCGGCTCCGTGCTCAACATCTACGGGGCCCGCACCACCAATACCCTCCAGCGGATGGCGGTCGAGGGCTCCCGGCTGGGCATTCCGCTGATCTTCGGGCTCGATGTCATCCATGGCATGTGGACCACGTTCCCCATCCCCCTGGCCCAGGCCGCCGCCTTCGACCCCGCGGTGGCCGAGTGGGACGCGGAGGTGTCGGCGCGGGAGGCCCGCTCCAACGGCGTGCACTGGGCGTTCTCCCCGATGATGGACGTCAGCCATGAACCGCGCTGGGGGCGGATCGCCGAGGGCGACGGCGAGGACCCGTACCTGGCGGCGCGGCTCGCGGCCGCCAAGACCCGCGCCTACCAGGGCGACGACCTCCGCTCCCGGCACCGCCTCGCGGCCTGCGCCAAGCACATGATCGCCTACGGGGGCGTCGAGGGCGGCCGCGACTACAACACGGTGGACGTCTCCGAGGCCCGGCTGCGCAACTTCTACCTCCCCCCGTTCCGGGCGGCCCTGGACGCCGGGGTGGCCACCGTCATGGCGAGCTTCAACACCGTCAGCGGGGTCCCCGCCCACGGCTACCGGCACGCGCTGACCGAGATCCTCAAGGAGGAGTGGGACTTCGGCGGCTTCGTGGTCAGCGACTACAACGGCGTTCAGGAAATGATCGTCCACGGCTATGCCGCCGACCGCTCCGACGCGGCCCGGCTCGCCTTCAACGCCGGGATCGACATGGAGATGGCCAGCACCACCATCAACGAGTACGGCAAGCGGCTGCTGCGCCGGGGGGAGATCACCTCCGAGCGGCTGGACGACGCGGTGGCCCGCATCCTGCGGCTGAAGTTCCGGCTCGGGCTCTTCGAGCACCCCTACGCGGACGAGGACACGGCGATCGCCGGGCCCACGAAGGCGTCCCGGGCGGCGGCCCGCGAGGCTGCCGGGCGCACCATGGTGCTGCTCAAGAACGAGAAGTCCACGCTCCCCCTGGACAGATCGGGCTCCATCGCCGTCGTCGGGCCCTTCGCCGACTCCACCGATCTGCGCGGCTCCTGGGCCGGGCCCTGGGCCGAGGCGTTCCGCCCGGTCACCGTGCTGGACGCGGTCAAGGACGCGGCGCCGAAGGCACGGATCAGCCATGTCGAGGGCGTGGACGCGTCCGGCCGGAACACCCGGGGCATCGAACGGGCGGCCTCGGCGGCGCGGGCGACCGATGTGACCGTGGTGGTGGTCGGGGAGGCGGCGACGCTCAGCGGGGAGGCGTCCGTGCGCAGCGACCTCGGCCTGCCCGGCCGACAGGAGCGGCTGATCAGCGCGATCGCGGACACCGGCGCACCGTTCGTGGTGGTGCTGCTCAGCGGACGTCCGCTGACGATGGAGGGCTGGCTGGACCGCACACCCGCCGTGCTGCAGGCGTGGCATCCGGGGATCGAGGGCGGCAACGCCATCGCGGATGTGCTCTTCGGCACCGTGAACCCCGGTGGCAAGCTGCCCGTGACCTTTCCGCGCACGGTCGGGCAGATCCCCGTCTACTACAACCACGAGAACACCGGACGCCCCTACGACCGGGCCAACCACTACACCTCCAAGTACCTCGACCTGGCCCACGGACCGCAGTTCCCGTTCGGCCACGGCCTCAGCTACACCACCTTCGACATCGGCGAACCCCGGCTCAGCGTCAGCCGCGTCCGGGCCGAGGCGCTGCGCAAGGGCGACACCGTGGAGGTCGCGGTGGCGGTGCGCAACACCGGGCGCCGCACGGGCGATGAGGTGGTGCAGCTGTACATCCGTGATCCGGTGGCGAGCATCGTGCAACCGGTGCGCAGGCTCAGTGGCTTCCGCCGGGTCAGTCTCGGCCCCGGCAAGGCCACCACGGTCCGCTTCCGGCTGAGCGCCGAGGAACTGGGCTTCTGGACCCAGGATCCGCACGGCCGGTTCCTGCTGCAGAAGGGCGAGATCCGGGTGTTCGCGGGCAACAGCTCGCTGGCGAAGCGGGGACGCACCCTCACCATCACCTGACGTCCGGACCTCCCGCTCGTCGGCGACGTCACAGCGCGGCGGCCGCATTACTTGTAGGGTGCATGCTGACCCTACGCACCCGGAAGACGCCCTTGATGACCGCCGCGCCCTGGCCCTCGACCACCACGACGAGCGGACGAGACCCCGCGGCGCCCCGCGCGGTCCGCTCCGGCCACGGTGGGGTGGAGGCCCAGTGGGCGGTGTGATCACCGGCTTCGGGGTCATCGCGACCATCATCGTCACCGGCTATGTCATCGGGCGCCGCCGTTCCCTGGGCGACCACGGCCGCGACGTGCTCACCAAGCTCTCCTTCGATGTGGCCTCCCCCGCGCTGCTGTTCACCACGCTCTCCAAGGCCGACCTCTCCGTCGTCGTCTCCACACCGCTGCTGGTGACGGCCCTGAGCACCTTCGTGGTCGCGGGCACGTTCGTGGCCGTCGGCGCGGTCCGGCGGTGGAGCGTGGGCCGGACGACGATCGGCGCGCTGTGCGCGAGCTATGTGAACGCGGGCAACCTCGGCATCCCCATCGCGATGTACGTCCTGGGGGACGCGAGCCTGATCGCCCCGGTGCTGCTCTTCCAGCAGCTCGTCATGACCCCGATCGCCCTGACGGTCATCGACCTCTCCCGCCCCGATACGCGCCCCTCACTGGTCCGCAGGCTGACCAGCCCGTTCCGGAACCCCATCGTGATCGGCTCGCTGTCCGGCGTCCTGGTGTCCGCAACGGGCTGGCGGGTCCCCGGGCCGGTCGTGGAGCCGCTCTCGCTGCTGGGCGGCATGGCCGTGCCCGCCGTACTGCTGGCCTTCGGGATCTCCCTGCCGGGCAGCCAACTCCCCGGGCGCGGTGCGGAACGCGGGCCGGTGCTGCTGTCGGTGGCGCTAAAGTCCTTCGCCCAGCCGGTGGTGGCGTGGGCCATCGCGGCGGGTGTGTTCCGGCTGAGCGGTCCGGCGCTGTTCGCCGCCGTCGTCACCTCCGCGCTACCGGCGGCTCAGAACCTGTTCACCTACGCCACCCGGTATGAGACCGCGACCATCCTGGCCCGTGAGTCGATCCTGCTGTCCACACTGCTCGCGCCGCCGGTGCTGATGACGGTGGCCGCGCTGCTGGGCTGAGCCCGGTCCCGCGGCGGCCACGCGCGCCGGGCGTGCGCACCGGTGCGGCCACGCCGGCGACCGGTGGGGAAGAACTTTGTTTGCTCCTGGAGGCCCCGGGCAGGCGGATATTCGTGCTTCGGACCGTAGGCACGCACCGCGGGAGCAGTCTGCGAAACGCTCCAGACCGCGGCGGCGCGCCGGTCCGCTCGCCCCCGTGTACCTCCCGCGACGTGCCCCGGTCCCAGGTGACCCGTCAGCCCATCGCAGGAGGTGTGTTCCGTGACGACCGCGACCCAGGACATGACACGGCCCCAGACCGGCCCCACGAAGCACCCGCACGACGACGCGCCGGACACCAGCGCCGAGTTCGCGGAAATGGCCCGGCTCCCCGACGGGCCGGAGAAGGAGGCGCTGCGCCGCCGGGTGGTGGAGGCATGGATGCCGATGGCCGAACGGCTGGCCCGGCAGTACCGCAACCGTGGCGAATCCCTGGAGGATCTCCAGCAGGTGGCCGCGCTCGGCCTGGTGAAGGCCGTCAAGCGGTACGACCCGGAACACGGCACCGCCTTCGCCGGGTTCGCGGTGCCCACGATCGTCGGCGAGATCAAGCGCCACTTCCGCGACCACCTGTGGGTGCTGCATGTCCCCCGCCGGGTCCAGGACCTGCGCAACCGGGTGCGGGCCGCCCACCGCGAGCTGTCCCACTCGGTGGACGACCGGCCGCCGCGGGCCCAGGAGATCGCCGAGCGCACCGGGCTGACCGAGAAGGAAGTGCGGGCCGGCATGGAGGCCATGGGCAGCTTCACCCCGCTCTCCCTGGACGCCCAGCTGACCGGCTCCGACGACGGCTACTCGCTGGCCGACACGCTCGGCACCCAGGAGCCCGCGTACGATCGGGTGGTGGACCGGGAGGCCGTGCGCCCCGGTCTCAGCCGGCTCCCCGACCGGGAGCGGCAGATCCTCTACATGCGCTTCTTCTGCGATATGACACAGAGCCGGATCGCCGAACAGCTGGGCATCTCGCAGATGCACGTCTCACGGCTCATCAACCGCACCTGCTCCACCCTGCGCGCGCAGGCGCTCGCCGAGGCAAGCTGAGCCGATCGCCGCGTTGCGCCGCTGGAACGATGTGCATCGCCTTAGCGGGTGACCGTGGCGCCGTGGGGGGCGGTGGCTCCCCCGTCGGACTGCGAGGGTCGGGGCGGCGGGTGACCGACCGACGAAGGAGACCGAGCCAGTGAACAGCAATCCCGATCGTCCTCCTCCGGTGCACGTCCCGGAACTCCTCAAGGGGCAGAAGGCGCTGGTGACCGGGGCGAACTCGGGGATCGGAAAGGCCACCGCGATCGCGCTGGGACGCTCCGGCGCCGATGTGGTGGTCAACTACGCCAGCGACCGGCCGGCCGCCGAGGCCGTCGTCGCCGAGATCCAGAGCCACGGTGTGCGCGCCTACGCCCATCAGACGGATGTGTCCCAGGAGGACCAGGTCATCGACATGGTGGCCACGATGGTCGACCGCCTGGGCACCATCGACATCCTCGTCGCCAACGCGGGGCTCCAGCGGGACGCGCCCACCACGGAGATGACGCTCGAGCAGTGGCAGAAGGTCATCTCCGTCAACCTCACCGGCCAGTTCCTGTGCGCCCGGGAGGCCATCAAGGAGTTCCTGCGGCGCGGCGTGGTCCCGGAGGTGTCCCGGGCGGCCGGGAAGGTCGTCTGCATGAGCTCGGTGCACCAGACCATCCCCTGGGCCGGCCATGTGAACTACGCGTCGTCCAAGGGCGGCGTGGCGATGCTGACGCAGACCCTGGCCCAGGAGTTCGCACCCCACAGAATCAGGGTGAACGCGATCGCGCCGGGCGCCATCAAGACCCCGATCAACCGCAGCGCCTGGCAGACCCCCGAGGCACGCGACTCGCTCCTGGAGCTCATCCCGTACGGCCGCATCGGCGACCCCCTGGACATCGCCAACGCCGCCGTCGTCCTGGTCTCCGACCTGTGCGACTACGTGGTCGGCACCACCCTCTACGTCGACGGTGGCATGACCCTCTTCCCGGGTTTCGCCACGGGTGGCTGAGCGGGGGCCGGGGCGCGGCGGGCGGAGTTCGGGAAGACTGGCGCACATGCCCGAGACCCCGGTTTCCCTCATCCACCCCGTCCCCTACTACGCCCAGTGGGAGTCGCCCGGCCTGGTACCCGGCATCATCGCGGGCACCCTGTCGGCGGCCGACGATCCGCTGTGGCAGAAGTCCGGGGCCGCGAGCCCGGAGGAGTACGCGTTCTGGTCGTGGCGGCTGTGCGGGATGGCGTGTCTGCGCATGGCGCTGGACCACTGGCGCGGCACCGCGCCGCCCGCGGTGACGCTCGCCGAGGAGTGCGTCGAGGCGGGGGCGTATGTGCGCCACCCGGACCGGGTGGACGGGCTGATCTACGCCCCGTTCGCCGCCTATGCGCGGCGGCGCTGGGAGCTCTTCGCCGAGTCCCGGCCGCGACTTCCGGCCGAGGAGCTGCCGGGACATCTCGCGGCCGGACGGCTGGCGATACTGTCCGTCCACCCCTCCCTGCGCACCCTGGACCCGCGGCCGCCGCACCGGGGCGGCCATCTGGTGCTGGCCGTCGGCGCCACCCCGGACCATCTCCTCGTGCACAACCCGTCGGGCTTCCCGGACGGCTCCCAGCGCTTCGCCGAGGTCCCCTGGGCCGACCTCGGGCGGTTCTACGCGGAGCGTGGTGTCCTCCTCGGTCCGGGCGAGCCCCGGCCGTAGGGCTCGCGCCGCCCTGGGGTCCGCCCGCCGTCCGGCCGTGTCACTCGTGCGCACCGTTGCGGCTTCCCCTCGGCCGGGTACCCATGTGGTTCCCGTAGATCCCTCCACGCACCGTCCCAGGGAGCCTCAGTGAAGTTCGGCGTATCCACGTTCGTCACCGACCAGGGCATCCGGCCCGCCCCCTTGGGGCGGGCCCTGGAGGAGCGCGGTTTCGACGCGCTCTTCCTCGCCGAGCACAGCCATATCCCGGTGGACCGCCGTACCCCGTACCCGGGTGGCGGGGACCTGCCGGAGGTCTACTACCGCACCCTCGACCCGTTGGTGACACTGGCCGCGATCGCCACGGTCACCCGGCGTCTGCTGCTGGGCACCGGTGTCGCCCTGGTGGTGCAGCGGGACCCGATCACCACCGCGAAGGAAGTGGCCTCCCTCGACCTGATCTCGGACGGACGGGCCGTCTTCGGGGTCGGCGCCGGCTGGAACCGCGAGGAGATGCAGAACCACGGGACGGACCCGTCCACCCGGGGGCGGCTCCTGGACGAGCGGCTGCGGGCCATCATCGCGCTGTGGACGAAGGAGAAGGCCGAGTTCCACGGGGAGTTCGTGAACTTCGACCCGGTCTTCCAGTGGCCCAAGCCGGTCCAGCGGCCGCATCCGCCGATCTACGTGGGCGGTGGCGGGGACGCCGCGTTCCGGCGGATCGCCGCTGTCGGCGACGCCTGGCTGGCCAACAGCGGATCCCCCGAGGAGCTGCGTCCGCAGCTGGAGCGGCTGCGCGAGGTGGCGGGCCGCGATGTGCCGGTGACGTTGTACGCGATGCCCGAGGACGCCGAGGCGGCCGAGGGGTACCAGCGCATCGGGGTGGAGCGGGTGCTGTTCTACCTGCCGACGATGCCGGAGGCGGAGACGATCGCGCGGCTGGACTCGATGGCCCGGATCGCGGCCCGGTTCCAGTGAGCCGCCGGGAGTCACGATGCCGCAGCTGACGAGCGCGCAGGCGCGTGAGCGCTTCGCCCGGGCCAGGCTGGCCCGGCTGGCCACCGTCGGTGCCGGGGACCGCCCGCATCTGGTGCCGGTGGTCTTCGCGCTGACCGGCGACACCGTGGTGACGGCCGTCGACCACAAGCCGAAGCGGACGACACGGCTGAAGCGCCTGGACAACATCCGCGCCCACCCCGCCGTATGCCTGCTCGTGGACGACTACGACGAGGACTGGGACCACCTGTGGTGGGCGCGCGCCGACGGCACGGCCCGCGTCCTGCCGCCGGCCGACGAGTCGGCGGAGTCCTCGGACCACGTCCGGCTGCTCGTGGACACCTACCCGGCCCAGTACGGGGACCGGCCGCCGCGCGGGCCGGTCGTGGAGATCACCGTCGGCCGGTGGAGCGGCTGGCGGGCCGGATGAGCCCACCGGCCGCGGGCGCGTCAGCGCACGGACTCCGCCATCCTCGCGAACTCGCTGCCCAGCTGGGACATGGCGTGGCCGTACTCCTCGGCGGAAACGGCCTCCCGGAGCGTGGCGAGGACCGCCCGGACACCGCGGTCGGCCTCCGGCTCGGACAGCCCGGTGCGCTCGTGCACCCTGCGGACCGACTCCTCGGGGTCGAAGACCTCCATCTCCCCCGGCCCGCGCCGGAGGGACTCCCGGAGGTGTCCGGGCAGCTCCTGGGCGAGATCCCGGGCCTCGCCCGCGCTCAGGCGGGCCGCCAGGGTCTCGAGCGTGGCGCGGGTGACATCCGCCGCCTCCTGCCGTGACAGCTGGGTGCGGTCCGCCACCGTCTGGAAGAACTCCCGGTCGTCCATGCGGGCCTCCCTATGACGCGCACCAAGGACACCGCCTCATCCCCCACCTTGCCATGCGGGCCCACCGCCCGCGAGGCGCTGGAACGTGCACGGAGGGACGATGGATCTGTGGGTTACGGCCATCTTGTTCCCCCGAGGAGGTGGACGACCATGACTTACCCCTCCGACAGTCCGCATGGCGCCGGGCAGCCGAGACAGGAACCGTACGGCCGGCCGGGAGAGCGGCCCTCCGGTGCGGGCACCCCGTACGCCACGATGCAGAACATGCTGTCCAACACCACCTGGCAGGTCCTGGTGACCGCGGGTGTGGTGGCGATCGCGCTCGGCATCATGGTCCTGGCGTGGCCGGGGCCCTCCCTGGTGGTGATCGGCGCCCTGTTCGGCGCGTATCTGCTCATCAGCGGGATCTTCCAGCTGGCCGGGGCCTTCGGTGCGCATATCCCGGGGCATCTGCGGGTGCTGAGTTTCATCACCGGGGGGCTGAGCGTGCTGCTGGGCCTGCTCTGCTTCCGGGGCCCGGCCCAGTCGATCCTGCTGCTCGCGCTGTGGATCGGCTTCGCCTGGCTGATCCGGGGCGTGATGCAGACGGCCACGGCGGTCTCCGGTGAGGGCATGCCCGCCCGGGGCTGGCAGGTGTTCCTCGGTGTGCTCACCATGCTGGGCGGGATCATCCTGATCGTGGCGCCCTTCGGTTCGATCACGGCGCTCACCGTGGTGGCCGGTATCTGGCTGCTCGCGCTGGGCATCATCGAGATCATGCACGGCATCCAGCTGCGCACCAGTCTCGGCGGACCCGGCGCTCCCCGCGCCGAGCACCGGGGGCTGCACTTCCCCCGCTTCCGCTCGCAGCCGCATCCTCAGGCGTAGCCCGGCCGCCGCGACGGTCACGCAAGGCCGTCGCGGCGGACCGCGGACGAACAGGGTCAGGGGCTCCGGCTCGGGACGGGGTGGTGGGGTGG